>JBDZUN010000332.1:0-2923 GCA_040255145.1 Hyphomicrobiales bacterium | reverse complement strand
ACATCGGACCGTGAAGAGATCATTTCGTCCAACGCCTCCTCATACCCGCTCTCGGCCGACAACGGGACGATGTACAAGCCGATCGGCCTATTCCCGGTCTGAAGCATGGCCACGGCGCTGGGCTTTCCCGCGGGCAGGTTGTAACGCAACCCCTTCACGCTACGAGCCCTGAGCTTCGCGAGCGCATCGATCAGCCGCTTCTCATAAATCGAATCGTAAGGCACCCAATTCTCAGCGACCACCATCAAGGCGATCTCCTCGATGAGAACGGCGGTGGAAAACTAGACCACGGTAGCGGCGGGATTGTCCGGCTGCGGGCGGCGTAAAAGTCGTCCACTTTTTCCCTTTTCTGCGTGGCGCAGGGAGGGAATAGGGATCTACACCGTGGAATTATATCTGAAGGTTCGCGTGGCTTGCGACGGAGGCATGAGCCAGCGCGAGGCAGCAAGGCATTTCGGCATCTCGCGCGACACGGTTCGCAAGATGATGGCGTATTCGGTTCCGCCGGGCTATCGGCGGCAGGCTCCGGTTCGGCGTCCGAAGCTGGACGCGTTCATCGCGGTCATCGATCGGTGGCTTGATGCGGACCGTGCGGTCCCGCGCAAGCAGCGCCATACGGCCAAGCGGGTGTTCGACCGGCTGCGCGACGAGCACGGGTTTGCCGGCGGCTACACGATCATCAAGGACTATATGCGCAAGCGGGATCTGCGCGGCCAGGAGATGTTCGTGCCGCTGGCGCACCCGGCGGGGCACGCACAGGCCGACTTCGGGGAGGCTGTCGTTGTCATCGGCGGCGTTGAGCAGAAGGCGCACTTCTTCGTGCTCGATCTGCCGCACAGCGATGCCTGCTATGTGCGCGCCTATCCTGCGGCGGTGGCCGAAGCGTGGGTGGACGGCCATATCCATGCGTTCGCCTTCTTCGGCGCCGTGCCGCAGTCGATTGTCTACGACAACGACCGCTGCCTGGTGGCGAAGATCCTGCCCGACGGCACGCGCAAGCGGGCAACGCTGTTCAGCGGCTTCCTGTCCCACTATCTGATCCGGGATCGTTACGGCCGCCCCGGCAAGGGCAATGACAAGGGCAGCGTCGAAGGTCTGGTCGGCTATGTGCGCCGCAACTTCATGGTGCCGATTCCGCACTTTGCATCGTGGGACGAGTTCAATCTGTGGCTCGAGGAGCAGTGCCGCAAGCGCCAGGGTGACCGGCTGCGCGGCGAGAGCGAGACGATCGGCGAACGCTTGCTGCGCGATCTGGTGGCGATGCGCCCACTGCCGGCATCACCCTTCGATGCTTGCGACCATGCCAGCGGTCGGGTCACTTCGCAGGCGCTGGTGCGCTACAGGACCAACGACTACTCCGTCCCGGTCGCCTACGGCCACCAGGACGTCTGGATCCGTGGCTATGTCGGCGAGGTGGTGATTGGCTGCGGCGGGGGGATCATTGCCCGTCATCCGCGCAGCTATGAGCGCGAGGAGGTTGTCTTCGATCCACTGCATTACCTGCCGCTGATCGAGCAGAAGATCAACGCGCTCGACCAGGCGGCACCGCTACAGGGCTGGGAGTTGCCGGAGGCGTTCACGACACTGCGCCGCCTCATGGAAGCACGGATGGGCAAGCAGGGCCGGCGCGCCTATGTGCAGGTGCTGCGCCTGATGGAAAGCTTCGATCTGGCCGATCTGCACGCAGCCGTGAAGCAGGCGCTGCATCTGGGCGCCATCAGCTTCGACGCCGTGAAGCACCTCGTCCTGTGCCGGGCCGAACGCAGGCCACCAAAGCTGGACCTCGACATCTATCCCTATCTGCCCAGAGCCACTGTCGAGAAGACGTCGGCCAAGGCCTATATGCGCCTGCTGGACCGTAAGGAGGAACCGGCATGAGCAGCGATGCTCCAGAACTCCTGCTCGCCCACCACCTCAAGACCTTGAAGCTGCCGACCTTCCTGCGTGAGCACCACAAACTTGCCCGGCAATGTGCGGTCGAGGGCGTGGATCATGTCCGCTACCTTGCCCGGCTGGTCGAGCTGGAACTGATCGATCGGGAACGGCGGATGGTCGAACGCCGCATCAAGGCGGCAAAGTTCCCCGCCGCAAAAAGCCTCGACAGCTTCGACTTCGCCGCCATCCCGAAGCTCAACAAGATGCTGGTGCTGGAACTGGCGCGGTGCGAATGGATCGAGCGCCGCGAGAACGTCATCGCGCTCGGCCCCAGCGGCACGGGCAAGACCCACGTCGCGACCGGCCTCGGCCTGGCGGCCTGCCAGAAGGGATTGTCCGTCGGCTTCACCACAGCGGCCGCGCTCGTCAGCGAGATGATGGAGGCGCGCGACGAACGCCGTCTTCTGCGCTTCCAGAAGCAGATGGCGGGCTACAAGCTGCTCATCATCGACGAGCTGGGCTTCGTGCCGCTCTCCAAAACCGGCGCCGAGCTGTTGTTCGAGCTGATCTCGCAGCGTTACGAGCGTGGCTCCACCCTGATCACCAGCAATCTGCCCTTCGACGAATGGACCCAAACCTTCGGTTCCGAGCGCCTCACAGGCGCACTCCTCGACCGGCTGACCCACCACGTCAGCATCCTCGAGATGAACGGCGACAGCTATCGCCTCGCGCAAAGCCGGGCACGAAAAACCCCCAACCCTCACCAATAAGATCGCCGCTGCTGCGAGCGGAAAACTCTGGTCGGGCTACGCCCTCCCGACGTTCCCCGCTCGCAGCAGCGCCAGTGGCCTGGTTTTGCGCCGCCCAATGGCCGGTTTTTGCTCCGCCGTTGACAGCGGCAAGGGCTGCATCCAGGTCGGCCCTTGTCGCGTGCGCGACCGTACCGATCTTTTCGCCCGTCGCCGGGTCGAGAACCGGGATGGTCCTGCCTTCGACGCCATCGCGCCATTCGCCGTCAATCAAAAGCTGAGTGTTGGGATAGGTCTTG
>JBDZUN010000058.1:0-15391 GCA_040255145.1 Hyphomicrobiales bacterium | reverse complement strand
AAACCTTCGGTTTACCAACCGGCCCCACGCACCGCGCCGCACACCCCGCAGGCGCCCTCGGCGGCGCCTTCCTCGCCCCCGGTCGGGCGTCCGACACCGCCCCGGCGCGGCCCGGCTGGCCGATCGATCAGATTGACTTTTGGCGATTCCCCGTCGAGGATTTCGGCAGATCAATCGAGGTGCAACGTGTCGGTCGCGAATTATCACGCGCAAGTGCCGGAAGTACAGGTCGGGCCGACGTCGACAGGTTTAGTCCGCGTCTATGTAATGTCGGAGCGCATTCAAGTGCCGCTCGATTTTACGCCCGAAGAAGCCGAGGCGCTGGCCGACCGCATCCGCGCCGCGGCGGCGCAGGCCCGCGTCGCGCCGGCGGCCACAGGTCGCGGCGCCGCGTGATCCGGCCGGCGGCCCGCCGGCAAGCGAAGCAAGGGCGCACGATCACATCCTCGCGCCTGCCCGCGTGCATCCAGCCGTCCGATCGGTTCCCACGCACGCCCGCGCGTCATGCGCGCCGGCCGGATGATGTCCGCCAGCACAGTGGCGCGCGCAATGTCGCGGGCCGTCCGGGCCCGATCCGCGGAGACGAGAGGCGATGTTGAGAGTAAGGCCGTTCGTATTGCCGTTGGTGCTGCTCGTGGCCGTGCCGCTTGGCACGCGCGCTGAGCCCCCGTCCCCACCGAGCACGCCCGTGCCGATGGTGGCACCGACGGTGGGCTTCGCCGATACGGCAGCCAAGACGGGCCCCGAGGTCGCGTCCGACCCGGTCTCCATCCGCATCAAGGGCTATATGGACGATTGGCCCAGCGTCCCGGCGCTGGCACAGCCGATGGACGGGACCGTCCGCCGCTTCTATCTGCGCCGACAATACAGGCCGGCCTGGCGCGACCCGAACGGCGGTTGGTCGCCGCAGGCCGACCTTGCGCTGGCGGCCATGCGCGGCGCCGACCGGGACGGCCTGAATCCCGCGGCCTTCCGGACGGCACGGATCAGGAAGGCGCTCGACGCCGTGCAGGCGGGAGTGCCGGCGACGCCGGAGGCGACCGCCGAACTGGCCGCGGCTGACATCGCGCTGAGCGCAGCGGTTCTGCACTACATTCGCGACATGACCGGCGGCGACCTCAACGGCCGCCGCTTCGATTGGCAGATCCCGTGGGAATATGCCGATCCCGCGCAAATCCTGATCAACGGGCTTGCCGCGCCGGATATGGAGGCGTGGCTCGGCGAGATCGGCCCACATAACCACGCCTATGCCGGGCTCAAGGCCATGCTCGCGGAATACCGCGCGATGGCCAAGCGCCCGTGGCGGCCGATGGCACGCGGCCCCAAGCTCAACCCCGGCGACCGCGACCCGCGCGTGCCGCAACTGCGCGCGATCCTGCTCACGCTGGGTGATCTGCCGGCGCGCGCCGCGCAAAGCGCACAGCGCGCGGCGTCGCATCCGGTCCGGCTCGCCTCGGTCGGCGGCGACGACCTGAGCCTGGCCGACGACCAGCCAACGACGGGTCGGCAGGTCTATGACGATGCGCTGGTCCGCGCCGTGCGCCGGTTCCAGAAGCGGCACGGCCTGGCCCCGGACGGCGTGATCGGGCAGAGTACGCAGGCGGCCCTGGATATCTCGCCGCGCCAGCGGATGGAGCAAATCCGCGCGAACATGCAGCGGCTGCGCTGGATGCCGCGCGAGCTACCAGCGCGCTTTATCTCAGTGAATCTGCCCGGCTACCAACTGCAGGCGATCGACGGCGACCAGGTGCGCCTGACGATGCGTGTGGTCGCGGGCCAGCCCGACTGGCCGACGCCGATCATCGCCGACTGGATCGTCAACCTGAAATTCGCGCCGACCTGGACGATCCCGCCCAAGATCGCGCGCACCGAGACGCTGGCGAAGATCCAGGCCGATCCGTCTTACCTCAACCGGCTCGGCTTCGAGGTGCTCAGTCACGGCACGCATGTCGATCCAGGCTCGATCCACTGGTGGCGACTGACGGCCAAATCGTTCCCCTACACGCTGCGCCAGCGGCCGGGCAAGGAGAACGCCCTCGGCCTGATCCGCTTCTCGCTGACCAACCCGTTCGGCATCTATCTGCACGACACGTCGAACCCGGAGGCGTTCCGCAAGTGGGGCCGGAACCTGAGCCACGGCTGCGTCCGAGTGGAGCAGCCGGCGGAGTTGGCGGCGTTCGTGATGAATAGCCCGGACTGGCCGGCCACCCGCATCCAGGGGCTGATGGACGCCGCCAAGCCGTTCATCAAGGCCGTGCCTGACCCGGTGCCGGTCTTCTTCGTCTATTTCACGGCCTGGCGCGGCGCCCAGGGCGAGGCGCAGTTCCGCGCCGACATGTATGATCTGGACCCGGCCCTGATCGCGGCGCTCTAAGCTATCAACGAGCGCCTCGAGCGCCGGCGCTCGCCTCCGCTCGCTTGGCTGTCCTCGCATAAGCGCGGTCGCGCTTGCCGAAGCCCGATGAGTCAAACGCATCGGGCGTCGGTATCAGACCGCGATCCGCTCCGGTTCCACTCCCGGCAGTTTCAGCGCCGCGATCAGGCCGCGCACCTCCTGTCGTGCGGCGACGTGCGCCATCGAGAACGGCATGCCGGGGATCGGCTCGCGCAGGTCGAGCAGGGTCAGGCCGCGCGGGAACATCTCGCGATAGATCACGCGCTCGCCGAAGCCGGGCGCCAGCCGGAAGCCGATGCGCTTGGCCAGGTTGGTCAGGCCTTCGCCGACCCGTCTCTTATTGTGCGCATCGACCGCACCGAGCCGGTTGCGCATCACGATCCAGTCGATCGAGCCGCGGTCGCCCACCGCCCGGCGCTTGCGCGCTTCCCAGACCATCTCGCTATAGAGGCTCGGCGCCAGGACCTGGAAGGTCTCCGGATCGACCCGGCCCAGCAGGTCGAAATCGACGAAGCTGTCGTTCATCGGCGTGATCAGCGTGTCCGCCATCGAATGGGCGAGCCGCGACAGGAAGCTGTCCGATCCCGGGCAATCGATGACCACGAACCGGCACGACCCCGACAATTCTTCGAGCGTCGCCAGAAAGCGCGCGCGTTCGTCGGCCCGCGCCTCGGCGACGATGCCGAGCCCGCTGAGCGGCACGACGCGACGCTCCGGCATCGGCAGGTCGAGCCGGTTGCGACCGACGAATTCCAAGCGGTTCTCGAAATAGCGGGTCAGGCTGCGCTGGCGCCCGTCGAGATCGAGGGCGCCGACCGAAAAGCCCATGCGCAGCAGCGAGACGATGACATGAACCGCGGTCGTCGACTTGCCCGAGCCACCCTTCTCATTGCCCAGGACGACGATATGGGCACCATTGCGAATCGCCATGCCTGGATTCCCGCTCGCTTGGTGGTGGGCCGGCGCGGCGACCGGAATTGGCGGCCCGCTCCGGTCCCCTATATGGTGCCGCAATCTAGCGCGAACCCAAAGTGTATGCCATGGCAACAGACAGTCTTCACGATGCTCTTTACGACGTGCCGATCGTACGCACGGTGTCGGGCCTGCGCGACCGCATCGCCCACTGGCGCTCCGACGGTGCGCGCGTCGCCCTGGTGCCGACCATGGGCGCGCTGCATGTCGGCCACGTCTCGCTGGTCGAGATGGCCCTCCACCGCGCCGATAAGGTGGTGGTCAGCATCTTCGTCAATCCCAAGCAGTTCGGGCCGCGCGAGGACTTCAGCCGCTATCCGCGGCAGGAGGGGGCGGACGCGCACACCCTGGCGCGGGCGCGCGCCCATTTGATCTTCGCGCCGACGGTCGAGGAAATGTACCCCACCGGCTTCGCCACGACGGTCAGCGTCGCCGGCGTGTCGGAAGGGTTGTGCGGCGGGGCGCGGCCGGGCCATTTCGACGGGGTCGCCACCGTCGTCACCAAGTTGCTGCTCCAGGCTCTGCCCGACGTCGCGATTTTCGGCGAGAAGGACTACCAACAGCTCCAGGTCATTCGCCGCTTCGCGCGCGACCTGGACATCCCGGTCGAAATCCTGGGCGGGCCCACGGTGCGGGAGCCGGACGGCGTCGCCTTGTCGTCACGCAACGCCTATCTCGATCCCGACCAGCGCCGGATCGCGGCGCACATCCCGCAGGTGTTGCAAGCGGTGGTCGCCGCCGCGGAAGCCGGCGGGCCGCTGGACGCCGCCCTGGCCGATGGCGTCCGCGCGCTGGCGGACGCCGGCTTCGACCAGGTCGAATATCTCGAAATCCGCGACGCCGAATCGCTTCAGCCAGTCGAAAGAATCGCACGGCCGGCGCGCGTTCTGGTCGCCGCCCGGCTGGGCCAGACGCGGCTGATCGACAACATGGCGATCCGCGCGCCAACGGATTGAGGGACGTCGATGGAACGGCCGGAACCGCTGAGCCGCGGCGCATTGCGCGGTCGCTTCGTCGCGCTCGAACCGATCGCGCCAGAACACGAAGCGGCCTTGCTCGCGGCCGCCGCCGCGCCTGGCATCTTCACCTACATCCCCATGGATCCCGTCGAAGGGTTTGCCGGCCGGCTCGCCTGGCTGAAGGCCGAAAATGCCCGCGGTACGATGGTGAGCTATGTGGTCCGACACATTGCAGACGGCGCAATTGTCGGCTCAACCTCATACCTCGCCATTGCGCCTGACCATGCCAAGGTCGAAATCGGCTTCACCTGGTATCGCCCCGACATGCAGGCGACCTATGTCAACCCGGAAGCGAAGTACCTGCTGCTGGACAATGCCTTCGCGCACGGCTGGAACCGGGTCGAATTCAAAACCGACTCGAAGAACGCCCGCTCCCGCGCCGCGCTGAAAAAGCTTGGCGCGACGGAAGAAGGCGTGCTGCGCCATCACATGTGGATGCCGCAGGGCTACTTCCGGGACTCGGTCTATTTCTCGATCCTGGCGAGCGAATGGCCTGACGTGAAACGAAAACTGCGGGAACGCCTGGACGCCTTCGCCTGAAGGCCGACGCATTCGTGCGTTCCCCCGTAACGTTCCACGCCGGATGCGCGACGATCAAAGCAGGCCGAGTGCGCGCAGCTCCTTACGCAAGGCGGGCGGCAGATCCTGGGCGCCTCCAGCCGACAGGTCGGGCGGCGCATCCTTGGCCGGGAAATAGCGCCAGCCCTGGAATGGGCCGCGTGGCACGCATTCGGTCGCCACGAGGTCGGGGTCGAGCACCAGGGCGCAACGCTTGATCCCCTCGTCGTCGGTGAACGGGCGAATCCCGACCAGGCGCTGGCGCACCTGGATTTCGCCCTTGACGACCCAATAGATCGAACCGCCGTCGAGCAGCTCACCCGCGCGCTTCGGCACCATGCGCGTGACGTGCCGCACCTCACCCCAGGCTTTGCGCCGCGCGGCTTGCCAGGCGCCGAGGTCCGCGATGGAATCAGTGCCGACACTGAGTTTGATCAGATGCAGGGACATGGCCGTATTTAACGCACCGGCCCAGCCGGGCGCCATGCCCGGCTGACCGGCGAGGGACAATTGGAATGCGCGTTCTGATCTCCGGGGCCGGTATCGCGGGGCTGTCCCTGGCGCTGCGCCTGCATCAGCGCGGCCTCACGCCGGTCGTTATCGAGCGCGCGCCGGCTTTGCGCGACGGCGGCTACATGCTGGCTTTGTCCGATCCGGGCTATGACGCCGCCGACCGGCTCGGCATCTTCGAGGCGCTGCGCGCCGCCGAATACCTGCCGGCGCGCATGGTCGCGCTGGACGGCGACGGCCATGAGAAATTTGCGTTCGAGGGCCGCGCGCTCGAAATCATGGCGGGGATGCGCCAGCTCAACCTGATGCGCGGCGACATCGAGCGCATCCTGTATGAGCGCGTGCGGGACGAGGTCGAAATCCGGTTCGGCGCGGCGGTGGACGCGATCGAACTCGGCGTGGACGGAGTGCGTGCGCGGCTGGACAACGGCGCTACGATCGAGGGCGACGTGATCGCAGGCGCGGACGGCCTGCATTCGTGCGGTCGCGCGCTGTGCTTTGGGCCGGAGGAGCGGTTCCTGCATTTCCTCGGCTCACGCGTCGCCGCATTCATCCTGGACCGGAGCGACTTTCCGAACCTCGCCCCCGACACGACCTATTCGATCACCGAGGTCGGCCGGGCCGCGGGGCTCGCCGCCGTTTCGGACAGCCGGCTGGTCGCCTTCTTCATCTTCCACGGCAGCCGGCAGCGGGCGTTTGAAACGGTTGAGGCCGAGCTTCGGCACGCCTTTGCCGGCTGCGGCTGGCGCATCCCGGAGGTTATCGCGCGCCTGCCCGGCGCGCACAGCGTCTATTTCGACGAGGTCGCGCAGGCCGTCGTGTCGCCGCATTGGGCGCGCGGTCGCGCCGTGCTGGTCGGTGACGCCGGCTATGCGGTCAGCCTGATCGCCGGCAAGGGCGCGACGCTGGCGATGGGCGGCGCGGTCAAGCTGGCCGACGCGCTGGCCGACCACCCCGGCGACCTACCGGTGGCGTTCGCGCTGTACGAGGCGCGGCTGCGGCCGGAAGCCGAGGCGGCGCAGGCCCTGGCGCGGCGCAATGTGCACCTGTTCACACCGCCCAGCCGGCTGCGGCTGCGCGCGCACGAGATCGGCCTGCAGATGGCAACCTGGCCGCCGCTCGCGCACATCGCCAAGCGCCTGCTCAACCCCGCAGGTACCCGGCTTTAGCGCCTGCGTCGCTTGCGGGCACGCAACACCGATCGCTTCATTCTTCCTCAGCGAAGGCGACAAGAGCGGCGCCCTCCTCCACCTGGTCGCCGACGGCATAGAGGATTTCGGCGATGACCCCCTCCGCCGGCGCGCGCAGGGTGTGCTCCATCTTCATCGCCTCGAGCACGACGAGCGGCTGGCCCTTCTCCACCGCCGCACCGGGTTCGACCAGCACCTGGATCACCTTGCCCGGCATCGGCGCAGCGACCGAGCCGGCATGGCCCTCGTCAAGGTCCGCGGCAGCAGCCGGATCGTCGAGCATGAGATCATAGGCACGATCGTCGAACGATAGCGCCACCCGGCCGGCGCCCACGACTACGGGGATTGTGAGGCGTGCGCCGTCGAGCGTGGCAACGAGCCGGCCGTCGGCCGCGAAATGGGCCACGCCGGACAGCGCGCCGCCCGGACAATGCAGGCGAAGGCCGCCATCGGCATGGTCGATGCGCACACCGTAGCGCGCGTCGCC
The DNA here is from genome assembly GCA_040255145.1 of Hyphomicrobiales bacterium. Classification (GTDB taxonomy): domain Bacteria; phylum Pseudomonadota; class Alphaproteobacteria; order JBDZUN01; family JBDZUN01; genus JBDZUN01. The sequence continues at coordinate 8,260 of JBDZUN010000058.1, read as the reverse complement.
GGCAATGAAAGTCAGCGATTCGGACAAATCCTGGTTGAGCCGCCAGCCGCCGGTATCGTGCCACGGCGAATAGGGGTCGCCCGAGCGCGCGGCGGCGGCCCGCGCGGTGTCGCGGCGCTGTGCCAGCACCGCCAGCGTGGCCAAAGCGAGCGCGGTATCGGACGGCGGCGCCGGTGGCGGCAGCAGGTCGGCGCCATGCCGTTCGATGAAGCCGGTATCAACCGCGCCGGCCAGGAAATCCGGCTGGCGCAACAGGCGCGTCAGGAAGGCCGCGTTGGTGGCGACGCCGGCGACCTCGGTGTGTGCCAGTGCCTCGGCCAACCGGCGCGCCGCTTCGGCGCGGTCGGCACCGTGGGCGATCAGTTTGGCAATCATCGGGTCGTAGAACGGGCTGACGACATCGCCCTCGGCAACGCCGGCATCGACCCGCAGGCCAGGCGCATCGGGCGGGAAGCGCAGCCGCCGCAACGTGCCCGTCGCCGGCAGGAAGCCAGCATCAGGGTCTTCGGCATAGAGCCGCGCCTCGATCGCATGACCGGACGGCGCAAGCTGATCCTGCCGCAAGGGCAACGGCTCGCCCGCCGCAACGCGCAATTGCCATTCGACGAGGTCGAGGCCGGTAATCGCCTCGGTCACCGGATGCTCGACCTGTAGCCGCGTATTCATCTCGATGAAGAAGAATTGCTGGTCGGCGATACCGCGCTCCGCATCCACGATGAATTCGACGGTGCCGGCGTTGCAATAGCCGATCGCCTGGGCGGCGGCGACGGCGGCCGCGCCCATCTTGGCGCGCAGGGAGGCGGTCATACCCGGCGCCGGCGCCTCCTCGATCACCTTCTGGTGACGCCGCTGGACGGAGCAGTCGCGCTCGAACAGATGCACGGCGTTGCCGTGGGCATCGGCGAAAACCTGGATCTCGATGTGGCGCGGGCGCGCGACATAGCGTTCGATCAGCACACGGTCGTCGCCGAAGGCCGATTGCGCCTCGCGTCGCGCGGAAGCCAGCGCCGCCGCGAAATCGTCCGGCGCGTCGACCCGGCGCATGCCGCGCCCACCGCCGCCGGCGACCGCCTTGATCAACACCGGATAGCCGATGCCTGCCGCCTCTGCCGCCAATACCTCCGGGTCCTGATCGTCGCCGTGATAGCCGGGCACGATCGGCACGCCGGCCTCGACCGCGATGCGCTTCGCCGCGTCCTTCAACCCCATCAGCCGGATCGCATCCGGTGGCGGCCCCACGAAGGTCAGGCCCTCTAACCCGCAAACCTCGGCAAAATTGGCGTTCTCCGACAGGAAGCCGTAGCCGGGATGCACAGCATCTGCACCCGCGCGCTGAGCCGCTTCCAGGATCGCATCGATGCGCAGGTAGGATTCGGCCACCGGGGCCGGCCCGATGCGGTAGGCGATATCAGCCAGCGCGACGTGGCGCGCACTTTCATCCGCGTCCGAATAGACGGCGACGGTGCGCAAGCCCATCGCTCGCGCGGTGCGGATGACGCGGCAGGCGATCTCGCCGCGATTGGCGATCAGCAGGGTGGAGAACATCGGCGCGGCGAACCCGCTCACTCGGCCCAGCGCGGCTTGCGCTTTTCCAGGAACGAGGCAATGCCTTCGCGACCCTCGTCGGTCAGGCGCTGGCGCGCAATGTGGCGCGCCGTCTCCTCGCGCAGGCCGGCGGTGATCTCGCCGGCGCGCACCAACTCGATCAGCTCCTTGGTCGCGTGCACCGCGCCGGGCGCGCATTTCAGGATGCCGTCGACCAGTCGCTCGCCGGCCGCGCGCAACGCCTCCACGTCGTCGAACACCTGATGCACCAGACCGATGCGGAATGCCTGCTCGGCGTCAAACAATTCCCCGGTCAGGAACCAGCGCCGGGCCTCGCGCGCGCCGATCGCCTCGACCAGATAGGGTGAGATGGTCGAGGGCGTCAGGCCGAGCCGCACCTCCGTCACCGCAAAGCTCGCCTGCTTCGACGCGAACGCGATGTCGCAGGCCGAGACGATGCCGACCCCACCGGCGCGCGCCGCGCCGTGGACCAGCGCGATCGTCGGCTGCGGCAGGGCGCGGAAGGCGTGCAGCATGCGCGCCAGCGCGCGGGCGTCATCGTAATTCTCCTCCTCGGTAAAATTCGCCGCCGACTTCATCCAGTTGAGGTCGGCGCCGGCCGAGAAGCTCTTGCCCGCCGCCTCGACCAGCACCACGCGCACCCCGTCGGCGGTGCGCAAATCCTCCAGGATATCGTTCAGCCGCGCGATCACCGCCGGGTTGAACGCATTGTGGATGTCCGGCCGGTTCAGGGTGATGACCGCCACGCCTTCCGGCGAGGCGGCGAACAAAACGGGGTCCTGCTCGGTCACGCTGAGGTTCCTCTCCAACATTGGTTGTTCCGTCATTACGAGCGAAGCGAAGCAATCCATCCCCTACTGGCATCCCGGCCGAGCGGCATCGAGGCCGCGCGGGATCCACGGTGCCGCAGAATGGGTCCCGGATAGCCCTTCCGGGCTTCCGGGACGACAACAAGGGTGGATCGCCTCTTCGCTGCGCTCCTCACAATGACGAATGTGCGTTGCCGATGGCCGTCAGCTTACCTGGGCGCGGGCGACCGACGCCTTGACCACCGGAATCTCGCCGTCCTTGAGCGCCGGCATGACCTTCTTGCGCTTCAGCGCCGCCTCGATATAGGGCGCGAGCTCAGCCTTCTTCTTCGCCTCGCGCGCCTTCCGCTCGGCAATAAATTCGGGCATCACATCGGAGGCGAACAGCTCCAGCGAGCGGCAGATTTCCTCGTGCTTGTTGCGCCCGGCCTGCTGCAGGAAGATCACCTGGTCGACGCCGACCTCCTGGAATTCCCGGATGTGCCTGCGCAGGTCGTCCGGCGTGCCGATGCCCGGCGCGCTGGTCAGGTTGCGGCCTTCCTCCTTGACGCCCTTGGCCTTGAGCTCCTGGAACTCCTCCCAAAGGCGCGAGCGGCCGGGGATCGTGTCGTGCGCGACCAGTGCGTTGATGGCGTAACCGAAGAACTCGAAGCCCTCCTGGCCGCGCCGGATCGCCTCGTCGCGGTCGGGGTGGATCGAAAACGACGACACCATCGCGATGTTGGCATTGACCGAATGGCCGAGCGGCACGCACTCCTCGCTCTTGATGATGCCGTAATAGATGTCAGCCCACTTCTTCGCCTCAGCCGGATCAAGGAAGGAGAAGGCGAGCGCGCCCAGGCCATTCTGCGCCGCAACCTTGATGGTGTCGCGGTTGGTGCAGGCGATCCACATCGGCGGATGCGGCTCCTGCAGCGGCTTCGGCAGCACGTTGCGCGCCGGCATCGAGAAGAATTCGCCCTCGTAGCCCGGATAGGGTTCCATCACCATCATGTTGGCGATCTGCTCGGCCGCGTCGAGCGACATCGCCCGCTTCTGCTTGGCCGCGATGCCGAAGCCGCCGAGCTCGAGCCGGGTCGCGCTCTCGCCGATGCCGAACTCGATGCGGCCGTTGGACACGAGGTCGAGCGACGCGATCACCTCCGCCGTGCGGGCCGGGTGGTTGTATTTCGGAATGACTTGGCGGATGCCCTGGCCGAGCCTGATCTTCTTGGTCCGGCCGGCCGCCGCGGCAAGGAACACCTCCGGCGCCGAGCAGTGCGAGTACTCCTCGAGGAAGTGATGCTCGACCGCCCAGGCGTGGTCGATGCCGAGCCGGTCCGCGAGCTCGACCTGGTCCAGCGCCTCCTGGAACAGCCGGTGCTCGTCGCCCTTGTTCCAGGGCCGCGGCAATTGCAGCTCATAGAAAATGCCGAATTTCATGCCTCGGTCCTCCTGCGAAGTCTGTCCATCATAAAGCCGGTTCGATCCACCATCATCCCGGCGGCGGGCCGCATCCGCGACCCTTCTACATCCGAAACACCCCAAAGCCGGTCGGGTCCACCGGGGCGTTGAGCGAAGCGGAGATCGCGAGGCCGAGCACCATGCGGGTGTCCTCGGGCGCGACGATGCCGTCGTCCCACAGCCGCGCGCTACCGTAATAGGGGACGCCCTCCTCTTCGTAGCGCGCGCGGATCGGCTGCTTGAAGGCGGCCTCGTCCTCGTCGCTCCACGTTTCGCCGCGCGCCTCCAGCGCGTCGCGCCGGACGGTGGCGAGCACGCCGGCCGCCTGCTCGCCCCCCATCACCGACACCCGCGCGTTGGGCCACAGGAACAGGAAGCGCGGCGAATAGGCGCGGCCGCACATCGCGTAGTTGCCGGCGCCGTAGGAGCCGCCGATCACCACCGTGAATTTCGGCACCCGCGCGCAGGCCACCGCCATGACCATCTTCGCGCCGTCCTTGGCGATGCCGCCGGACTCGTACTTACGGCCGACCATGAAGCCGGAAATGTTCTGCAGGAAGATCAACGGGATGCCGCGCTGACAGCACAATTCGATGAAATGCGCGCCCTTCAGCGCGGATTCGGAAAACAGGATGCCGTTATTGGCGACGATACCGACAGGATAGCCATGGATGTGCGCGAATCCGGTCACGAGCGTCGTACCGTAGAGCTTCTTGAATTCGTCGAACTCGCTGCCGTCGACCAGGCGGGCGATCACTTCGTGTACGTCGTACTGCACGCGCGCATCCGCGGGGACGACGCCGCCGAGCTCGGCCGGGTCGTAGAGTGGCGGCCGCGACGGCTGGATGTCGAGCGCGACGCGCTTCGGCCGGTTCAGGTCGGCGACGATGCGGCGGGCGATGCCCAGCGCATGCGCGTCGTCCAGCGCGTAATGGTCGGTCACGCCGCTGACGCGCGAATGGACGTCGGCGCCCCCCAGATCCTCGGCCGACACCACCTCGCCCGTCGCCGCCTTCACCAGCGGCGGGCCGCCCAGGAAGATGGTGCCCTGCCGGCGCACGATGACCGTCTCGTCCGACATGGCGGGCACATAGGCGCCGCCCGCGGTACACGAGCCCATGACCACCGCGATCTGCGGGATGCCGGCCGCGGACAGGTTGGCCTGGTTGAAGAAGATGCGGCCGAAATGCAGCTTGTCGGGGAAAATCTGCGCCTGGTTGGGCAGGTTCGCCCCGCCCGAATCAACCAGGTAGATGCACGGCAGCCGGTTCTCGGCCGCGATGTCCTGGGCGCGCAGGTGCTTCTTGACCGTCAGCGGGTAATAGGTGCCGCCCTTGATCGTGGCGTCGTTGCAGACGACAACGCATTCGCGGCCCGCGACACGGCCGATGCCGGTGATGATGCCGGCGGCGTTGATCTCCTCGTCATAGACCTGATAGCCGGCGAGTTGCGACAATTCCAGGAAGGGCGTTCCGGGGTCGAGCAGCCCTTCCACCCGTTCCCGCGGCAGCAATTTGCCGCGCGCGACGTGGCGGGCGCGGGCCTTGGCGTCGCCGCCCAGGGCGACCTCGGCGACCCGCGCCCGTAGATCGGCGACCAGACCGGCAATCGCGGCCGCATTGGCGCGGAACGGTTCCGACCGCGGATTGAGCGCCGAACGCAAGACGGGCAAACACAAATCTCCATCACGATCCCGCCGCGCGGCGATATGCGCGACGGATGTCGTGTGCGAGCATAGAGCCTTGTCGCCGCTAGCCAAGAGGCTTGCGGCGTGACGCGGCCAACCCCCTGCTATTTTTCGGCGGCGGCCCGCAGCGCCGGGCCGTTTCCGACCAGCGTCGCCGCCTCGCCCGGCGTCATTGCACCGCGGTCGAGCCCGTCGGCGACCTGGAAGCGCACGGCCGCGGCGGCTTTCAGCCGTTCGGCCTCCGTGCTGTTGCCCTGCGAGGCTCCGATCAGTGCCCAGGCCTCGCACCGGTACCGTCCCGCCGCGCTCCTGGTCGCGTGGCAGTCCGGCGCGCCGCCGGCATTGCTTTCAAAATACGACGGATGCGTTCCGCACCCGCCCAGCAGGACGAGCGCGAGCGGAAGCCACGGCCGCATCGGTTTCCCCCCAGGTCGGGCTGCACGTTCAGCCCATTCGCGGCCCCGACAGGATCCGCAAATGCAATTGTAGGTCTAGCGGTTGCGCTGGTAAACCGATGATTGAAGTTCGTCGTTTGCGAGCCCGCTTTGTCTTTCTTACATGCGAGAATACTTTTACAACAATCCAAGGGATTTGCGCCGCGTCCACGAAAAAGAAGCGACCGATCGGCACACGGACGATATCAGCCGGTCAGTACGAGAATTCGTCGAAGACGCGGTCGATCTTGCCCTGCCACGGCCCGTGATAGAGCGCCAGCATCTCCTCGGCCAGGGTGCGGCCGCTTTCGACGATGCCAAACAGCGTTTCCAGGAACACGCTTTCGTCGTCGCCGTTGCGGTCGACCAGCGCGCGGGCCTTCAGGCCGTCGCGGGCGATCTCCAGCACGTCGTGCGCGATGTCGCCCACCGTGCGGTTGCGGAAGCGCGTCTTGAGCGCGGTGCGCGGCACCTCGGCGCGCAAGGCCGTGCGTTCCGCCGCCGTCCAGTCGCGCACCAGCGCCCAGGCAGCATCGAGCGCCGCACCGTCATAGAGCAGGCCGGTCCACAAAGCGGGCAGCGCACACAGGCGACGCCACGGGCCGCCATCCGCGCCGCGCATCTCGATATAGCGCTTGAGCCGCACCTCCGGAAACAACGTGGTCAGATGATTGGCCCAGTCGTCCATAGTCGGCATCTCGCCGGGCAACGCCGGCAGGCGCCCTTTGAGGAAATCGCGGAAGGACTGGCCGGCGGCATCGACGAAGCGGCCGTCGCGATAGACGAAGTACATCGGCACGTCGAGCGCGTAGTCGACATAGCGTTCAAAGCCGAAGCCGTCCTCGAACGCGAACGGCAGGTCGCCGGTACGGTCAGGGTCGGTGTCGGTCCAGACCGTGCCGCGGAATGACAGATAGCCGTTCGGCCGTCCCTCCGTGAACGGCGAATTGGCGAACAAAGCGGTCGCGATCGGCTGCAGCGCCAGGCCGACGCGCATCTTCTTGCGCATGTCGTCCTCGGAGCCGAAATCGAGGTTGGTCTGCACCGTACAGGTGCGCAGCATCATGTCGAGGCCGAGATTGCCGCGCTTCGGCATGTAGCGCCGCATGATCGCATAGCGGCCCTTGGGCATGATCGGGATCTCGTCGCGCCGCGCCTTGGGCTGGAAGCCGAGCCCGATGAATCCGGCCCCGATCTCCTCGGCCACCGTCTTGACCTGATGCAGGTGGGTGTGCACTTCGTTGCAGGTCTGATGCAGCGTCTCCAGCGGCGCGCCGGACAGCTCGAACTGCCCGCCCGGCTCCAGCGAGATCGAGGCCATGTCCTGCTGCAGGGCGATGATCCTGTCGCCTTCCATGACCGCTTGCCAGCCGAAGCGCTGCAGCCCCTCGAGCATCGCGCGGATGCCGGGCCCGTTCTCATACGGCAACGGCGCGTGGTCGGCGCAGACATAGCCGAACTTCTCGTGCTCGGTGCCGATGCGCCATGCATCCGCCGGCTTGGCGCCGACGGCGAGGAACTCGACAAGCTGCTCGGGGCGCTCGATGACGCCGCCACCGGATTGCAGGCTCGACATGCGCTAGCTCCAATCCCCACGTAGCGCCTGGAGGACGGCGAGGGCCGCAACCGCCGCCGTATCCGAGCGCAGGATGCGCGGCCCCAGCGAAACCGGCACGGCCTGTGCGCACGCCGCCAGCGCCCGATGCTCTTCTTCGGCGAAGCCGCCTTCCGGGCCGATCAGCGCCGCCCACGGGCCCGGAGGCTGTTCCGCCAGCGCCTGCGCGACAGGTCGGCCCCGGCCGGTCTCGTCGCAGAACATCAGCCGCCGCCCGGCCGGCCAATCGGCGAGCAGCACGTCGAGCGGACGCGCGGGCCGGACCTCCGGCACGTCGAGCCGGCGGCTCTGCTCCGCCGCCTCGACCGCGGCGACACCGAGGCGCGTCAGCGGCACGCGGGTGACGACGGTGCGTCGGGTCGTCACCGGCTGCAGCACCGAGACGCCGAGCTCGGTCGCCTTCTCCACGATGAAGTCGATGCGGGCGCGCTTGACCGGCGCGAACAGGAGCCACAGGTCGGCGGCCGAGCCTTGCGCGCGTTCGCGCGTTTCGACCTCGAGCGTGCAGGCGCGCCGATCGGCTGCCGCGATCCGCGCCTGCCACTCGCCGTCGCGCCCATTGAACAGGGCGATGCGCCCGCCCACGCGGCAGCGCATCACATTCAGCAGGTAGTGCGCCTGGCCGGCCGACGGCGCGACGCATGCCCCCGCCGCCAGGTCCACCTCCGTAAAGAGGCGAATCTTCGGCGCGTAGGTCGTCGGCTCG
>JBDZUN010000057.1:0-15449 GCA_040255145.1 Hyphomicrobiales bacterium | reverse complement strand
CCGCGCCGCGCCCCCGCCGCCACCACCGCCGATGGTCGCGCAACTGCCGCGCATCAAGCGCTTCCTCGAGCCCGAAATCCGCGAGGGCCTGGTCACCGTGTTCGAGGACGCGCAGTCGGTGACGGTGCGCCTGCGCGGTGAGGGCATGTTCGATTCCGGCAAGGCGGACCTGCGCTCGGGCTACGGCCCGATCCTCGATCGCGTCGCCGCGGCGCTGACCGACGTGCCGGGCAAGATCCTGGTGACCGGCCATACCGACAACGTGCCGATCCACACCTTGCGCTTCCCGTCCAACTGGCACCTGTCGCTGGCGCGCGCCGAGGCGGTACGCGCGCGCCTCGCCGACAAGCTGTCCGATCCCGGCCGCGTCTCGGCCGAGGGCCGCGCGGATTCCGAGCCGATCGCCTCCAACGCGACGCGGGAGGGGCGCGAGCAGAACCGGCGGATCGAGGTGGTGCTGCTGAAAGAGGCGCCCGGCGCGATCGCGGCGCCCGCCGAGCCTGCACCGAACACGCCATGAATTTTCGTAAGATTACACACAACTGTCATCCCGGACGGCGCGCCAGCGCCGAGCCGGGATCCAGTAAACTACGCCTTTCGCGAGCAATCGCCGCGGCCGAAGTCTACTGGATCCCCGCTTTCGCGGGGATGACATCCGATGGCATGGCGATCGAGTCAGCCTCACCATTTTCCAATCCCGCGCCATGACCAAGCTGCGTTCGTTCCTCCTCTCGCCCTGGACGCTGGGCTTCGTCGGCGTCGTGCTGTTCGCGCTGCTGGTCTGGTTCCTCGGGCCACTGATCGGCTTCGGCGCCAGCCATCCGCTCGACGGCGTCGTCGTCCGCGTCGTGATCATCGTGCTGGCCTTCCTGACCTGGGGGGGCCTGCTGGCCTGGCGGCGCTGGCGCGCGCGCAGGCAGAACGCCGCGCTGGTGGCCGAGATCGCCGCCGCGCCGCAGGCGCCGTCGGCCTCCGCCGAGGAGGTCGCCGTCCTGCGCGAGCGGCTGACCGAGGCGCTCGGCACCCTGAAGAAGGCCAAGCTCGGCGGCGGGTCGGGCCGCCGCTACCTCTACGAACTGCCGTGGTACATCATCATCGGCCCGCCCGGCGCCGGTAAGACCACGGCGCTCGCCAATTCGGGCCTGCGCTTTCCGCTCGGCCAGGTCGATTCGATCCGCGGCATCGGCGGCACGCGGAATTGCGACTGGTGGTTCACCGACGAGGCGGTGCTGCTCGACACCGCCGGCCGCTACACGACCCAGGACAGCGACCAGTCGGTCGACGCGGCCGGCTGGACCGGCTTCCTCAATCTGCTGAAGCGGTACCGGCCGCGCCAGCCGATCAACGGCGTCCTGATCGCGATCAGCATCGCCGACATCGCCGGCCAGGCGGAGGCCGAGCGGCGCATCCACGCCCGCACCATCCGCCAGCGCATCCGCGAGCTTTATGACACGCTGGCCATCCGCATCCCGATCTACGTCCTGTTCACCAAGGTCGACCTGCTCGCCGGCTTCGTCGAGTTCTTCGACGACCTCGGGCGGGAGGAGCGCGAGCAGGTCTGGGGCATGACCTTCGCGCTCGACGAGGGCAAGGACGAGGCCGGTGCGGTCGCCCATTTCGGCGATGAGCTCGATGCGCTGATCGAGCGGCTGAACGCCCGCATGGTGGAGCGCGTGCACGCCGAGCCGGACGTGGAACGGCGCAGCCTGATCTACACCTTCCCCGGCCAGGTCGCGTCGCTGCTGGAGCCGGCGCGCGACTTCCTGACCGAGATCTTCCGCCCGAGCCGGCTGGAGGAGCGCCCGTTCCTGCGCGGCGTCTATTTCACCAGCGGCACCCAGGAAGGCACGCCCATCGACCGCATGATGGGCGCGCTGGCCGCGACCTTCGGCGTCGAGCGCCAGCGGCTCACCACCTCGCGCGGGCCGGGCCGGTCCTATTTCCTGACGCGGCTGCTGCGCGACGTGGCGTTCGCGGAAGCCGGCCTCGCGGGGGCCGATTCGCAGCTCGCGAAGCGTCAGCTCTGGCTGCGCCGCGCCGCCTTCGCCGGCATCGCGGTAGCAAGCCTCGTGCTGCTCGGCCTGTGGACGTTGAGCTATTTTGGCAACAAGACGCTGATCGCCGATACCAACGCGCAACTGGCGCAGTACCAGGCCGAGGCGGCCAAGATCCCGGCCGGGCCGGTCGCCGATTCCGACCTCGCCGCCGTGCTGCCGGCGCTCGATATCCTGCGCAACCTGCCGGCCGGCTACGGCGCCCACGCGGCGGACAAGGCCCCGCCGCTCACCGCGCGCTTCGGCCTCTATCAGGGCGAGAAGCTCGGCGCCGAGGCGGGGGTGGCCTATCGCCGCGCGCTGAACGGGCTGATGCTGCCGCGCATGCTGGTCCGGCTGGAAGACCAGATCGCCCACCACACCGATCAACCCGAATATCTGTACCAGGCGCTCAAGGTCTATCTGATGCTGGGCGCGCAGGGGCCGATGGACCCCGCGCTGGTGCGCGAATGGATGGCGCTCGACTGGAACGCGCTCTATCCCGGCGACAGCAACGAGATCGGCCGCACCCATCTGCGCGCGCATCTCGACGCGCTGCTCGACGGCAAGGTGACGGCCATTCCGCTCAACGGCGACCTGGTCGACAAGGCGCGCGCCGTACTGCGCCAGGTGCCGCTGTCCCAGCGCGCCTATACCCTCCTGAAAAGCTCGCCCGCCGCGCGCGGCCTGTCCGAATGGCGGGTCGCCGACCATGCCGGCCCCGCCGCCTCCCGCGTCTTCGTCCGCCGCTCCGGCCAGCCGCTGACCGAGGGCGTGCCGGGCTTCTACACCTATGCCGGTTTCCACCGCGTGTTCCTGCCGGCCTTGGGCGATGTGTCGCGCGAGGTGTCGAACGAAAGCTGGGTGCTGGGCGAGAACGCCGCGGCGGGCCTCGGCTCCGATGCCGTCGACCGGCTGGAGAACGACATCCTGGCGCTCTATTGCGCCGATTACGTCCGCGTCTGGGACGCGCTGCTCAGCGACCTGACGATCAAGCCGTTCACCACCGTCGCCGACGCCGCCGACGCGCTGAACGCCATGGCCGGGCCTGCCTCGCCGCTGCGCATGCTGCTGGTTTCGGTCGCGGCAGAGACCAACCTGACCAAGCCGGACACACAGGAAGCGGCCAAGGCGGCGGCAGCCAAGCAGGGCAAGCAGGCGCTGACCAGCAAGTTCTCCGGCGTCGCGCGGCTGCAAAGCGTGGTCGGCGCCGTGCAGCCGGCCTCGGTCCAGGAGCAGCCCGGCGCCTATGTCGACCAGCATTTCGCCGACCTGCGCGGCATGGTCGGGGGGCCGCCCGGCGGCGCGCCGATCGACGACATCATCCGCTCGATCGACGCCGCCTACGGCGACGTCAGCAAGCTGGCCGGCAGCGGCGCGGCAACCCAGGCCCTGGCCTCCGGCTCGCCGGCCTTGCAGGCCCTGCGCACGGCGGCAAGCCGCGCGCCCGCGCCCGTCGGCCAATGGGTCGGCGCCATCGCCCAGGGCGGCTCCAGCGCCACGGTCGGCGACGTGCGCCAGCGCCTCAACGCGCTCTACAAGAGCGACGTGCTGCCGGTCTGCACCCGCTCGCTGCAGGGCCGCTATCCCGTCTTCCGCAGCGGCGGATCGGATGTGGCTTTGCTGGATTTCGCCCGCGTCTTCGGGCCGCAGGGCGTGATGGCGGCCTTCTTCGACCAGAACCTGCGCCCCTACGTCGACACCACGACGCGGCCCTGGCGCTGGGTCAAGGTCGATAATGTCGACCTCGGCTTTTCCGGCAGCGCGCTGGTGCAGTTCCAGCGCGCCAGCGAAATCCGCGACGCCTTCTTCCCGACCGGCGGCAGCATGCCGTCCGCCCAGTTCGAGCTGACGCCGACCAATCTCGATTCGTCCGCGACCCGCGCGGTGCTGGAGGCAGGGAGCCAATCACTGACCTTCGAGAAGGGCGCGGCGACACCGGCGCAGTGGCAATGGCCCGCGCCGGGGCCGAGTGTCGCCCGCTTGACGATCGAGCCGCCCGGCGCCGGCGGCCCGGCCAGCATCACGCGCAGCGGCCCGTGGGCGTTCTTCCACCTGCTCGACGCCGGCGACGTCAGCCGCCAGGGCGGGCCAGACCAGCTTTCGGTCCGCTTCCGGCTGGGCGGCCGTACCGTCGGCTACCTGCTGCGCGCCAGCAGCGTGCTGAACCCGTTCACCTCCGACGCGGTCGAAGCGTTCCGATGCCCGCCGCAGCTCTAGACGGCGCGGAGCCGGCCGCCCCCGGCACCGGCTTCTACGGCAAGCTGCCGGGCCGCGGCGATTTCGTGCAGCGCCGCCTGCCCGCCGCGATGGTCGCGCCGTGGGACGAATGGTTGCGCGCCGGCATAGCGGCGAGCCGCGCGCAACTGGGCGACGCCTGGAATGACCTCTACATGACCTTCCCGGTCTGGCGCTTCGCCCTGTCGGCTGGCCTGTGCGGTGAGGACGCGCTGATCGGTGTGCTGCTGCCGAGCGTCGATTCGGTCTCGCGCCCCTTTCCGCTCACCCTGGCCGCGCCGGTGGGCGGATTGCCGGCGACAATCGCGGCGGAGACCGGCGCGGCCTGGTTCGCGGCGGCCGAATCCTTGGCACTCGAAGCGCTGATCGAGGGGTTCGCGCTCGAATCGTGGGATGCCCACCTCGCCGCGCTGCCCGGTCCGTCACCGGATGCCGCCGCGACGCTTGCCGGCGCCGGCCTGCCGCTGCGCCTTTCCCTTGCGCCGGGAACGCCGCCCCAAGGCGCCTATTCCCGCATGCTCGACGCGCTGCTGCGCGCCACCGCGCCGCTTTACAGCTTGTGGTGGACAGACGGTTCCAGCACGGTCGAGCCGATCGTCGCGGCGCTGCCGGGACTTCCAGCGCCGGCCGACTTCGCGATGCTACTGTGCAGTCGCGCGCAGGGCGCGGGCCGCGACGGCCCGCGCCTGACACCGGAACGCTAGACGGCGGGGCGGCAATGTCGGCAACAGAGCACTATTGCTACGGCTCGGCCGCCGCGACCGATGTCGGCTCGGTCCGCACCCTGAACGAGGATGCGTGGCTCGACCGCCCCGATCTCGGCCTGTGGGCCGTCGCCGACGGGATGGGCGGCCACGAGGCGGGCGACTATGCCAGCCGCGCCATCGTCCACGCCCTGCACGACCTCGATCCGCCCGCCAATGCGCCGGAATTCCTGTCGGCGGTCGGCGATTGCCTCGCCACCGTCAATGCCGGCCTGCGCAGCGCGGCGGCGGAGCGCGGCGTGGCGCTGATCGGCAGCACCGTGGTCGCGCTCTTGATCTTCGACGGCCATTTCGCTTGCCTGTGGGCAGGCGACAGCCGCCTCTACCGCTTGCGCGACGGTGGCCTCGACCAGATCACCAAGGATCATTCCCAGGTCCAGGAGCTGGTGGATTCGGGCGTGATCGACGCCGACGCGGCCGAACGGCACCCCGCCGCCAACGTCATCACCCGCGCGGTCGGCGCTGGCGACGTACTCGACCTCGACCTGCGCCAGGGCCGGATCGAGCCTGGCGACCTGTTCCTTTTGTGCAGCGACGGCCTGTTCAAGGCTTTGCCGGAACGGGAGATCGCCGCGATCCTCGCATCGAATCCGGTCGAAACCGGCGCCCAGTGCCTGGTCGAACGGGCCCTGGCGGCGCACGCTTCGGACAATGTGACCGCGGTGATCGTCGCGGCGCGCGAGGATGCGGAACCGTCGTGACCTGCAAGAACAACCGTTAAGCGTTAACCGTCGAACGGTATAAGTTCCCTGCCATGACGGCCCCGCCGCAAAGCGATCCCCCCGTCGACCCGAGCTGGCTCGGCCTCGCGGTCGATGCCGCGCTCGATCCCGTTATCGTGATGGACCCGGACGGGTCCGTCGTCGAATGGAACCATCAGGCCGAAGCCGCCTTCGGCTGGACGCGCGAAGAAGCGATCGGGCGATCGCTCGCGACGCTGATCGTCCCGGAGCATCTGCGCGATGCCCATACTGCGGGACTGCGCCGCTATCTCGCCACCGGCGAGCGGAAAATCCTGAACACGCGTATTGAGGTCGAGGCACTACGCCGCAACGGCACCACGTTCCCGATCGAGCTGGCGATCACGGAGGCCAGGTTCGACGGCCGGCGGCTGTTCCTCGGGTTCCTGCGCGACATTGCCGGGCGCAAGCGGCACGAGGACTGGTTGCGGCGGCGTGCGGTCGAGGCAGAGTTCCTCTATCAGGCGACTTTCCTGGCCGCGGAGTCCGAATCGTTCGAGGAGGCGCTGCGCAGTTGCATCGACATCGTCTGCCAGGCCACCGGCTGGCCGGTCGGCCATGCCTTGGTGCCCTCCGCCGACGAATCGGCGCTGGTCAGCACGGGCATCTGGTCGGCGCATGAGGAACGGCTGGCGGAGCCGCTTCGCGCGGCGACCGAGCCGATGCGGTTCACGCTTGGCCTGGGCCTGCCCGGCCGCATCTGGCAGACCGGCGGTCCGTTGTGGGTCGCCGCCGAGGACGACGTCGCGCGCTATCCGCGCGCCGACGTCGCGCGGGCGCTCGGCATCCACAGCGCGTTCGGCTTCCCGATCAAGATCAAGGGCCGCGTCGTCGCCGTCCTCGAATTCTTCACCACCGAGGAGCGCGAGCCCGACGCCAACATCACGCTCCTGGCCCGCACGATCGGTGCGCAGATCGGCCGCCTGGTCGAGCGTAAGCTGGCCGAGGAGCAACGCCAGGTCCTGCTCAACGAACTGGCTCACCGCGTCAAGAACACACTGGCGGTAGTGTCCGCGATCGCCAACCAGACCCTGCGCACCAGCAAGTCGCCCGAAGCCTTCGCCCAGTCCTTCCAGGCGCGCCTGCAGGCGCTCGCCCATGCCCACGGGCTGCTGACCCTGAGCCATTGGGAACACGCCGACCTGCACGCCATCGTCGAGGGCGCGCTCGCCGCGCACGGCCCGCTTGAGGAGCGGGTGGCGCTGGTCGGCGCGCCGGTCCCCGTCTCGCCCAAGGCGGCGCTGGCCCTCAGCCTGGTCTTTCACGAACTCGGCACCAACGCCGCAAAATATGGCGCATTGTCCGTTCCCGTGGGCCACGTCGTCGTCACCTGGCGCTTTGCCGCCGGGGACGGACTGCACATCGAATGGCGCGAGATCGACGGCCCCGCCATCGAGAGCGCGCCAACCACCGAGGGCTATGGCAGCACGCTGGTCAAGCTCAGCGTCGAACGTGACCTGGGCGGTACGTTCGCGGCGCGCTATCTGCCCGGCGGCTTCGAGTGCGAGATCACGGTCCCGACCGATCCGTCGTCGCATGAGGTCGGCGTGGCGGCGCAACCGGGCGCCGCGCTGGCGGCCGGCCAGGCCGCCCGGTCGCGGCGTCGGACACGCCGGGCCGATCCGCAACGGCAATAGGGCAACAAAGGAGGTGTGAAATGGAAATCGGCAAGCTCGGCGTATGGTCGGCGACGGATGGCATGAGCGCGGGCGAAGCATCCGCCTTCGCCCAGCGGCTTGAGGCCTGGGGCTATTCGGCGCTGTGGGTGCCGGAGGCGTTCGGCCGGAACGTCCTGGTCCACGCCGCGTGGCTTCTGGCCAATACCCGTTCCCTGATCGTCGCCTCGGGCATCGCCAACATCTATGCGCGCGACGCGCTGGCGATGGTCGGCGCCCACGCCGCCCTGAACGAGCAATCGGGCGGCCGCTTCCTGCTCGGCCTCGGCGTGTCGCATCCGCCGCTGGTCGAAGGGCTGCGCGGCCACGGCTACAGCCGCAAGCCGGTCGCCACCATGCGCGACTACCTGGCGGCGATGGCCAAGGCGCAATATGGCGGCCCCCGCCCGCCGGAGACGCCGCGCACCGTGATCGCGGCGCTCGGGCCGAAGATGATCGAGCTGGGCCGTGACGCCGCCGACGGCGTGCACCCCTACAACGTGACGCCGGAGCACACGGCCCAGGCGCGCGCCCTGCTTGGCCCCGGCAAGTGGCTGTGCGTCGAGCAGAAGGTCATGCTGGAAACCGACCCGGATCGCGCCCGCGCCGCCGGCCGCAAGAACCTTGCGCTCTACATGACGCTCGACAATTACCGCAACAACTGGCTGCGCCTCGGCTTCACCGAAGCCGAGCTGGCCAATGGCGGTTCGGATCGGCTGATCGACGCGATGTACGCCTGGGGCGACGCGGCGACGATCCGCGGGCGGATCGAGCAGCACTGGGCGGCCGGGGCCGACCACGTCTGCATCCAGCCAGTGGCGGCCGGCGGCGGCTCGCTCGCCAAGCCGGACGAGGCCGCGCTGGCGCAGCTCGCCCCGAAGGGCTGAGCGGGACCCGCCCGCGCAGCCACTCCTTCGTCATTGCGAGCAAGGCGAAGCAATCCATCTTCCTTCCCTCCCCTTGATGGGGAGGGTGGCTGCGCAGCAGCCGGGTGGGGTGTGACTGTCACAGTAGCCCCCCACCCGCTTCCCGCGATGATGTGGATTTTCCGCAAGCCGCCTATCCGGCCGGCTTCTTGGCCAGGTCGATGCCGAACGCGGCGCGGAAGCGCGTCTCGTAGTCGGCGTCGGCCGCGATGGCGCCGAAGGCGATCCATTCCTCGTCGGTCATGGTGGCGCGCCCGGCGATGAGGCGCGTCGCGTCCTCGCCCAGCACGGTGCGGAATGGCGGATCGGGTGAATCGACCAGCCGCACGATCGCGTCGGCGACCGCCTCCGACGTCAGCGCGATGTGCGCCACCGCTTTGTTGTAGCGGGCGTTGCGCCGGATCATCGACAGGTACGGCGATTCCCGGTCGAACAGCACGTTGGGCCGGGCATTGGCGATCAGGTCGGTCGCGACATAACCGGGCTCGACATTGCAGATCCGGACGCCGAACCCGCGCACCTCGTGCGCCAGGATCTCGGTGGTGCCCTCCAGGGCGCATTTCGACGCCGAATAGGCGGCCTGGTTCGGGATCGGGAAGCGGCCGGTCAGCGAGCTGATATTGACGATCGTGCCGTTGCCCTGCGCGCGCATGGCCGGCAGCACGGCCTGGATCATCCGTACCGCGCCGAAATAATTGACCTCGAAGATGGCCCGGTGGACCGCTTCGTCCATCTGCTCGACCGGCGCGGCCCCGGCGATCCCGGCATTGTTGACCAGGATCGCGACCTCGCCGGCCTGCGCCCGGATGCGGCCCAGCGCCTCGGCCACCGAATCCGCCTCGGTGACGTCGAGACGGATCACGTCGAGCGCAAGGCCCTCCGCTGCCACCGCACGCGTGAGCGCCTCGCCCTTCGCGGGATCGCGCAATCCGGCGAAGACACGCCGGCCGCCGCGCGCGAGCGCCAGCGCACTGGCCCGGCCGATGCCCGAGCTGGCGCCCGTGACGAGTGCGACCGCCATTGGAGCCGCCGTCATGCCGTGCCCAGCGCCCGGCGCAGGGCGGCCCCCGCCTCGTCGAGCGCGGCGCCGCTGGCCTTGATGATGCCGCCCATGGTCAGGAAGCCGTGGATCTGGCCGGCATAGTGGCTGACCTGGACCGGCACGCCGGCGGCCTTCATCGCCTCGGCATAGGCCTGCCCCTCGTCGCACAGCGGATCGTAGCCGGCGGTCAGCACATAAGCCGGCGGCAGGCCCTTCAGGCTGGCGGCCTTGGCGGGCGAGGCGCGCCAGTCCGCCTTGTCCGCCTCGCCGCGCAGATAGTGGCCGTGGAACCAGCGCTGGTTGTGCACCGTCAGCAGATAGCCTTCCGCCAGCCGCCGCTGCGACTCGCATGCCATCGACAGGTCCGTGGCCGGATAGAACAGCACCTGGAACGCGATCGCCGGGCCACCCGCATCGCGCGCCATCAACGAAACGACCGCCGCGAGGTTGCCGCCCGCGCTGTCGCCGCCGACCGCGAGCCGATCAGCCGCAACGCCGAGCGATCCGGCCTGTCCGGCCACCCAGCGGGTCGCCGCCATAGCGTCGTCGACGGCCGCCGGGAACTTCGCCTCCGGCCCCATCCGGTAGTCGACCGAGACGACGACGCAGCCGGACGCGTTGGCCAGATGGCGGCACACGCCGTCATGCGAATCGAGGTCGCCGATGACCCAGCCGCCGCCGTGGAAATAGACCAGCACAGGCGGCCTTTCGCCGCGGACGGCCGGGTAATAGGCGCGCAATGGGATCGGGCCATGGGGCCCCGACGCGCTCAGCGCACGGACCTCCGCCACCGCCTGCGGCTCCGGCTGCAGGACGCTCCGGCCCTTCTTGTAGAGCGCCCGCGCCGTGGCCGGGTCGACCTGCTCATAGAGCGGCGCGGTCGAGGCCTTCGCCATTTCGAGCACGCGCTGCGCATCGGGGTCGAGCGTCATCGGAATACCTCGTCCTGTCGCATGGTCATCCCCGAATGTGACGCGACAGGCGCAACAACCGCAAGCCCGCGCTTGCACAGGCTTGCGCAACCGCCGATGTCGGCCGGCTGTTGGCTGTGGCGCGCTTGACAGTCGCCAGCAAACCGCCAGTAGGATGGGATCTGCGGCGTTCGCCGAATTCCGATATGCGCGGAGGAGCAGTTCTTGCCAGCGCATCGACCACGGGTTCTTCTCCGGCCGGCATCGACGGCGTCTGGCTCCAGGCACACAGCATCCTGGAATCCTTCCAAGCCGGAACGGGCTGTGATGGACGAGCGCTTCGACCGGAGGCTCCTCGCGGAGCGTATCCTGGCACTGGCTGCGGGCGAACGTTCGGCGCTCGCCCAGGTCTACCGTCTGACCTCGGCGAAACTTTTCGGCATCTGCCTCAGTATCTTGAGAGATAGGGGCGAGGCCGAAGAGGTTCTGCAGGAAGTCTACCTGACGGTATGGCGCAATGCAGGCGCCTTCGATCCGGCCCGCGCCAGCCCGATCACCTGGCTGATCACGATCGCGCGGAACAAGTCTATCGACCGGCTGCGCACAGGCAACGTGATCCGGCGATCGGACCCGATCGAGGCCGCCGCCGACATGCGCGATCCGCGGCGCCTGCCTTTGGAGGAACTGGAAGCGGCCGATGAGTCGCGACGTCTGACGGCCTGCCTCGCGGAACTCGATCCGCGGCACGCGGCGGCCATCCGAGGCGCCTTCCTGGAAGGCGCGACCTATGAGGAACTGGCGAGCCGGATGGACGTGCCGCTGGGGACGATGAAAAGTTGGATCAGGCGCGGGTTGCTGAAGTTGCGCGCCTGCCTCAAGCGATGAGTTTGGACGATGAGCGAGCCGATAACCCCTGACGCCGCCGACGAGGACGCAGACCACCTTGCGCTGGAATACGCGCTGGGCGTCCTCGACGAGCCGGAGCGCCGGGCGGCCGCGCGCCGTTCGGAGAACGACCCGGCTTTCGCGACGCGGGTTTTCGACTGGCAGATGCTGCTCGCGCCGATGGCGGCTGCGGCGCCCCCGGTCGAGCCCGCACCCAGCCTGTGGCCGCGGATCGACGCCGCCGTCGCGGCCCAGGAGGCCCGGCGCCGTTCGATCATCCTGCGGCCGGCCCGCCGGCTCTGGCGCAGCCTGGCGTTCTGGCGCGGCTTCGCCTTCGGCTCGATGGCCCTGGCCGCGGCCAGCCTCGCCGCATTCGCCGTGGTCGCGCCCCGCGCGCCGGTCGAGGAAACCGCGATGGCGACCGCGCTCCAGGGCGGCCCGGCCGGCATCATCGCCGCCTTCAACCCGCAGGCCAGGAAGCTCCTGATCGTGCCGGCCGCTCCGTCGGCGTCGCAGCAATGGGCGCCCGAACTGTGGCTCATCATGCCGGGCGGCACACCCCTCTCGCTCGGCGTGGTCGATCCCGAGCAGCCGACGGAGGTCAAGCTTTCGCCCGACCTGGCCGAGCGCCTCAATCAGTCGCCGACGCTCGCGATCTCGCTGGAGCCGGTGGGCGGCTCACCTTCGGGAATGCCGACCGGACCGGTCATCGCGCGAGGGACGTTACACCACTTGTAAGGGATGAGATGTGTAAAGGTAAGTGACGACCGCCACACGAAGGAACGAAACGTGGCGGGATATGGCAATGTACGTACAAGGGAGGAGAATCAGAATGCATAAAATTAAGTACGATAAAGAGTATACTCGTCGCCATTTCATGGAGCAGACAGCCAAGGGCATCGCCGGAACCGGCGTATTCATGCCGATCTGGGATGCTATTCAGAAGGGCGGCGGCGATATCTCGGCCGCCTATCCTGACGAGGCCCTGTCGATCGAGACCTATTCCAAGGGTGCGGTGAAGCCCGGCGGTCAACTCGACCCCAGCAACGTCGATTCGGTCAAGGATCTGATGGATCCGGCCGCCTACATGCAGGTCAAGACGCAAGGCCGCATCATCAAGATCAAGGAAGCCACGACCGACATCACCAAGCTGGCGCCTTACGATTACTTGCAGGCGACCGACAGGAACCGTGGCAAGGCCGGCTTCGACGCGGCGGGCAACGTCCGGGTCAAGGGCACGGCGGAGCCGTGGATCGGCGGCAATCCGTTTCCCAATCCGACCAACGCGCAGGAAGTCGTCGTCCCCCTTTCGCTGAGTTGGGGCCGACACGACCAATTGCTGTTCTGCGTCAAGGACGCGGAGCTCGATGCCCACAGCAATCCGAATTACCACTACGAGTTCGTCTGGGTCGAAATCCAGGGCACCGGCCGCGTCGTGCTGGACCCGAAGCCTTCCAAAGACCCCAACATCCTGCGCTGGAACACGGCGTTCTTCACCAGTCCGGCCGACGTCGCCGGCACGTCGTTCCTCAACGTCTGGCCCTACGACGCGACGCAGTTTCCCGACCTGCACGGCTTCATCCCCGCCTTCAAGCGCATCCGGCGGTTCCCGACGACCCAGCGCTTCGACCCGATGGTGCCGGGCACCACGTTCTACCTGTCGGACGCCTGGATGATGGGCGATCCCTGGCTGACCTGGGGCAACTACAAGATCGTCAAGCACGGCCCCTGCCTGGGCGCGGTCATGGACAACTGGAACTGGCGGAACGCGGACTGGGACCGGGAGCGTACCAGCGGGCCGAATGGCCAGAAGCGCTTCTTCGACACGACGATGGAACTGATCCCGGAATCCTACGTCATCGACTGCGAGCCGGTGAAGTATCCGCGCTCGCCCTACGGCAAGAAGCGGATCTGGTTCGACGCCCGCTCCGGCTGTCCGCTGACCATGATCACCTACGACCGGCGCGGCGACCTCTACAAGCATTGGGAAGGCGCGTTCGACTATTACGACGCCAAGGACAAGGGCGGCCCTACCGTCATGGAGCCGACCGGACACCCGATGTGGTCGTGGGTGCAGGTGCATTGCACCAACCTGCAGACCAACAACCTCAGCCTGCTGTGGCTCTCTCGCGCGATGGAAGGCGGCTATCAGACCAAGATGAACGACCCCTCCTTGTACGACAACTACTGCACGAATTCAGCGCTGGAGCAGCTCGGCGCCTGACCGCAAGGCCAGAACGTCTTTACACGAATTTGGGGGGGCTTCGGCCCCCCTTTATTCTGCCGCGGCGTGCCGACACGTCGCGACGGCGGTGGGAAACAGGGCTCGTCGCTGCCCTCCGCAGGCCGCCGGCCGGCCGCCGTCCCGCCGCCCTGAGAGCACGACGGGGTCGCCTGCATCTGCCTTGCTTTCGTTTCCGTACCTATCGCGCGCACCTTGTTCTCAAGGCGCGGTCAGGGAGGAGACAAAAAATGCACCGTATCAAGTATGATAAAGAATATACCCGCCGTTACTTCGTGGAGCAGACGGCCAAGGGTGTACTCGGCACGGGTGTGTTCATGCCGATCTGGGACGCCATCCAGAAGGGTGGCGGCGACATCTCGGCCGCTTATCCCGAGGAAGCGCTGACGATCGAGACCTATTCCAAGGGCGCGGTCAAGTCGGGTGGGGTCCTCGATGCCAGCAACGTCGATTCGGTCAAGGATCTGATGGACCCGGCCGCCTACATGCAGGTCAAGCAGCAGGGCCGCATCATCAAGATCAAGGAGGTCACGACCGACATCAACAAGTTGTCGCCCTACGACTATCTCCAGGCGACCGACCGCAACCGCGGCAAGGGTGGCTTCGACCAAAAGGGCAACGTCCGGGTCAAGGGCACGACCGATCCGTGGATCGGCGGCAATCCATTCCCCAATCCGCAGAATGCGCAGGAGGTGGTCGCCGGCCACACCTTGAGCTGGGGCCGCCACGATCAGCTCATCTTCTGCGTCACGGACGACGAGCTCAACTCGAACAGCGAACCGCAATATCACTACGAGTTCGTCTGGGTTGAAATCCAGGGCACCTGCCGCACCGTGCTGGATCCGAAGCCTTACAAGGATCCGAACATCCTGCGCTGGAACACGTCGTTCTTCACCGGGCCAACCGACGTCGCGGGCACGTCGTTCCTCAACACCTGGCAATACGACGCGACGGAATTCCCCGACCTGCACGGCTTCATCCCGGCCTTCAAGCGCATCCGGCGTTTCCCGACCACGCAGCGCTTCGACCCGATGGTGCCGGGTACGACCTTCTATCTGTCCGATGCCTGGATGATGGGCGATCCCTATCTGACATGGGGTAATTACCGCGTCATCAAGCGCGGTCCATGTCTCGGCGCGATCCTGGACAACTGGGCCTGGAACGACGCGGACTGGAAGAAACCGCCCGTCAGCGGCCCCAACGGCAAGAAGCGCTTCTTCGAAACGACGATGGAGTTGATCCCGGAATCTTTCGTCATCGAATGCGAGCCGGTGAAGTATCCCCGCTCGCCGGTCGGTAAGAAGTGGATCTGGTTCGACGCGCGTTCGCTCTGTCCGCTGACCATGATCACCTTCGACCGCCGCGGCCAGCTCTGGAAGCACTGGGAAGGCGCGTTCGACACCTACGACGCGCGCGACAAGGGCGGCCCCGCCTTCATGGAGCCGACCGGGCACCCGATGTGGTCGTGGGTGCAGGTGCACTCTTCCGACCTGCTGTCCAACAATATCAGTCTGCTGCACCACGCCCGCTCACTGCCGGGCGGCTACCAGACCAAGATGAACGACCCGGGCTTGTACGAGAATTACTGCACGATGCAGGCCCTGCAGCAGCTTGGCGCGTAACCGCAAAGCCGGAACGGTTTTACACGGACTTTGGGGGGCTTCGGCCCCCCATTTCTTCTTCCTGGCCGTATCGCTAGGACGAAACCGCGGGCATGGTCGGGCTCAGCCGACCGCCGAAACGCACCGGCTCGGCCCGCCGGGCCAGGCCGGTCTTCGGGTCGGTTTCGACCAGGATGCCGCAGACCGTCGCCTCGCCCTCGGCCGGCTCGAAGCGGGCGCCGGGCGGCTTGGAGCGGGAGCGCCGCACCACCTCGTCCTTCTTCATGCCGATCACGGAATCGTAGTCGCCGCACATGCCGAGGTCGGATTGATACGCCGTACCACCGGGCAGGATCTGGGCGACGGCGGTCGGGATGTGCGAATGGGTGCCGATCAGCATGGTGGCGCGACC
>JBDZUN010000331.1:0-2945 GCA_040255145.1 Hyphomicrobiales bacterium | reverse complement strand
GGTTCGCAGGGGCGGGTTTGGAAACGGGGCGACCGCAAGGTTCCGCCCCGTTTTTCGTTTCGGCGGTCGATCAATTGCTGGAACGGTCGGTAAGCCGCCTTTATGGCGCCCTTACGTGCGCCGCCTGAATTTCCTATCGCTTCTTTACGGCCGGCTGCGCGATCCTGCACCCGTCGGGCGCCGACTGGCGGCGTTGCCAAGCGTGCGGGAGAGATCAGTATGGAAGCACTTGTCGCTGCGGCGTTCCTGGCCATCCTGACCCTGGCCGGCCTGGCCCGTTCCCGTGTTCTGGCGCCGCAGCCGAGCGTCCAGGCCCGCCGTCCGGTACCGGTACGAAGCCGGACCCGCTGAACGATCCGCGACCCTCGCCTCTATCAGCCCACGCGGCATCGCGATTTCGCGAATCCCGTTGCCGCGATCTCATGACAGACATGCCCGCCGCGCCGCTTTTTCGTTCCGACAGCGGGATGCCGTAAGCTGCGGCTTGGTCCGCGGCTCGACGACGTCGTAAAAGACGACGGCGGGTCCGACCGGGCGTGCCCGTGCGCCCTTCACGCCGCATCGGGGGATTCGGGCATGACGAGACAGGATGCGTGGTCCGGCCCGGCCGCCATACACTGGGTCAGCCGTGGCACGGGCGCCTATCGGCGCATCAGCATCGCGTTCTTCCTGGCCGGCTTCGCCAGCCTGTCGCTGCTGTATTGTGTGCAGCCGTTGCTGCCCGCCCTGGCGCGGCAATTCGGCGTCGGCCCCGCTGAAAGCTCGTTCGCCTTATCGTTCTCGACCGGATTCCTCGCCGTCGCGGTCCTGTTTGCCGCGATGGTGTCGGAGGGCCTGGGCCGGCGCGGGCTTATGTTCGGGGCGATGGCCGGCGCCGCGCTGCTGAACGTGGCCGCCGCGTTCGCCCCCCACTGGCATATCCTGCTGGCGGTGCGGGCGCTGGAAGGGTTCGTGCTCGGCGGCGTGCCGGCGGTCGCGATGGCCTACCTGGCGGAGGAGATCGATCCGCGCGGGCTCGGCTTCTCGATGGGCCTGTTCGTCGCCGGCTCCGGCTTCGGCGGCATGATCGGCCGGGTCGGCGCGGGCTTCATCGCAGAATCCTATTCCTGGCGTATCGCGCTCGCCGCGATCGGCATCGCCGGCTTCGCGGCGGCGACGGCCTTCTTCATCCTGCTGCCGCCTTCGCGCAATTTCGTGCGCCGGCCCGGCTTCAGCCCGCGCCATCATGCGCAGGCGTGGTGGGGACATCTGCGCCGGCCAGGCCTGCCGCTCCTGTTCGTCGTCGGCTTCATGGCCATGGGCGCCTTCGTTGCCATGTACAACTACATCGGCTTCCGGCTGATGGCGCCGCCCTACGACCTCAGCCAGTCCGAACTCGGGTCGATCTTCCTGATCTACCTGTTCGGCGTCGTCGCCAGCTCGGCTGCCGGCGCGCTCGTCGACCGGATCGGCCGGCGCCGGGTCCTGCCGGCTGGCCTCGTGGTCACGGTGGCCGGCGCTGCGCTGACCCTGCTCCATGACCTGACCGCCATAATCGTCGGCATTGTCGTGCTGACGGTCGGCTTCTTCATCGCGCATTCGGTGGCGAGCGGCTGGGTCGGGCAACTCGCCATCGGCGCCAAGGGCCACGCCGCTTCCCTCTACATTCTGGCCTTCTATCTGGGCTCCAGCATCGCCGGCTCGGTCGGGGGCTGGTTCTGGGCCGAGGGCGGCTGGCAGGCGCTGGTCGCGTTTACCCTGGTCCTGCTCGCATCGGGCCTTGCGGCCGCCCTGCGCCTGAACGTGCTGGTGCGGCCGTCGTGACGCGGAGCCCCAAGAACGCATCAAAGGAGGAACGGATGGACGCGACAATGGACGACGTGCTGGCGCGGCTGCAGCGGTTGGAGGACCTGGAGGCGATCCGGCACACCTGGCGCGACTATTGTATCCGGCTGGATTCCGAGGACCTGGGCCGGATTGGCCGATGTCTATACCGAGGACGCCGTGCTCGAGATGAGCGGGCTGGACCCGCTGGCGCCGGGCCTGGATGGAACCTATCGCGGCCGGCGGACCATCATCGACGACTTCTACAAGGCGTCGATCGGGCAGGCCTCGGAGAACCGGAGCTTCCTGACCGGGCACCTCAGCACCAACATGCAGATCGATCTCAAGGGCGATGCGGCGACTACGCTCGCCTATTTCTTTGAGATCATCGCCAACAACCTAGTGCTGATCGGCACGTATCAGCATCGTTTCCGGCGCGAGCCGCGCCGCTGGCGCTTCGCGTTCCTGCGCATCTCGGTCCGTTATGCGGCGCGGATCGAGGCCAGCGGTCTCAGCGGGCAGTCGCTGACCGACATCCTGGCGAAGCCGGTCTAGCGCAACGGGCAGGGGGCCGGCGTCCCGTCCGGCTCAGAGCATCCCTTTGGCCTGGGACAGAACCTGGTCGCACGCCTTCTTGGTGATCTCAGACTTCACGCCGGAGGTCGCGCCGCTCAGGCTCAGCGTCTTGCCGTTGCCGGTGTCCAGGATGCCGTTAGAGCCGCTGGCATAACCGGGATCGGACGTGGCGGCGCCGCCGGGCAGCTTGCCCATCAGCGAATCGCGGACGGAGCTGGCGCCGTTGCCGCCCAAGTAGTTGTTCTTGATGCAGAAGGTCAGGACGCCGGCGGCGTTGCCGGTGCTGCCGGCGGCGAGGGACTGGCCCGGCAGCGCACCGCCGGCGATGCCGCCAAGGCCTCCCAGGCCGCCCGCGGCGGAACTGCCGCCACCCCCGCCCTGATTTAGCATGTTGCCGAGCTGGGCGTGCGCGGCGGGAAGCGGTAACGCGGCCGCGGCGGCGATGCCGGCAGCGGTCAAGAGGCGGGCGGACAAGCGCATGTTCGTTCCCCTGTTTAACCAACGAGACCGCCCAGCATAGCGCACCTTTCCGCGCTTGCGCGCGGTTTGCGCGCTGTGTGCGGAAG
>JBDZUN010000056.1:0-15499 GCA_040255145.1 Hyphomicrobiales bacterium | reverse complement strand
GGCGGTGACAATGCCGAGCGTGCCCTCGGCGCCGACGAACCACTGTTTGACGTCGTAGCCGGTATTGTTCTTGCGCAGGCTGCGCAGGCCGTTCCACACCCGCCCGTCGGCCAGCACGACCTCGAGGCCCAGAACCAGGTCGCGCATGCTGCCGTAGCGCAGCACGCCGGTGCCGCCGGCATTGGTCGAGATCAGGCCGCCGATGCGCGCCGTGCCCTCGGAGGCGAGGCTGAGCGGGAACAGCCTTTCGGCCGCCTCCGCCGCCTCCTGTACCCCCATCAGCGTGCAGCCGGCCTCCGCCGTCAGGCTGTTGTCGCGCGCATCGACGGCGCGGATCGCCTGCATCCGGGTGAGCGACAGCAGTACCTGGTCGCCGGCCGGCGACGGGATCTGGCCACCGACCAGGCCGGTATTGCCACCCTGCGGCACGATGCCAACCCGCGCATCCGCGCACAGCTTCACGATCGCAGCGACCTCCGCGGTCGTGGCCGGCTTGAGCAGGATCGGCGTCGCGCCATGGAACTTGCCGCGCGGCTCCTCCAGGTATGGCGCGATGTCCGCTGGGTCGTCGGTCCAGCCCTTGGGGCCGACCGCATCCCGCAGCCGGTCGAGCAGCGCCGGATGGATCCGGTCGGCGCGCCGGTCGGACTGCGCGCTCACTGCGCCGCCTGCTGCGTCGGACGGGGTGCCGCGGCGCGGCGCAGCCGGTCGTTGATCGCTTCGCCCAGGCCCTCGGCCGGCACCGCCATCGCGGCGATGCCGGCATGGTCCGGCGAATCCAGCGCGCGCAGCATGGCGAACAGGTTGGCGGCCGCCTCGATCAGGTCGCCGCGCGGGCTCAGGTTCAAGGTCGCCGCCGCGCCTTTCGGCGCGTCGGCGCCGAAGGCAAGCAGCGCCTCGTCGCCCCGCACCGCGGTCGCGTTGAGCCGCAGCGGCAGGCGCGGCGCATAATGGCTGGCCAGCATGCCGGGCGCAGTGGGACGCGCAGGGTCGGACGCCGGACGGCCGAGCGGCCCGGCCACGGCCTCGATCGCGGCGCGCGCGGTTCCACCCGGCCGCAGCAGGATCGCGCGGCCGCCCTGCACCGCGACGATGGTCGATTCCAGGCCTACCGCACACGGCCCGCCGTCCAACACAAGAGCT
The DNA here is from genome assembly GCA_040255145.1 of Hyphomicrobiales bacterium. Taxonomy (GTDB): domain Bacteria; phylum Pseudomonadota; class Alphaproteobacteria; order JBDZUN01; family JBDZUN01; genus JBDZUN01. Next base: position 14,356 of record JBDZUN010000056.1, on the reverse strand, counting down.
ACTGCGTCGCCCAGTTCATTGGCGGCGTGCGCGGCCTCGGTCGGGCTGATCCGGCCGGAGCGGTTGGCGCTCGGCGCCACGATGGGTCGCCCCGCCGCGCGCAGCAGCGCCTGGGCGACGGGGTGCGCCGGCACGCGGAGCGCGACGGTGTCGAGCCCGGCGCAGGCGATCTGCGCCACCGCGCAATCCGGCCGGCGCGCCAGCACCAGGGTCAGCGGGCCGGGCCAGAACGCCGCAGCCAGCCGTCGGGCGGCATCGTCGAAGACGGCGAGCCGCTCCGCCGCCCGCCGATCCGGGACATGCGCGATCAGCGGATTGAAGCGTGGCCGGCCCTTGGCCGCATAGAGCCGCGCGACCGCCTGCCCGTCGGTCGCGTCGGCGCCGACGCCATAGACCGTCTCGGTCGGGAACACGACCAGTCGGCCGGCGCGCAACGCCGCCGCCGCGTCGCCGACTGCATCCTGGCTCGCCTCGCGTATTTGTGCCGTCGTCGTCGCCTCCATCCTTGCGCCACGCGCGCTTCGCGGCCGCAAAAACTGGCGATGCGACCGCTTCCGCCCCATGATAGACAGAGATAAGGGCGGCCCGCGACCGGCGGGCAAGAGGAGGACGTGCATGCCGGATTACCAGGCGCCTTTGGCGGACATGCGGCTCGCGCTCGACGCGGTGGGCGAATTGCCGGCGCTGCTGGCGACCGGCCGGTTCGGTGAGGTCGATGAAGGGCTGGTTGACGCGGTGCTGGAAGAGGCGGCGCGCTTTGCCGGTGAACGCCTCGGCCCGCTCAACCGCACCGGCGACCTGCAAGGCGCGCGGCTCGAAAACGGCCGCGTCTTCATGCCCGACGGGTTCGAGGCCGCCTACCATGCCTTTGTCGAGGGCGGCTGGGGCGCGCTTCCCTTCGATACCGACCATGGCGGCCAGGGCCTGCCGCTGGTGGTCGGCATCGCGGTGCAGGAGATGACTTGTGCTGCTGCTTTGGCCTTCTCGCTCGGGCCGCTGCTGACCCAGGGCGCGGTCGAGGCGATCGCGCGCCACGGCACCGAGGAGCAGAAGCGCGTCTACCTGCCGAAACTGGTCTCGGGCGAATGGTCCGGCACGATGAACCTGACGGAGCCGCATGCCGGCTCCGACGTCGGCGCGCTGCGCACGCGGGCGGAACGGCAGGCCGACGGCACCTACCGCATCAAGGGCACCAAGATCTTCATCACCTACGGCGAGCACGACATGGCGGACAACATCGTCCACCTGGTGCTGGCCCGCCTGCCCGATGCGCCGCCCGGCACCAGGGGCATCTCGCTGTTCATCGTGCCGAAATTCCTGCCCAACCCTGACGGTACCCCTGGGCCGCGCAACGACGTCCGCTGCGTCGGGGTGGAGCACAAGCTGGGCATCCACGGCAGCCCGACCTGCGTGATGGCCTATGGCGAGGAGGACGGCGCGGTGGGTTTCCTGCTCGGCCAGGAAAACCGTGGCATGGCGGCGATGTTCACCATGATGAACAATGCCCGGCTCGCGGTTGGCAACCAGGGCGTCGGCATCGCCGAGCGCGCCTACCAGCAGGCGGTGGAATACGCGCATGAACGGCGCCAGGGTCGCGCGCTGGGCGCCGTTGGCCCGGCCGACGGCGGAATGAGCCCGATTATCGCGCATCCCGACGTGCGCCGCATGCTGATGACCATGCGCGCGCTGACCGAGGCGTCGCGGGCGATCTGCTATGCCACCGCCGCGGCGATCGACTGGTCGCGCGTCGCGGCCGACGAGGCGGGACGCGCCGCCGCGCAGGCGCGGGTGGAGCTCCTGACCCCGATCGCCAAGGCGTGGAGCACCGATGCCGGTTGCGAGGTCGCCTCGCTCGGCGTGCAGATCCATGGCGGCATGGGCTTCATCGAGGAGACCGGCGCCGCCCAGCACATGCGCGATGCGCGCATCCTGCCGATCTACGAAGGCACCAACGGCATCCAGGCGATTGACCTGGTCGCGCGCAAGTTGCCGCTGGAGGGCGGCGGCGCGATGCGGCGGCTGATCGGCGAGATGCAGGAGACCGCCCAGGCGCTCGGCGCCAGCGGCGACACGGCGCTCCAGGCGCTCGGCCAGGCGCTGGGCAGCGGCATCAAGGCGATGGCGGACACCTCGCTGTGGCTGGGCGGCAAGCTGATAGCTGCGCCGAACGATGCGCTGGCCGGCGCGACGCCCTATCTGCGGCTGGCGGGCCTCGTGGTCGGCGGCTGGCTGCTGGGCAGGGAAGGGCTCGCCGTCGTCGCGCCCGGCGCGGCGGCCGACGACGCGGGCCGGGCCAAGCTCGACACCGTCCGCTTCTACGCTACCAACCTGATGCCGCAGGCGGCCGGCTTCGCCGCTGCGGCGACCAGCGGTGTCGACACACTCGGCGCCGAACCGGCGGAGGCCCTCGCATCGTGACCCAGACCCCACAAGACCCGCGCACCGCGGTCATGTTCGACGGCGCGCCGATGGAAACCGACGCGCCGCTGATCTATCCCTTCGCCGGCGCACTGCCCGGCGGCACACCGGAAATGGGCAAGCCGTTCGAGGTCGCGGACGGCATCTTCTGGCTGCGCACGCCGCTGCCGTTCGCGCTCAACCACATCAACCTGTGGCTTCTGGAAGACGGCGACGGCTGGACCGTGCTCGACACCGGCTATCGCAGTATCGAGGTCGAGGCCTACTGGCAGAACGTGTTTTCCGGCCTGTTCGGCGGCAAGCCGATCCGCCGGGTGATCGTCACCCACTATCACCCCGACCATGTCGGCCAGGCCGGCAGGCTGGTGCGCCGGTTCGACGCGCCGCTGTGGATGACGCGGACCGAGTTCCTCTATTGCCGCATGCTGGCGCTGGACACCTGGGAGGAGCCGCCGCCCGAGGCGGTCCGCTTCTTTCACGAAGCGGGCGTGCCCGACGACAAGATCGGACTTTATCGCCGGCGTTCGGGCAGCGCCTTCCGCCAGGGGGTGCATCCCCTGCCGATCACCATCCATCGCATGCGCGACGGCGAGACGATGACCATCGGCGGCTCCGAATGGCGCGTCGTGGTCGGCCGCGGCCACGCGCCGGAGCATGCCTGCCTCTATTCCGAGGAACGCAAGCTGCTCTTGTCCGGCGACCAGGTGCTGCCGCGCATCAGCTCCAACGTCAGCGTCCACCCGACCGAGCCGGAGGCGAACCCGCTCGAGGAATGGATCGAATCCTGCGCCCATTTCCGCGACGTGCTGGCGCCCGACACCCTGGTCCTGCCGGCGCATAACGAGCCGTTCACCGGCGCCCATTATCGGCTGACCGACCTGATCGAGAAGCACGAGGCCAATCTCGACGCGCTCGAAACCCTGTGCGCGACGCCGAAGCGCGCGACCGAGACCTTCCCGGCTTTGTTCAAGCGGCCGATCCAGGACGACCAGCTGTTCCTCGCGATCGGCGAGGCGCTGGCGCACCTGAACTGCCTGGTCGGGCGCGGTCGGCTCAGCCGCGAGATCGGCCCCGACGGCGCCGCGCGCTACGCCGCGACCGGTCTGAAGCAGGCGGCGGAGTAGCGGGCGGCGCAGGCTATCTATCGGCCTGCATTCGTCTACTCTCCCGCCAGACCGCCTTCGGGGCCGGCGGGGCGGATCACGTCGCCTTCCAGGATACCGGACGGCAGGTTCAGCACGATGCGCTGGCCCGGCTGCACGGCGCCGCTGATCCGGGCGTCGCGGCCGTCGGTCTGGACCACCTGCACCGGCACCAGGTGGACCTTGTTGTCGGGACCGACGGTGGCGACCGTGTTTTTGCCGTCACGCAGGATCAGGGCGGTGGCCGGCACCTGCGGCAGGGCCTGGACCGGGATGTCGAGCGTGACGTAGACCGAACTGCCGGGCAGCGGCGCATAGCCGTGGCCGTTGCGCGGAATGTCGATCTCGGTCAGCAGGGTGCGCGTCTCCTCGTCCAGCGCGCCGGCGGTGCGCGTGATCGCCGCCGCGACCTTCAGGCCCGGATTGCCGGCATCCGCGACGACGGCCTTCTGGCCGTCGCGGACGAACTGCGCCTCCGCCTGCGGGACGTGGACGTAGACGCGCAGCCGGCTGTCGTCGGCGATGCGGACTAGGCCGAGTGCGTTCTGCTGGTTGGTCTCCGCGCTCTGCACCAGCGCGCCGGGATCGGCATAGCGGGCCGTGATGATGCCGTCGAACGGCGCACGCACGGTCTGATAGCCCATGAGGCTGGCGAACTGCTTGGCCGTCGCCTCGGCGACCGTCACGTCGCGCTGCGTATTGTCGACCGTCGCCTGCGGCACGTCGCGGCTATGCAGCAGCGCCTGGGCGCGCTTCAGGATGGTCCGCTTGTTCCGCAGGTCGGCCAGGGCGCCGGCATATTGCTGGTCCAGCTCCGGCGACTCGATATGGGCGATCAGGTCGCCGGCCTTGACCCGGTCGCCCTTGTCTACGGTGATGCGGTCGAGATAGCCGCTGACCTTGGCGTAGAGCGTCGCGACCTGATAGGGCCGCGCGTCGCCCAGCAGGGTGATCTGCCGCACGCCCGCGCCGGTTCCGATCACCGTGGTCTGCACCAGTGGGCCGCGCGCTACCTCCTGCGCGCGAGTGTCGTGCGCCTCCCGCAGCGCCGCGGCACGGTCGGCGTGCATGACGAACCAGCCGAACGCGGCGGCGACCACGATGCCGATGCCGATGAGATAGACACCGTAGGCGCGGCGCCGGCCGGACGTCCCTGTATGGTCGGGCGGGCCGGGCCGGGCGGTCTGGCGGCGGCCGTCCTGGCGGACTTCATGCTCGTCAAAACGGTCAGGCGCCATCCGCACCTCCCTGCCATGCGTCACCGCGCGCCTCCGCCTCGAACCGCTCGTCGAGGGTGTGCAGCGCAGGCGGCTTGCGCCGCAGCAGCGTATAGACGACCGGCACGACGAACAGTGTCGAGACGGTGGCGATCACCAGCCCGCCGATCACCGCGCGGCCCAGCGGTGCGTTCTGCTCGCCGCCCTCGCCCAGCGCCAGCGCCATCGGCACCATGCCGATGATCATGGCCAGCGCGGTCATCAGCACCGGGCGCAGGCGGATGCGGCCGGCCTCCAGCGCCGCCTCGAACGGCGACAGATTCTCACGCGCGCGCAGGTCGTTGGCGAAGCTGACGACCAGGATCGAGTTCGACACCGCGATGCCAACCGACATGATGGTGCCCATCAGGGATTCGACATTGATCGTGGTGCCGGTCAGCGCCAGCATCCACAGGATGCCGACCAGCGCGCCGGGCACCGCCATCATGATGATGAACGGGTCGACCCACGACTGGAACAGGATGACGAGCAGGGCGTAGACCAGCAGGATGGCCAGGACAAGGCCGAGGCCCAGGCTGTGGAACGCCTCGTTCATCACCTCGTTCTGGCCGCGGATGTCGATGTGGGTGGTGATCGGCTGGCCCTTCAGCACACGCCCGATCGCCGCCTGCAGGTCGGACGCGACACTGCCGAGGTCGCGCCCGTCGACATTGGCCGCCAGGTCGATGACGCGCTGAACGGTGTAGTGGCTGATCTCCTCCGGTTCGGCCGTCGGACTTACGCTGGCGATGTCGCTGAGCCGCATCGAAGCCAGCGCCGGCGCCGTCGTCGGGCTTTGACTCGCCGCGCTCGACGGCCCTTCCTGCGGCGGCAGCAGCGGCAGCCCCATCAGGTCGGAGACCGAGCTGATCTTCTCGATCGGCGCCTGCACCGCGACGGTGTAGTTCACGCTGTTGGCCGGGTTGAGGAAGAAGGACGGCGAGACCAGCGCGCTCGACGACAGCGCGATCAGCAGGTTGTTCGCGACCTGGCGCTGGTCCAGGTCGAACAGCGCGCTACGCTCGCGGTCGGCGCGTACCATCAGTGCCGGATAGTCCAGCACCTGCAATTGATGCACGTCCACCAGGCCTGGGATGCGCCGCATCTCGGCCAGAAGCTTCTGCGCCAGGCCTGGCGCCTGCTCGAACTTCTGCGCGCGGATCTGCACGTCGATCGGCGCCGACAGGCCGAAATTCAGCACCTGGGTGACGATGTCGGCGTTCTGGAAATAGAATTCGCTGCCGGGAAACTTGTCCGGCAGCGCCTTGCGGATCGCCCGCACGTAGTCGATGGTCGGGCGGTGCGGCGCTTTGAGCGAAATCAGGATTTCGGCGTCTGCGCCGCTGATGTTGTCGGTCTGGACGAAGGCTAGGTTGTAGTAGAGCGGCACGCCGATCATGTCGTTGATGGTGCTGATCTGATCGGCCGGAATGATCTTGCGGATTTCGTCTTCGACCCGCAGGACCTGGCGCTCGGTCTCTTCGATCCGGGTGCCGGCCGGCGCGCGGTAGTGCAGCTTCATCATGCCGGCGTCGGCGGCCGGGAAGAAGTCGGTGCCGATCAGCGGCACCAGCGCCAGGCTGACGCCGACCAGCAGCAGGGCGATGACGACGACGAAGCCGCGGTACTGCAGCGCAACGCCCAGCATGCGGCCGTATCCGTCGCGCACATGCTCGAAGCCGCGGTCGAACCGCGCGGCGAAGCGGGCGCCCCAGCCGCGTTTCGGGGGATGGGCCGCGCTATCGCCGTGCGCGTCGGCGGCCAGCAGGAAGCGGCTGAACGCCGGCACCAGGCTGAACGACAGGAAGTAGGAGGCCAGCATCGCTATCACGACGGTGATGGCGAGCGGGATGAACAGGAAGCGCGCCGGCCCGGTCAGCAGTACGACCGGGAAGAACACGATGCAGATGGAAAGCGTCGCGACCGTCAGCGGCTGCACCACCTCGCCCGCGCCGTCCAGGATGGCCGGCGTCAGCGGCTTGCCCAGGCCCTGATTGCGATGGATGTTCTCGACCGTCACCGTCGCGTTGTCGACCAGAAGGCCGATCGCCAGCGCCAGCCCGCCCAGGGTCATCAGGTTGATCGAATTGCCGGTCAGCAAAAGCCCGATCAGCGCCGCGAAGATCGAGATCGGGATCGAGGTGGCGACGATCACGGTGTTCCGCCACGACCCGAGGAACAGCAGGATCATCAGCGAGACCAGGATTGACGACAGGATCGCCTCGTGCACCACGTTGCGCACGGCGGCGCGCACGAAGACCGACTGGTCGAAGTCGAGCTTGATCTCCATGCCCTTGGGCGCGGCCGCGCGGATTTCGGGCAGGAGCTTGCGTGTCGAATCGACCACCGCGAGGGTCGAGGCGTCGGCGTGCTTGAGGATGGTCAGATAGGTCGCGCGCTGGCCGTCGACATGCACGATGCTGTCCTGGACCGCGAAGCTGTCCGCGATCTTGGCGACATCGCCGAGCAGGATCGGCACCCCGTCGCGGGTCGCGATCGGAATGCGCTTGAAGCGGCTGATCACGTCCGGACTGGAATTCAACAGCACATTGTATTCGCGCGTGCCCATGCGCGCGGTGCCCGCCGGAACGATCACGTTGGACGACAGCAGGGCGTTGACTGCGTCCTGCGGCGTCAGGTGCTTGGCGTTCAGCTTGTCGGGGTCGATCCAGACCATGATCTGGCGCTGCTTGCCGCCGAACGGCGCCGGAATCGACAGGCCGGGCAGGGCGAAAAGTTGCACCCGGATGAAGTTCAGCCCGTAATCGAACAGCTTCTCCTCGCCCAGCGTCTTGCTGGATACCGTCGCCTGGATGACCGGGACGTTGGAGGCGTTGAATTGTACGATTGTCGGCGGCGACATGCCGGGCGGCACGTTGTGCAGCACGGTCGAATTCATCGCCGAGATCTCGGCGATCGCCGCGCCAATCTCGGTGCCCGGCTGGAAATAGACCTTGAGCAGGCCGACGCCCGGAATCGACTGCGATTCGATGCGCTGGATGCCGTTGACGCTGGTGGAATAGGCGCGCTCGGTGATCAACACCACGCGCCGCTCCATGTCCTGCGCCGACAGGCCGGGATAGTTCCACACGACCAGCACGACCGGGATGTCGATCACCGGGAAGATGTCGACGATCATCCGCGTCGCCGACAGCGCGCCCAGCCCCAGGATCAGCAGCGACGCGATGGCGACCGTATAGGGCCGGCGCAATGCGAGACGGATGAAATTCTTCATCGACCCCCGAAGGGTGCGGCCGGCGCATGCCCGTATCCGGGCGTGCGGCTGCATGGAGGGGCGTTTTGAGCCACGGGCGTCATGTTGCGCGGCAAGATAGCGTCACAAGCGCCACCAAGGCTTGCATTGTGCGCATGGCTGCGATGCGGCGACGCATAAAACGCCCCGCATGGCAGGGTGCTTGCGCCTTCCGTCCGGGTTCGCGACATTGAGTCGCGTGAACACATTGCTGCTGACCCATCCCGCCTGTCTCGACCATGTGCCGCCGGCGGCACATCCGGAGAGCCCGGCGCGGCTGCGCGCCATCCTGCGCGCGCTTGATACCGAGGCGTTCGCCGGCCTGACGCGCATTGAGGCGCCGCGCGCCTCGCGCGCCCAGATCGCCAGGATACACCCGCCCGACGCCATCGACGCGATCGAGGCGGCGATGCCGGCCTCCGGCGCCCGGCATATCGACGCCGACACGATGGTCAGTCCGGGATCGTTCGAGGCCGCCTTGCGCGCCGCCGGGGCCGTGGTCGCCGGCGTCGACGCCGTGATGAACGGCGCCGGCAACGCCTTTTGCGCGGTGCGGCCGCCCGGCCACCATGCCGAGCCGACGACGCCGATGGGCTTCTGCTTGTTCAACAACGTCGCCATCGGTGCGCTGCATGCGCGCGCCGCCTGGGGCTGCCGGCGAGTCGCGGTGGTCGATTTCGACGTGCATCACGGCAACGGCACCCAGGCGGCGTTCGCTGCGGACCCCGACCTGTTCTACGGGTCGACCCATCAATCGCCGCTCTATCCGGGCACCGGCGCCGCGCGTGAGGTCGGGGTCGGCAATATCGTCAACGCGCCGCTGCCGCCGGGCGCCGGCTCGACCGAATTCCGCCTCGCGATGGAACGGCGGGTGCTGCCGGCGCTTGACGCCTTCGCGCCGGATTTCCTGCTGATCTCGGCGGGATTCGACGGACACCGGGCCGATCCGCTGGCCAACCTGTGCCTCGACGAGGCGGACTATTCGTGGATCACGCAGCGCCTGGCGGAGGCCGCGGCGCGTCATTGCGGCGGGCGCATCGTCTCGACTCTCGAAGGCGGTTACGACCTCGGCGCGCTGGGCTTGAGCGTCGCCGCCCACGTCGCCGCGCTGATGGACGCCGCGGCCTGAACCGCGCTTTCCACTTGCGGCGGGCGTTCCTTCCTGATTCAAAGAGTCGCAGGAGAGGTACAAGGTGTGGCGATGGGGGCGGATTCGCCGACGATCCCTGAGGATATCGCGGCCATGAGCTTCGAGCAGGCTTTGGCCGAGCTCGAAACGATCATCGACCGCCTGGAAGCTGGCGACGTCGACCTGGAGCAATCGATCGAGGCTTACGCCCGCGGCACGCTGCTCAAGGCGCATTGCGAGGCCAAGCTGCGCAATGCCCAGGCGCGGATCGAACGCATTGTCGTCGGCGCCGACGGCACGCTCGGCACCCAGCCGGAAGATGATTTGGACTGATATGGACATGGATGGGTTCGAGGCGGCGTTGCGCCGGTCGGCGGAGGAGGTGGAACAGGCCCTGGACGACCTGTTGCCCGCGCCGGCCGGGCCCGAGGCCCGCGTGCTGGAGGCGATGCGCTATGCCATTTTCGGCGGCGGCAAGCGTCTGCGCCCGTTCCTGGCCCTGGCCAGCGCCGCCGCCTTCGGGGTCGATCGCCGCTCCGCCCTGCGCGTCGCCGCGGCGATCGAATGCGTCCACACCTATTCGCTGGTCCACGACGACCTGCCGTGCATGGACGACGACGACCTGCGCCGCGGCCGGCCCACCACCCACAAGCGGTTCGACGAGGCGACCGCCGTCCTCGCCGGCGACGCGCTGCTGACCTTAGCCTTCGAGATCCTGGCAGAGCCGGAGACGCACGAGGACCCCCATGTCCGTTGCGAGCTGGTGGCGCGGCTCGCCGCCGCCTCCGGCTGCCGCGGCATGGTCGGCGGCCAGATGATGGACCTGGTGTCGGAGGGCAAGGCGCTCGACATCGGCGCTGTGACCCGGCTGCAACAGATGAAGACCGGCGCGCTGATCGCCGTGTCGTGCGAGGCCGGCGCGATTCTGGGCCGGGCGTCGCCCGCGCATCGCGCCGCGCTCCACGCCTACGCGCACGACCTGGGCTTCGCCTTCCAGATCGCCGACGACCTCCTCGACGTCGAGGGCGACCCGGAAGAGCTGGGCAAGGCGGCGCGCAAGGATGCCGACGCCGGCAAGCAGACGATGGTCGGCCTCCTCGGCGTTGACGCCGCGCGCCAGCACGCGCGCATGCTGGCGGATCAGGCGGCTCGGCACCTCGAACCGCTGCAGGATCGGACCGAGCTTTTGCGGCAGGCGGCGCGTTTTGCTATACAGCGACGTTCGTGATCCGCGCGGGGGTCTGCGGCAGCAGCACGAAAAGGCAGTAATGTGACCGAGAAACCGCTCCTCGACCGCGTGAAAATTCCAGCGGATGTGCATGGGTTTTCGATTGACCAACTGAAGCAGCTCGCCAAGGAGCTGCGACAGGAGACGATCGAGGCCGTCGCGGTCACCGGCGGTCACCTCGGCGCCGGGCTCGGCGTTGTCGAATTGACCGTCGCCTTGCACTACGTCTTCAACACGCCGGCCGACCGGCTGATCTGGGATGTCGGGCACCAGGCCTATCCGCACAAGATCCTGACCGGCCGGCGCGACCGCATCCGCACCCTGCGCCAGGGCAACGGGCTGTCCGGCTTCACCAAGCGCGCAGAGAGCGAATACGATCCGTTCGGCGCGGCGCATTCGTCGACCTCGATCTCGGCCGGCCTCGGCATGGCGGTTGCGCGCGACCTCGACGGGCGCGACAATAACGTCATCGCAGTGATCGGCGACGGCGCGATGAGCGCCGGCATGGCCTATGAGGCGATGAACAATGCCGGGTCGGGCGATTCCCGCCTGATTGTCGTGCTCAACGACAACGACATGTCGATTGCGCCGCCGGTCGGTGCGATGAGCGCCTATCTGGCGCGGCTGTTGTCCAGCCGCGGCTACATGAATTTCCGCGAGCTTGCCAAGAACATCGCTCAGCATCTGCCGCGCCCGCTCGAAGCGACGGCGCGCCGGGCCGAGGAATATGCCCGCGGCTTCGCCACTGGCGGCACGCTGTTCGAGGAGCTCGGCTTCTATTATGTCGGCCCGATCGACGGCCACAGCCTGGACCACCTGATCCCGGTGCTGCGCAACGTGCGCGACGGCCACCGGGGCCCGGTGCTGGTCCACGTCGTCACCCAGAAGGGCAAGGGCTACGAGCCGGCCGAGAAGGCGGCCGACAAGTATCACGGCGTCAGCAAGTTCGACGTGATCACCGGCGCCCAGGCCAAGGGCGTGTCGAACGCGCCGTCTTACACCAACGTCTTCGCCGAGGCCCTCGTCCGCGAGGCGGAAAAGGACGCCAAGATCGTCGCGATCACGGCGGCGATGCCGTCCGGCACCGGTCTCAACGTCTTCGGCAAGCGGTTCCCCGGTCGCTGCTTCGATGTCGGCATCGCCGAGCAGCACGCCGTGACCTTCGCCGCCGGCCTCGCCACCGAGGGCTACAAGCCGTTCGCGGCGATCTACTCCACGTTCCTCCAGCGCGCCTACGACCAGGTCGTCCACGACGTCGCGATCCAGCGTCTGCCGGTGCGCTTCGCGCTCGACCGCGCTGGGCTGGTCGGTGCGGACGGCCCGACCCATGCCGGCTCGTTCGACGTGACCTACCTGTCCTGCCTGCCGGGCTTCGTGGTGATGGCGGCCTCAGACGAGGCGGAGCTGGCGCGCATGGTGGCGACGGCGGTGGCGATCGACGATCGGCCCTCGGCCTTCCGCTATCCGCGCGGCGAGGGCGTTGGCGTCGAAATCCCGCTCGACCCCGATCCGCTCGAGATCGGCAAGGGGCGGATCGTGCGCGAAGGCACGACAATCGCGCTGCTCAGCTTCGGCACGCGCCTTCAGGAGGCGACCAAGGCCGCCGACGAGCTGGCCGCGCGTGGCTTCTCCACCACGGTCGCGGATGCGCGCTTCGCCAAGCCGCTGGACGCGGATCTGGTGCGGCGGCTGGCGCGCGAGCATGAGGTGCTGATCACGATCGAGGAGGCTTCGATCGGCGGCTTCGGCTCGCACGTATTGCACTTCCTGGCCCGTGCCGGGCTGCTCGATGCCGGGCTCAAGGTGCGACCGATGGTCCTGCCGGACGTCTTCATCGACCACAACGCGCCGCAGAAGATGTACGATCAGGCCGGCCTCAACGCCGCGCAGATCGTGACCACCGCGATCGAGGCGCTGGGCCGCGGCGCCCATGCCGCACCGATGCGGGCCTAACGCTGCATAGACCCGGGCGCGCGCGGTGCTTCGGCATTAGCGCTCATCGTGCCCGGGACAGCGGATCGCATTCGTGCACCTGAGCGATCCGCCTCAGCTCGGCAATATGCTGATCGGCACGATCGCGCAGATGTCCTGCACGAAGCGACCCCCGACAATCCGAGGAAGGTGCACGCGATGCCAGCCAATTGGCGCCGATGACGGCGACCGCGGTTCCGGGGAACCTGGCGATCCGACGGATGATCCAGCCGTTCGAGACCGCGATCCCGAGCCGAGGCGCCTGGCAGCTTGCGACGTCCGTGCTGCCTTTGATCGGCCTCTACGTCGCGATGTACGCGTCCCTTGACCTGTCCTACTGGCTGACGCTGGCGCTGGCCGTGCCGGCGGCCGGCTTCACGGTGCGCACCTTCATCGTTCAGCACGATTGCGGCCACGGCTCGTTTCTGGGCTCGCGCCGGGCCAATACCTGGATCGGGCGGCTTTGCGTCCCGTTCACGCTGACGCCGTTTGAGAATTGGCGCGCCCAGCACGCCGTGCATCATCGGATTTCCAACAATCTGGACCGGCGCACCGGCGGCGCCGACATGTTCGCCGAAACGCATACCGCGCGCGAATATCGCCGGATGAGCCGTCTGGCCCGACTGGGCTATCGCGTCGGCCGGCATCCCCTCGTCTGCCACATCCTGCTGCCGCCGCTGGTGTTCATCGTATTCTATCGGCTGCCGTTCGATACGCCGCGGCACTGGAAGCGGGAGCGCCGCTCGGTTCTGTTGACCAACCTCGTCCTCGTCGGGATGTTCGGACTTCTCGGGTGGTGGCTGGGCTTCAAGGCCGTCGCGCTGGTGCAGGTTCCCGTCATCGCGTTGGCGGCGATCGCCGGCATCTGGCTGTTCGCGGTCCAGCATCGGTTCGATCGGACGCAGTGGTATCGGGAGCTGGATTGGAGCCCGGTCGGCGCCGCGCTGGGCGGAACCTCCTGGCTGCGATTGCCGAAAGTGCTGCAATGGTTTTCCGGCAGCATCGGGCTCCATCACCTGCACCATCTTTCGCCGAGGGTCGCGAATTATCGGCTCCAGGAATGCATCGAGGCGAATCCGGCATTGCGAGAATGCCGGTGCCTGTCGCTGCGGGAGGCGCTGGGCGCGTCGCGCTATTGGCTATGGGACGAGGACCGGCACAAGATGATCAGCTTCCGCGAATGCGGCAAAACACGGCCGAATCCCGAACCTTGATCCATGCGGAAAGTGCGGGTCGATCGGCTGCTGGTCGAACGCGGGCTGGCGCCGAGCCGGGCGCAGGCCCAGGCCGCGATCGCGGCGGGAAACGTGGTCGTGGCGGATCGCGTAGTGGCCAGTGCCGCGGAGGCACTGCCGCATGACACGCCACTCGTCATGCGCGCCCCGGCGCACCCCTACGCCTCGCGCGGCGGGCTGAAGCTCGCCCACGCGCTCGACCATTTCGGCATCGACCCGGCCGGCGCGGTCGCGCTCGATCTCGGCGCCTCGACCGGGGGCTTCACCGATGTGTTGTTGAAGCGCCGCGCCGCGCGCGTCTACGCCGTCGATGTCGGCCGGGGCCAACTCGCCGCCGCGCTGGCCGCCGATCCGCGGGTTACCGTGCGCGATCGCGTCAATGCCCGCGCCCTGTCCACGGCGGTGGTGCCCGAGGCCGTGGACCTCATCGTCTGCGACGTCAGCTTCATCAGCCTGACCCTGGCCTTGCCGGCCGCGCTTGACCTGGCGCGGGCCGGCGCCCGCCTGGTCGCGCTGGTCAAGCCGCAATTCGAGGTCGGGCGCGCGCTGGTCGGCAAGGGCGGCATCGTGCGCGACGCCGCCGCGCGCGCGGCGGCATGCGAGGCGGTTGCCGATTGGCTCGGGACGCGGCCTGGCTGGCGGGTCGACGGAGTGACGGAAAGCCCGGTCCGGGGTGGCAGCGGCAATGTCGTAAGTTTTGCCACAGCGAATTATTACGCCAACA
>JBDZUN010000055.1:0-15513 GCA_040255145.1 Hyphomicrobiales bacterium | reverse complement strand
TCCAGCACCTGCCAGACCATCGCGGGCACGCCGCCAAAGGTGACGATGCGCTCCCGCTCGATCAGCTCAAGCGCGCGCTCGGCGTTCCAGCGGTGCATCAGCACCATGGTCCGCCCGGCCGCCGTGCTGGACAGCAGCACCGAATGGCAGCCGGTGGCATGGAAGAACGGCACCGACATCAGAAGCGCGGAGGGCGGCGTCGGCGCGGGCCCGTCCAGGATCGCCGGCCGGATGCCCGAGCGCAGCTCGGCGCGCGCGCCGGCGAACAGGCGACTGTAGAAATTGCCGGCCATGTTGCGGTGGGTGCCGAGCGCGCCCTTCGGCTTTCCGGTCGTGCCCGACGTGTAGAAGATCGTCGCGTCATCCTCGGGATCGAGCGGCACGTCGGGCAGCGGCGCATCTTCGTCGGCCGCCGGCGCGACGACATCCTCCCAGCGTGCCACGCCGGGCGGCACCGCCCCGTTGGCGCGCACGACGATCACAGCCTTCAGCTTCAGCGCCGGCAGGTGCGGCGCGAGCCGCGCCAGCCGTTCCTCGTCGCAGAACAGCACCGACGCGCCGGAATCGGCCAGGCCGTATTCCAGCTCCGGCCCGGTCCACCAGCCATTGAGCGGCACCGCGATGGCGCCGACCAGCACGGTGGCCCAGAACGCCACCGGCCATTCCGGCAGGTTGCGCATGGCGATGGCGACGCGGTCGCCCTTGGCCACACCGAGTTGATCGGTCAAAAGCCGCGCCGCGGCCGCCACCGCCCGGTGGTGCGCGGCAAACGAAATCCGCTCGTCCTCATAGACGATGAAGTCGCGCGCGCCGAAGACGCGGGTCGGCACGAACACGTCGCGCAGGGTGGCCGGCGCGTGCTTCCAGACGCGCAGGCGCTGGCCGCGGATGACCTGCTCGACCATCTCGAACGGCGCACCCGGCGCGGTCAGGATGCGCGTCGCCTCGGCAATCGGGATTGGCGGCGCGGGCGCCGCCGGCGTTGCAGGTCCGCTCACGTCCATCCTCCGACGTCCCGCCGAAACGGCGATGCGCGGGAGATAAGCCCGCGCATCGCGACGTGGACGGACTGGACCGGCCGGATCAATCGTAGAGCCGGTCGCGCCGGATCTGGGTTTCGTCGTTGATCGGCGTATGGCCCTCGTGGCAGACGGAGTGGTCGTGGCCGAACAGGACGGTCGCGTTGTGGGCGCGCGCGAACATCTTCAGCTTCTTCATCGAGCGCTTCCAGATCTCGAGATTGGCGCTGATCGGCGAACCGGCTTCGAGCTCGTAGCTGTCCTTCATGTAGCAGGCGTCGGACGTGATGATGATGTTGCCCGACCGCTCGGTCTCGACGAACACGCCCATGGTGCCGGCGGTGTGGCCGGGCAGACTGATCGCGCGGACGCCCTTCATGATCTCGGTGTCGCCGGGCAGCAGCGAATAATTCGCACCCGGAATGTCATAGTCGACGCGCAGGAAGAAGTTGCCGTCGGCCTCGCGCGCCGCGGCGTCGGTGAACTCGTCGTCATGCACCAGCAACTCGGTGTCGGTGGTGGCGAAGATGCGCGCATTGCCGGCGTGGTCGACGTGCAGGTGGCTGAGCAGCACGTAGTCGATGTCCTCCGGGCCCAGCTTCTGCTGCTTCAGCGTGTTCTCGAACATCTCCTCTTCGGAATGCTTCCAGTTCGCCAGCTCCTTCCATTCGGGGAGCCATTCCTGCTCCCAGTTCTTATGGATCGTGGCGTCGTAGAGCATCGTCTTCCCGTCCGGCGAGCGGATCAGATAAGTGAAGGACGGCGCCTGGCACAGGACCTTGCTGCTCTCCCGGTTCGATTGGGTGAGGAAGGTGTTCGGGTTGGCGATCAGGAGATCGCGGTCGATCTCCATATAGCCGTGATAGAGCACCTGGATCGTGTTGCCGGCCATGTCATCCTCCTCCTGTCGATCACGCCTGACGCGCGGCTGGCGTCCGGTGATTTTGGAGCGGACCTTAGCGGGATTCCGCCCCCGCCGCCAACGGCAAAACGGTGCGGCGCGCGGGCGCGGCGCTGCCCTAGACTGGCGCATATCGAATCGCCCGGAATGTGGGAGGCCGCCATGTTGAGACACATCGCCGTCGTTTTGTGCGCGATCGGGCTTATCACGATCGGGACGGCCGAGGCGGCGCAGGCGCCGGAGCCGTCCGGGCCGGTGATCCTGACGATCAGCGGCGCGATCGGAAAGGCCAATCGCGGCCCGTTCGACCCGTTCCGCGACCGCCTGCTGAACTACCACGACATCACGTTCGACAAGGCGATGGCGCTGACCCGCGCCGACCTGGTCGCGCTGGGCATGCACACGATCACCGTGTCCTATCCGAAATGGCCGGGCCCGCACCGCTTCGAGGGCCCGCTTCTGCGCGACGTCCTGGCCAAGGCCGGCGTCGCGTCGGGCAGCGTGCGCCCGCTCTGCCTGGACGGCTACAGCGCCGAAATCCCGTTCGCCGACCTGCGGCGATACGACGTGATCCTGGCGTTGAAGATGGACGGCCATTGGCTCGACACCGGCGGCCTCGGCCCGGCCTGGATCCTCTATCCCTACGACGACGTGCCGGCGCTGCACGGCCAGGACGATTCGAAATGGGTCTGGGGCGTCTTCCACATCGCGGTCGATCCGCGCTAAGAGCACGGCCCGGCCCCATCCACTGTTCCCGTACCGCCGCATGCTGAGCGTCGTCATCCCCACGCTGAACGCCGGGCAGACCTTGCCCGCGACCCTCGGCGCGCTGGTCGCCGGCGCGGTTTCCGGCCTGGTGCGCGAGGTGGTGGTCGTCGACGGCGGCTCATCCGACGCCACGCCGGGCATCGCCGAGGCGATGGGCGCCCGCTTCGTGCGCGCGCCGCGCGGCCGCGGCCAGCAACTGGTGGTCGGCGCCGAGGTGGCGAGCAGCGACTGGCTCCTGTTCCTGCACGCCGATACCCGGCTCACCACCGGCTGGGAGAACGAAGTCGCGCAGTTCATCGAGCGCATCGGCGAGGAACGCGCGGCCGCCTTCCGCTTCGCCCTGGACGACCCCATGCCTGCGGCGCGCCGGCTGGAGCGGATGGTCGCCCTGCGTTGCCGGCTGTTCGGCCTGCCCTATGGCGACCAGGGCCTCCTGATCAGCCGGCGGCTGTATCGGCGGATCGGCGGCTATGCCCCGCTGCCGCTGATGGAGGATGTCGACCTCAGCCGCCGCATCGGCCGGCGGCGGCTCGCGCTCCTGCGCACCCCGGCCGTCACCGGCGCGCGCCGGTTCCGCGATGGCGGCCATCTGCGGCGCTCGGCGCGCAATCTCGGCTGCCTCACATTATTCTTCTGCCGCGTGCCGGCCAGGGTGATCGTCCGCCTCTACGGCTGAGCCGGCATGCCATCGGTGCTAGACTTCCCGCAAAAGCAGAAAACGGGAGGCGGCGATGGACCTGGAAGCGGATCTGAAAGACTTGGCGCGGCGCGTGCGGCAGCTGGAGGATATCGAGGCGATCAGGCGGCTCAAGGCGCGCTATTGCCTGCATGTCGATTCGGGTGAGCCGGACAAGGTCGCCGACCTGTTCACCGCCGACGCGGTGTGGGACGGCGGCGCGGTCGGCCGCTATGAGGGCCGGGACGCGATCCGCGCCTTCATGCGCGACCTGCCCAAGATGCTGTCCTTCGCGCTCCACCACGTGATGAATCCCTTGATCGAGGTCGACGGCGACACCGCCACCGGCCACTGGTACCTGATCGAGCCGTGCACCATGGCCCGCACCAACCAGGCGGTGTGGGGCACCGCGAGGTATCAGGACCACTATGTCCGCCAGGACGGCGACTGGAAATTCGCCGACGTCAAGCTGGTGCCGGTGTTCTGGACGCCGTTCGACCAGGGTTGGGCCAAGCAGAAATCGGTGCTCGGCTGAACGCGGAGGATTTCAGGATGGCCCGGATCATCGACGCCGACGCCCATTTCATCGAGCCGCTCGACCTGTGGCAGCGCTATATCGCGCCGGAATACCGAGACCGCTGCCTGCGGTTCGAGCGCGTGCCCGATACCGGGCGCTACGCCATGCTGCTCGACGGGGTGCGCGCGACCGAATCGGGCGGCCTGACCATCGAGGAGTTGCTCGGCGTCGCCGTCGGCTACGGCCAGAAGGAGAACGGCCAGGGGCTGAAGAGCTTCGACCCGGCCGCCGCGTTCAACGAGGCGCTGCAGGACGTGCCGGCGCGGCTCCGCTTCCTCGACGCCGAGCATGTCGACAGCCAGGTGCTGTACCCGACCCTCGGCCTGTTGTGGGAGGACATCGTCACCGATCCCGGCCTCGCCGCCGCCCATGCCCGCGCCTATAACGACTGGATGCTGGACGCGCTGGCCGGCCATCGCGACCGGCTCTATCCCGCCGGCCACGTCACCCTGCTGAACCCGCAGGCCGCAGTGGACGAGATCGACCGGCTGGCCAAGGCGGGCATCCGCACGCTGTTCGTCGGCGCACTGCCGGTCAACGGCAAGAGCCTCGGCCACCCGGACTACGATCCCGTCTGGCGCGCGGCGGCGGAGCGCGACCTGTCGGTCGGCCTGCATCTGGTCGTCCACCGCCAATATACCGGCAGCGAATGGTACCGCGACCAGGATCCCGGCTTCATGTTCCTCAGCATGAACGTGATCCAGGACCCGCGCATGGCGCTGACCACCATGGTCTATGACGGCGTGTTCGAACGCTTCCCCACCTTGCGCGTGTGCACGGTGGAGGCGGGCAGCGGCTGGGTCGCCGAGTGGATCGACCGGCTCGACTACCGCTTCTCCTATATGGGCCACACCACCCGGATGAAGCGGCCCGCAAGCGAGTATTTCGCGCGCAACATCTGGATTTCCGCCGACCCGGTGGAGCGCACCCTGCCGCACATGATCGAGCTGGTCGGCGACGACAAGTTCTTCTTCGGCTCCGACTATCCGCATGCGGAGGGTTTCACCGACCCGGTCGCCAAGGCGCGCGAGGCGCTGGCGCGCCTGCCGCGGGCCTCGCTCGACAAGGTGCTGGGCGACAACGCCGCCGGCTTCTTCGGCATCTGACGCCTTGGCCGGCGCGGCCGAATTGCGCCGCGCCTTCCGTTCGCTACTCGGCTGAGGCCGCCGATCAGGCACCGCCGCCGGGCGCGCTGCTATAGCTGACCGCCATGCCGGCGCGCACATCCTGCTGGACGCCGTATTGCGGCACCGGATAGCGCAGCCCGTTTTTCGACAGCGCCTTCATGCCGGCCAGCGCCTTGTGCAGATAGTCCGGCGGCAGGGCCATCAGCATCTCGTCATCCAGCACGCCGCCATAGCGCCGCTCGGCGAAGCACGGGATCGACAGCGACACCTCGCGGCTCGCCAGCGCGCGGCCCCAGGAATCGGCACAGGCCGATTCGCCGACGAACGACCAGTCGAAGCGCTTGTAGCCGGCCCATTGCAGGCCGTTCAGGAAGTACATCATCGCGCCGGGGGTGGCGTAGAACAGCGCAATGTCGGGCGGGTCGAGCCGGCCGGAGCCGAGCGGCGCGACCACCAGCGCTTCGTAGCGGCCGTCGGGCACGCAATGCATCTCGGCCTGGTGGGCGCGCGCGTCGTCGGGCGTCTCGAACCACACGCCCGCCATGCGCTCGCCCGAGCGCCATTCCGCGTCCTTGGCGTGCCCCAGGCCGACGACGGCCCGGCACTGCGCGCCGACCAGATTGTCGGCGGTGATGCCGACGGTCCAGCCGAGCCGGGCCGCCTGCGCCACCACCTGGTCCATGGTGTGGATCGCCTTGGGCCGGCGCAGGCGCGGGATCGAATCGAGGTCGGCCGCATGCTCGAACAGCTTCATGCCGAAGGGCGGGTTGCGCAGGCGCAGGGTGCGTTCAAGATCCGCCGACAAAGCGGCCCAGTCCGTCCGCGTTTGCTCGGCCGCCGCCAATGTCTGTTCGGGCATCGAACCTCCTCCTTATGTGCGGCCGCTCCGCGGCGGCCATTTCACACAAGACTAGGAGGATTGACTCCGCCGGTCGATGGCGTGCGGCGATCCGCGCGCCCTCTTTGGCCGCCCGCGCCCGCCTGCCGGATCACATGTTCGGATAGTTGGGCCCGCCGCCGCCCTCGGGCACCGTCCACTGGATGTTCTGGAGCGGATCCTTGATGTCGCAGGTCTTACAATGCACGCAGTTCTGCGCGTTGATGACAAAGCGCGGCGCGCCGCCCTCCTCGTCGCGCACCACCTCATAGACCTGCGCCGGGCAATAGCGCTGCGCCGGCTCGGCATAGTTCGGCAGGTTGTAGGCGATCGGGATCGACGGGTCCTTGAGCTTGAGGTGCGACGGCTGATCCTCGTCGTGGTTGGTGTTCGACAGGAACACCGAGGACAGCTTGTCGAACGAGATCACGCCGTCGGGCTTCGGATAGGCGATCGGCTTCGAATCCTTGGCCAGCTTCAGGGTCTCGTGGTCCGGCTTGCCGTGGTGCAGCGTTCCCAGGATCGGGATGCCGCCCGTGTTGGCCCACATGTCCATCCCGCCCAGCAGGAGGCCGCCGAACAGGCCGAGCTTGCTCCACAGCGGCTTGACGTTGCGCACGCGGTAGAGGTCTTTCCACACCCACGAGGCGCGCACGGCGTCGGGATAGTCGATGACCTCGTCATGCGACCGGCCGGCCTGCAGCGCGGCGAACACGCTTTCGGCGCCGAGCATGCCGGTCTTCATGGCGTTGTGGCTGCCCTTGATGCGCGGCACGTTGACGAAGCCGGCGGAATCGCCGATCAGCGCGCCGCCCGGAAAGGTCAGCTTCGGGATGGATTGCAGGCCGCCTTCGGAGATCGCGCGCGAGCCGTAGGCGACGCGGCGGCCGCCCTCCAGGAATTCGCGGATCGCGGGATGGGTCTTGAAGCGCTGGAATTCATCGAACGGCGACAGATAGGGATTGGTGTAGTTCAGGTGGACCACCAGCCCGATCGAGACCTGGTTGTCCGCCATGTGATACATCCACGAGCCGCCGCCGGTGCTGCGGTCGAGCGGCCAGCCCATCGTGTGCATCACCAGGCCGGCGCGGTGCTTTTCCGGCGGGATGTCCCACAATTCCTTGATGCCGATGCCGTATTTCTGCGGGTCGCTGTCCTTCGCCAGGTCGAACCGGGCCAGCAATTGCTTCGTCACCGATCCACGGCAGCCTTCGGCCATCAGCGTGTATTTGGCGCGCAGCTCGATGCCGGGGGTGAAGCCCTCGCGCGGCTCGCCATCCTTGCCGATGCCGAAATCGTTGGTCAGGACCCCGCGCACCACGCCCGCTTCGTCGATCAGCGCCTCCTTGACCGCGAAGCCGGGATAGATCTCGACCCCCAGCGCCTCGGCCTGCTGGCCCAGCCAACGGGTCAGGTTGCCCAGGCTGACGATATAGTTGCCGTGATTCGACATCAGCGGCGGCATGATCAGGTTCGGGATGCGCATGGCCGCCGCCGGCCCCAGGAATATGAAGCGGTCCGCCGTCACCGGCGTGTCCATCGGCGCGCCCTGCGCCTGCCAGTCGGGGATCAGCTCGTTGAGCGCCTTGGGGTCGACCACCGCGCCGGACAGGATGTGGGCGCCGATCTCCGAGCCCTTCTCCAGCACGCAGACCGAGACGTCGAATCCGGTCTCCGCGGCGAGCTGGCGCAGCCGGATCGCCGCCGCCAGGCCCGCGGGGCCGCCGCCGACGATAACCACGTCGTACTCCATGAATTCGCGCTCGGTCGGCTGCTCGCTCATGCCCATCCTTCCCGCCATAGGGGTGGCGGTAGGCTGCCCCTTGGCGATGTTGCTGCAGGTTCCGGACGGCGAAACGTCCTCATTGCCGGACCAACGTTTTGCTGCCGCAGGCCCTTGGGCGCAGAATACGGCAGGACCCGTCAAATGAAAGGCCGGATCGCGGAATGAGCGGGACGGACGGAAAAGACGCGCGCAGGCGGCTGCCGGATGCGGCCGCGATGCTTGCCTGGCTGATCGAGGCGGGCGCCGACGAGGCGATCGGCGCCACGCCGGTCGACCGCTATGCCGCGAGCGCCGCCCCCATCCCGGCCGCGATTCTGGCCCCCGCTCCGGCGGCGGAGCGGCGGCCACCGCCGGCGCGGCCGCGCCCCATGCCGCAGCCGTTCGCGGCGGCCGGCGATGCGCTGCTGTCGGGGCGCGAGGTAGCGTCGAGCGCGCGCGACCTGGCCGAATCGTGCGCCGACCTCGCTGCTTTGCGCGCGGCGCTCACGGACTTCAACGGCTGCGCGCTGCGCAAGACGGCGACCAACCTGGTCTTCGCCGACGGCGATCCGGCCGCGCCGGTGATGCTGATCGGCGAAGCGCCCGGCCGCGACGAGGATTTGCGCGGCCTGCCCTTCGTCGGACGCAGCGGCCAGTTGCTCGACCGGATGCTGGCATCGATCGACCTCGACCGCAGCACGGTCTACATCACCAACCTGCTACCGTGGCGGCCACCGGGCAATCGCAAGCCCACCACGGCGGAGATGACGATCTGCCTGCCGTTCCTGGAACGCCACATCGCGCTGCAAAACCCGAAAGTGCTGGTTTTCCTGGGCAGCACGGCGGCGGGCGCGCTGCTCGGCGTGACCGACGGGATCATGCGCCTGCGCGGTCGCTGGCTGAATTACGACCTCGACGGCCGGACCGTACCGGCGCTGCCGATGTTCCATCCCGCCTTCCTGCTGCGCCAGCCGGCGCGCAAGCGCGAGGCTTGGGCCGACCTGCTGATGCTCCACGACCGCCTCGCCGGATTGCACGCTTAAGTTGCAATCTGGTCCCCCGCGTCGAAAAGGTGGTTGCCCCCGATGGGATGGTTCTCTATTTAGCGGCGTTTGACTAGAGGACCTACAGCCCCCTTTGGCACAATAGGTGGGGCCAAGGGGGTACATTTATGTCAAATTCTGGTGGGCGGTGCCGTTTTTGGATGGTGCGCGCGGCACTCATCCTGTCGGTGTCCGTGGCCGTGGCGTTTCCGCCATCCGCCGGGGCGACCGCCGCCGTGTCACATCAGGCCAAGCCGGGCGCGGGCGCCGCCGGCGATACGGCACAGGTCAGGCCGCAGGTTCTGACCGGCAGGGACGTGGCCCTGTACCGGCGCATATTCGCGGCGCAGCGCGTCGGGAAGTGGGATCAGGCGGACGTCCTGATCGACCGGCTTAACGACCGGGTGCTGATGGGCCCCGTGCTCTATCAGCGCTATATGTCGCGCGCATACGTCTCGAAATATCCCGAATTGAAAGCGTGGCTGACGCATTATCGCGACGAACCGGGGGCCGACGACATCTACGCCCTCGCCAGACGCAAGGCGCCGCCACATGCCGGCGCGCCGCCTATGCCCAAGACCGTGCCGGCAATCCCGGTCAGCGGCGGCGACCCCGACGATTCCTATCCCAGCGCAAAATCGGCGGCCGGCAGGCGCTGGCAGGCCGGGCTCGATGCCTGGGCCGGCGGCGACTACGAGGCGGCGGCGGAAGCGTTCACGTCGATGGCGCGGGCCCGCGGCCTGTCGAGCGCGATGGCGGCGGGGGCGGCCTATTGGGCCGGCCGGGCCGAGGCACGCAACGGCGACGACGATATCGCCAAGGACTGGTTCAAGACGGCGGCGGAGCAGCCGACGACCTTCTACGGCCTGCTGGCGCTGGCGCGGCTCGGCCGCAGCGGCGAGCTGCAATGGACCAGGCCGGTGCTGACGGAGACGACGCTGGACCGCCTGCGCCGCGACGCCGGCGTGCGCCGCGCCATCGCCCTGGTACAGGTCCGCCAGCCGCGCCTGGCTGAGCGCGAAATGGACTCGGTCTATGCCCGAAAGGTCGGCGGCCGTAGCGGGCCGCTGCTGGCGCTGGCGTCCAGCCTCGGGCTGCCGCAGGCGCAATTGCGCATCTCGTCGGACATGAATTCCGACGCGACGAAATTGAGCACAGCACTCTATCCGCTGCCGTTCTGGGCGCCGACCGGCGGCTTCCGCGTCGATCCGGCGTTCCTGTTCGCGCTGATGCGGCAGGAGAGCCGCTTCGACGCCGACGCCACGAGCAGCGCGGGCGCGCGCGGCCTGATGCAGCTCATGCCGGCGACGGCGCGCAACATCGCCTTGCAGCAAACCGACCGCGACGCGGATGCCCTGTTCAACCCGGTCGTCAACGTCACGCTGGGCCAACGCTATATCGAATTGCTGCAGTCCGATCTGGGCAAGCGGGCCGATCCGCTGACCCTCGCGGTGGCCTACAATCTCGGTCCCAACAACATCCGGAAATGGTACAAGAAGATGGGCAGGGGCGCCGATCCGCTCCTGTTCATCGAAACGATATCGCCGCTCCAGACCAGGCTGCATGCAAAGCGCGTGATGACCAGCTTCTGGCTCTATGGGATGCGCTTCGAGCGCAAGCCAAACTCGCTCCAGGCCATGGCGAAGGGCGACTGGCCCGCGCTGCTGCCGACCAAGTTTCCCGAACGCGGCCAGACGCTGGCCTCGCTCCAATAGCCGCAGAAAGGCCGACCGCGGCATGACGACGAATCGCATCGACGACAGCCGGCCGTTCATCCCGATCCAGATCGCGGTGCTGACCGTCTCCGACAGCCGCACCGAGGCGACCGACGATTCGGGGCGCGTGCTGGTCGAACGGCTGGAGGCGGCGGGCCACCGGCTCGCCGGCCGCGCCGTCGTGCCGGACGACAAAGCCCGCATTGTCGCCCAGCTCCGGGCCTGGATCGCCGACCCTGCGGTCGATGTCGTGATCTCCACCGGCGGAACCGGCCTCACCGGCCGCGACGTGACGCCGGAGGCGTTCCAATCGGTCTACGAGAAGGAGATCGAGGGATTCGCGGTCATCTTCCACCGCATCAGCTACGACAAGATCGGCACCTCGACCGTCCAGTCGCGCGCCACTGCGGGCGTTGCCGGCGGCACCTTCCTGTTCGCGCTGCCCGGTTCGCCCGGCGCCTGCAAGGACGGTTGGGACGGCATCCTGAAATGGCAGCTCGACAGCCGTTTCCGGCCCTGCAATTTCGTCGAGATCATGCCCCGGCTGGAAGAGCACCGGACCGAAAAGCCTTGAGGTCCAGCGACCGGTCCGCGCTCAGGCGGCCGGCAAAGGAATACCGCCTGCGATGAGGGTGCGGCTCGCGTCCAAAACCTCGATCGCGATCAGGCGACCCTGGTCGTCGAAATCGAGGACGATGCCGGGTACGACTTCCGCCGATTCGCGAACCTGCGCGTCGCCGAAACGCACATAAAGCGCGTCAGACTCCTGATCGTAGTCCGTCTTCATCGCGCGGCACCCCGGTCGAGGAACGCTGTCACCACGATCATATCGTGGCCGTTCCGGCGATAAACAACGCGCAGAATCCGCGACCCGGCATCGGTGATCGTCCGATAGGCGCGAACCAGCGTCGGATCGGTAGGATCGCGGGAAGTCCACTCAGGGTTCGCAAGGGTCTGCGCAATCCACTCATGCCGCAACATGCGCGCGTCGATGACGACGCGCGCATGACCAGTGAACCGAATCGTCAACCGCTTACGCGATCGCGGTGGCCTTCACCCCCGAGATGGTCTCGCCGATCTTGTTGTCGACGACGAAGGCGCAGTCCATGTACTCGAGCTTCGGTCGCACGCCGGCGCCGTAGGCGTCGAACCGCGCCGGCCAGCTCGCGTCGTAGAAGGCTTCGGCCTTGGCCCGCGATTCCCACAGATAGATGCCGCCGAACCGGCCGTCCTTGAGGTCGACGTAATATTTGCGGGTCAGGCCGTCGACCTTGCGGTAGACGGCGGTCGAGGCGTCCATCTTCGCGACGGCCTCGTCGCGGCTGATGGTCGGCGTGAAGGTCACGAAGGCGATGATCATCGGGATTTCCTTTCGTCTCGCGGGTTGAAGGGTCAGGGATCAGAGAATCGCGACTGGGCGCACAGGGCAGCCCGTGGCCCCGGTGAACTTGACAGCAAGCAGGATGAAGCAGAACGCGCCGGCGCCCTCGCGCGCGATGCCGTCGAGCGCCAAATTCTCGATCAGATGGACGCCAGCCTCGACCAGCGTGTGCTGATGGACAGGCAGCATCAGCTTCGGGTCGGGATTGGGCAGCACCTCGACCGCCATCGTGTCGGTGCCGATGACGGCGATCTTCTGTTCGGTCAGCCAGCGCGCCGCCTCGACATCGATGCCGGGCTCGGAACGGATGTAGCGCTGCGGGTCGGCCTGGAAATAGCGGCCATAGCCGGTACGGATCAGCACCGTGTCGCCGGGCGCGATCTCGACGCCGGCGCGGTCGCGCGCCCGCTTCAGCTCTTCGCTGGTGATGACGCGGCCACCTTCCAGGTGCTCGCCGCCGTCGATGCTCGCCACGTCCAGCAGCACGGCGCGACCGACCAGGGGCGGCATCTGCTCGATGCCCAGCCGCTCCAACCCGCGCGCATTGACCGAATCGCGATAGGACCAGCCGTTGTACATCTCCTCGCCGATCGTGAAATGGCCGAGGGCGTCGATATGCGTGCCGGAATGCATGCACAGTTCCGCCCGCTCGGTGAAGCAGCCGAAATCGTTGGTATGGCCGCCCTGCTTGGCCAACCGGCGGGTGTCGTCGGCGTGCAGCGCGAGGCTCATAAAGAACGGCACCTGCGCGAACGGAATGCACGGATGGCCCATCTTCAATTCATGGCTGAGGTCGACGATCCGGCCCTCGCGCACGCCTTGCAGCGCGGCCAGCGTATGCGCCGGCGTCAGAAGGTTCATCGCGCCCTTCTGGTCCTCCGGCCCCCAGGCGGAGATCGCCTCGGCCCGGCGCGCGGCGCCGCTCTCATCCGCCGACGTCACGGCCTGTGCCTCATGCGGAATCCCCTTCCCGACACGGTGAAATTGTCCAGACGACTCGTGGAAATTAACGCATCGCCCCCCGCCGCGTCGAGCGCCAGTGCGCGCAGGCCGCGCCGTCGTCGATATCGGCCAGTGTCTCGATCAGCGCGGCGGCGCCGGCCACCCTGGCGAAGATGACGAGGTGGGGCATGGGCATCACGCGCACCACCGACCCCGGCCGCCGCCCGGCCGGCCATGACAATTGTTATGGCCGATGCTACGCTTAGCCGATGCTGGGCGCCGCGGCCGGTGCCGGGAAAGCCCGCCCCGAATTGCCGGAAAAATTGTGAAGCACGCCCTGACGGTCTTCATTCTCTGCGTCGCGTTGATCACCAGCGCCTGCGCGGAATCGCGTGACAATCAGGTCCGGCTGTCCTCGCGCGACACGCCCGAGGCCATCCCCTTCGATGACGGCCTGTCGGGCTCGGTATCGGGTCATTACCTGGCCGGACGCCACGCCGCATTCGACAACGACAGCACCGCCGCCGCCCGCTTCTTCGGCGCCGCGCTGGCCGTGCGGCCGGATGACCCCGTGCTGCGGCGCCGCGCATTCCTGACCGAGATCCTGGCCGGCCGGATCGACTCCGCCGCCGCGCTGGGCAAGGATCTGCCCGCATCCGACGCGGCCGGCGGCACCGCACGCCTCGTCACCGCCGCGACCGACATCAAGGCCCGTCGGTTCCGCGGTGCGGAGAAGACGCTTCAGGGCAATAGCGGCAACCTGCTCGACGCCCTGCTGCAACCCATGGTCCGCGCCTGGGCCCAGGTCGGCCAGCACGATGACGCCGCAGCCGTCGAGACGCTGAAAACCGCCCAGATTGAACCGGCGCTGCTGCCGCTCCTGTCGTTCCATACGGCCCTTGTGCAGGATCTGGCCGGGAATACGGCCGCGGCCGAAATCGCCTTCCGCGCCGCCGGGGCGGAGCTCGGTGGCTCGGCGCGCCTGGTCCAGGCGGAGGGCCGGTTCCTGGAACGGCAGGGCAAGACGAAGCAGGCGCGCACGCTGTACCAGCACTTCCTCGACCAGACCGAGGGCCACCCGGTCGTTTCGGCCGAGCTCGCACGCCTGGACCGCGGCAGCAGCCCGCGGCGGCTGGTCGAAACGCCGGCGCAGGGGGCGGCCGAGGCGTTCTTCGATGTCGGCAGCCTGCTCGACACCTCGCTCGGCGGCGAATCCCTGATCTATCTTCGGCTGGCGCTCTATCTCGACCCGCATTTCGATATGGCGCGCGTGGTGGTCGCGGACCTTCTGGAGAAATCGGACCGCGAGGCGGAGGCGATCGCGCAATACGACCGGGTCCAGGCCGATTCGCCGCTCTATCAGACCGCGCAGATCCAGAAGGCGATGGCCCTGGACGGCCGGGACAAGACCGACGCGGCGATCGCGGTGCTCGACGCGCTGATCAAGCACGATCCGCACAGCGAGGACGCGATCGTGGCCCGCGCCGACATCCTGCGGATGCGCAAGCGGTTCGCCCAGGCCGCGGCCGGCTACGACCAGGCGATCAAGCTGATCGCCAAGCCGAGCGAGAGCCAGTGGAGCCTCTATTACGCGCGTGGCGTCTCGCTGGAACGCGCGAACCGCTGGCCCGAGGCCGAGCGCGACCTGCTCCATGCGCTCAAGCTCAAGCCGGACGAGCCGCTGGTGCTCAATTATCTCGGCTATTCCTGGATCGAGCAGGGCAAAAACCTGGACCGCGCCCAGGCGATGATCGAGAAGGCGGCCTCGCAGCGGCCGACCGACGGCTACATCATCGACAGCCTGGGCTGGGTGCTGTACCGCCTCGGCCGCTATTCCGACGCAACAGTGCAGCTTGAACGCGCGGTGGAGCTGCGGCCGGAAGACCCCTTGATCAACGGTCACCTCGGCGACGCCTACTGGCGGACCGGGCGGCGGCTGGAAGCGCGCTTCCAATGGCGTCAGGCCCTGTTGCTGAACCCTCCACCGGAGGTCGCGGCCGAATTGAAACGGAAGATCGCCTCGGGCCTCGGCCCGGTGGAGGTCCGGCCGGACGAATCCCCCGGCGAGCACGCCGAGCTTCAGTCGACCCCCGATCCCGAATAGCCCTCCGGGATGATCCCAGGCGTCGCTACATCCTTCACGGTCGTCCCGGTCGGCGCCCCCGGGGTCCCGCGCGCGTCCGCGCCGGGCCATATTTCACGGAGCTGATGTTCGGGGCCATGCGACTGTCGGACCAGCTATCGCCCGATCTGGGGCCACCGCTCACCGGAATGGCCGCCGATGCCGGCTTCGCGCCGGCCAAGGTGAACCTTTACCTGCACGTGATCGGCCGCCGGCCCGACGGCTACCACCTACTCGACAGTCTGGTCGTATTCGCCGATCTCGGCGACCGGCTCGCGGTCGAGCCGGACGACCGCCTCTCCCTGACAGTCGACGGGCCGCGCGCCGACGCGGTGCCGCCAGGGTCCGACAACCTGGTCCTGCGCGCGGCCGAGGCGCTGCGCCGGGAATGCGGTGCACGGGCCGCGGGGGCCCGCATCCGGCTGACCAAGGTGCTGCCGGTCGCCGGCGGGATCGGCGGCGGCAGCGCCGACGCCGCCGCCGCTTTGCGCCTGCTATGTGCGTTGTGGCGTCCCGACCTGTCGTCGGAGCGGCTTCACGCCATCGCCGCGACCCTGGGCGCCGACATCCCGGTCTGCCTGGCCCGCCGGCCGGCGCTAC
>JBDZUN010000330.1:0-2955 GCA_040255145.1 Hyphomicrobiales bacterium | reverse complement strand
GGCCATGGTCGATCGCATGCTCGCGGGCGAAAATCCGATCCGGGTGTGGCGCGAACATCGCGGCATGCGGGCCAAGGCGCTCGCCGCCGCGGCGGGAATCAGCGCGACCTATCTGTCCGAGATCGAGACCGGCAAGAAGGATGGGACGATCTCGACCGTGAAGAGGATCGCCGAGGCCCTGAACGTGACTGTCGACGACCTGATCTGAGCGCGGCAGCGGCCCCCTCGCTCCCCTCACCGCCCCCCTGCTCCCTCCCCCTTGTGGGGAGGGTGGTCCGAAGCGCCAGCGACGGACCGGGTGGGGGCTGCGGCGGCGAAAACTACCCAACCCCCGCGATCCGGGAGACACATCCGCGCCGTACCCGGATTTCGCGGGCGCTGCATCCCGGCTACGGTCACGACCACAACACGATCCCGCCGCCCGACTCACGCGGTCGGCGCCGACAGCGCGAGGGCCGAACCGCCAGGGATCAGGCCGCCGAGCGTCAGCACGCGGTCGTGGAATCCTTCCAATGCGGCGCGATGGCCGATCGAGATCACCCCGGTGCGCGGCAGCCGGCGGAACAGTTCGGCATAGAGCGCCCGTTCGGCATCGGCATCGAGCGCCGCCGTCGCCTCGTCGAGCAGAAGCCAGTCCGGTGCCGACAGCAGCGCGCGGGCGAAGCCGAGCCGCTGTTGCTCGCCGCCCGACAGGCGCGACGTCCACAGGTCGGAATCGTCCAGCCGCCCGCGCAACTGGCCGAGGCCGCACGCAACCAGCGCCGCCTCGATCGCCGCATCCGGCCATTGCCGGTCGCGGTTCGGATAGCAGATCGCGCCACGCAGGGTGCCCAGCGGCAGATAGGGGCGCTGCGGCAGGGCCAGGACCGACTGCCCGCCCGGCACCGCGACCCGGCCGGAGCCGAAATCCCACAGGCCGCTCAGGGTGCGCAACAGGCTGGTCTTGCCGCTGCCGGAGGGGCCGTTGACCAGGAGCCGCTCGCCCGGCCGCAAGGTCAACGCCTCGACGCGGGTCAGCGCGGTGCCGTCGGGCAGGGCGACGATAAGGTCGCGCACCGCGAAGGTGCCGTCGGTGCTCGGCGCCCGGACGATGTCCTTGGCCGCCCGGCGGGCGGTCTCGGCTTCGGCGATCCGGTGCTCGAATCCGACCAGCCGGTCGACCACCGCCTTCCACTCGGCCAGGCCGGTATAGGCGCTGACGAAGAACGAGAACGCCGATTGCACCTGGCCGAAGGCCGAGGCGGTCTGCATCAGGCCGCCCAGTTGCATCCGGCCGGCGAAATAGAACGGACTGACCAGGAGGAAGGGAATCAGGACGGCCGCCTGGTCGTAGCCGGTGGTGAAAAAGGTCAGCCCCTTCTGCCGGTTCATGATCGAGAACCAGTTGCCGACGATGCGGCCGAACCGGCCGCGCAGCTCGGTGTCCTCGGCGGCCTCGCCGCCGAGCAGCGCGATCTGCTCGGTATTCTCGCGGATGCGGACCAGGGCGAAACGGAAATCGGCCTCGAACCGCTGCTGCCGGAAATTGAGCCCGATCAGGACCCGGCCGATCCAGTGGGTCAGCGCCGTACCGGCGACCGCATAGATAAAGGCGCCCCAGACCAGATAGCCGGGGATCGCGAAATCGCGGCCGTCGATCACCAGCGGCAGGCCGGCCGACAGGTGCCACAGCACCACGACGAACGAGACCAGGGTGACGACCGAGCCCAGCAGCGATACGCCGAGATTGAGCGTGTCGTCGACGAACATCTGCAGGTCGTCGGCGATACGCTGGTCCGGGTTGTCGGCCGGATCACCGCGCAGATGCATGTGATAATGCGTGCCGCCGTCGAGCCAGCGCCCGAGGTAGCGCCCGGTCATCCAGCGTCGCCAGCGGATGCGCAGCCATTGCGACAGATAGAGCTGGTAGACCGCGACCACGATGAAGACCGCCGCGATCCCGCAGAAGATCAGGATCTGCCGGATGAAGACGTTCCAGTCCCGCTGTTGCAGCGCGTTGTAGAACGTGTTGTACCAACTGTTCAGGACGACTGTCAGGCCGACCTGGATGAGCTGCAGGGCGATGATCGCGGCCAGCAGGAGGCGCGCGCTCCAGCGTTCCTCGGAGCGGAAATAGGGGACGGTGAGCGCGCGGATATCCTGAAACGAGCCAGAAAGACGTTTCATCCGGTTCTCCGGTCATCGTCGGTGGCCGCGCGTCGGGTCCGCCGCACGGCGATTGGGGGGTGCGGAGCGGCCTTCCGATGCCGCTCGCTACGTTATACGATAGCGTGGTAAAGAACGGCGCAAGCGCGCGCCCGCCTCTCGCGGCGGCCGCGTCGGAGCGCCGCAGCAGCCCCAGGAACCGCCCGGTGTTGAGCACGCAATCCAATTTTGTCGCGGATGGCCGCCCGGCGCTGGATCGGCGCCCGGTGCGGAACAGTCACCCGGTGCCGGACAGTCACCCGGTGTCGGACGCGACACGCCCGCAGCCGCTCGCGGCCGTTCGGCCCGACCACGGCGATGATGGCGGCGATCGGGGCGCCGCGGACTTTTCGCTGTTCCGCATGGCGGCGCCGATGCGGGTCGGCCTCGTCCTGATCCCGCTCGCCTTGCTCTGGGCCGCGATCCTGAGCCTGCTCGTGTCGTGATTTCGAAGCGCGCCTCATTCCGCATGCGAATGCCAGAATCGGGCCGTATGCGAATTCCAGAATCGGGACGCTAGCATGATCCGCCCCCAAGGCGGGGCCGCCGCCGACCCGGTCCTGCGCTTCCACGACCTCGCCCTCGGCTATGACGGAAGCCCTGCGCTCGAACGCCTTGCCGGGACGGTGGCGCGCGGCGCCCTGGTCGCCGTGGTCGGGCCGAACGGCGCCGGCAAGTCGACCCTGTTCAAGGGTATCGCCGGCGAGTTGCGGCCGCTATCGGGCGCGATCGACCTTTGCGGCGCGACGCCGCGCGACATCGCGATCATGC
>JBDZUN010000054.1:0-15577 GCA_040255145.1 Hyphomicrobiales bacterium | reverse complement strand
CGCGACCACACTGTGGACCAGGTCGACGTTGCCGTCGGGGCAGCCGAGCGCCGCGTCCTCGAGCCCGGTGCGGACATGGCCGCCGCGCCGCACGATTTCCGGCACCAGCGACAGCACGTCGCCGCCCATCGCCGCTGCCATCCAGGTCGCGCCGGGCATTTCCTGGTCGAGCAGGCGGAGCTGCGCATCCAGGGCCCATTCGGTCGGCGGGAAGCCGAAGCTCAGCGTCTCGCCAAAGCGCAGCGAGTAGATCGGCGCCGGCGCATCCGGATGCGCGCGCTGCATCGCCGCGCCCAGGCGGATGAAGCCCGGCTCGAAGCACGCATATTCCGGGTGGTAGCCGTAGCGCGCGGCGAGTTCCATGCCCAGGTCCACGTCATCGTAGGTGTTGACATAGGTGATGCGCGCGCCGCCGACCGTGCGTCGCTCTGGCGCGACGAAATGCAGGTTCACCGAGCCCGGATCGACCACCGACCATTCGAGCAGGCCGCGCGCGCCCAGCGCCTCGACCGCCTCGTAGCGGTGCCGCCAGCCGTCATAAGGCGCGAATGGCAGGGTCGGATAGACGATCGCGTCGACCTTCGCCTTGATCCCCTCGATCACCGCGGCATAGATCGCGGGATCGTCGGTCTGCCTGCCCGTTTCGGGGTCGAGCGCGTGCAGGTGCAGGATCGCCGCACCGGCGCGGATGCAGGCGACCCCGTCCGCGATCAGCTCGTCCACCGTGACCGGAATGCGCGGCTGCAGCTTGCGTGACCAGCCGCCGTTCAGCGCGACCTCGATCCACACCTTGCGGGTCATGGCGTCCTCCTCCGTCGGCGCGCCTTGATGGCGCGTTCTGGCTGCCGAGTATGGCCGTCGCCCGCCGGTGCGGCAACGCGCGCGCCGGTCAGTGCTGCGCGGTGATATTGATCGCCAGGGCGAGGACCACTGTATTGAAGAAGAACGAAACGACGCTGTGCACGGTCACGACCTTGCGCATACGGGTGTTCAGGACATCGACGTCCGAGACTTGCGCCGTCATCCCGACCACGAACGACTGATAGAGGAATTCCCAGGCGCCGGGTTCTTTCATATTGGGAAAGTCGAAGCCGCCCGCATCCGTCGCGTTATTTTCTTCGCCGACCTGGGCGTAGAACAGGTTGGCATAGTGGAATGCGGC
Organism: Hyphomicrobiales bacterium; assembly: GCA_040255145.1. Lineage (GTDB taxonomy): Bacteria > Pseudomonadota > Alphaproteobacteria > JBDZUN01 > JBDZUN01 > JBDZUN01. The sequence continues at coordinate 14,415 of JBDZUN010000054.1, read as the reverse complement.
GACCGTGTGCAGCATGAACCAGCCGAATGGCACGCTCGCGATCGCCATACCGAGCTGGATGCCTCCCACCGGCGGCTTGTGGTTGAGGATGGCGAACAACGAGACCGAGATAACGGCCAGGGCGCCCATTGTCAGCAGGCCGATCAGCAGGATGCCTTCGTCTTCCACCGCAGCGCGTTTGCGCAGATCGTCCGGCGTGACGCGCAGCGCCAGGATCCACATCAGCGCGAGATAGACGATGAAAAACGTATCGCCGGCGACGACCAGACGGAACCGTGCCGACAACATCGGGGTCGCGACCCACGCCACAATCCCGAGCAGGCCGGCGGCGTAGAAGCGGACGTGGTGACGGGCATGGCCCAGTGCGCGTGTGAACAGGGCGACCTCCTTTCGGTCTGGCGCGAGGGCCGCTTGCCCCGCCACGGCCACGCCATCATGGTGTGCCGGCGCGGCTTATGCCAGCCGCGCCGGTCGGCGGATGACGCGCATGGGACTTCCCCGCTTCTGTCTTCTCGCTTGCGCCGCCGCGCCGCGCCATACTGAAACGGTCCAACCTGCGGTCTTGCCGCGCAGCCCGCGAAGTACCATGACCCAAGCGAATGGAAGCGAAGCGTCAGGCCATGCGGATGGCGCGCGCCTCGAAACCCCGTTGACCCGCTTGTTCGACCTCCAGGCGCCGATCGTGCTGGCGCCGATGGGCGCAGTGGTGGGGCCGGAACTGGTCGCTGCAGTCAGCAATGCCGGCGGCCTCGGCATGCTGCCGATCTGGCTGAACCGGGCAGACGAGATTCCGCAGGCGATCGAACGGGTCCGCGCGCTGACCAATCGGCCGTTCGCGGTGAGCGTCAATCTGCAATGGAACCAAGCCGAGCGGGTTGCCGCCGCGCTCGATAGCGGCGCCGCCCTGGTCCATTTCTTCTGGGGCGACCCGAGCCAGCATATGCCCACGCTGCAACGGGCCAGCGCACGCGCGCTCTCGACCGTCGCCGGCGCCGAGGAGGCCCGCCGCGCGGCCGACGCCGGCGTCGCGGCGCTGATCGCGCAGGGCTGTGAGGCTGGCGGCCATATCTGGGGCCGGGTCGGCGGCATGGCGCTGATCCCCGCGGTGGCCGACGCGGCCGGCGACACACCGGTCATCGCCGCGGGCGGCATCGTCGACGGGCGCGGCCTTGCCGCCGCGCTGGCGCTGGGCGCGGCCGGGGTGCTGATGGGATCGCGCTTCGTCGTCAGCGAGGAGGCCTACAGCCACCCGGCCTATCGACAGGCGATCATCGCGGCGGGCGAGAACGACACCGAGTCGGGCACGGTATTCGACATCGGCTGGGAAGGCGCGCCGTCACGCTTCCTGCGCACGCCGACCGTACTGGCGTGGGAGGCGGCGGGCAGCCCGCCGCCCGGCGCGCGCCCGGGGGAAGGCGAGATCGTCGCCCGCACGGCCGACGGCCGGGCGCTACCGCGCTATCACGTCCTGCCGCCGCTGATCGGCGCCGAGGGCGACATGGAGGAACTGTGCCTCTATGCCGGGCAGGGCGTCGGTCCGATCCGCAACGTCAAGCCGGCGGCCGCCATCGTGCGCGACACGGTGGCCGAAGCATGCAGCATCATCGCCGACCGCGCCGCGATGCTGCGCTGACGTCACGGGGCGCCTCGGCTACTTCTTGTCGTTGGCGAGCGCCTCCATCAGGACGCCGACCGGCTCGAACGTCTTGCCATCGAAGTAATCCGTCCACGATACGATCTTGCCGTCCTTGACCGTCAGGATCGCGGCGACCGGGTTCACATAGTCCTTACCGGCGATGACCTGGTGGTCCACACGCTCGATCGCGACGCCGCCCTTGTCGTCGGCGATGGTCCGCGTGATCTCGGTATGGAAGCTCATCGGTACGATCAGCGCGTCCTTCTTGAAGAACGGCTGGAGAAACGCGCGCATCGCGTTCTTGCCGTGCATGACGGCCTTCGGGCCCAGCGGCGGGACGTTCTGGTAGCGCACGTCATCGCCGACATAGGACATGATCTTGTCGAGGTCGTGGCCCGACCAGGCAGCCATGAATTCCTGGACCACCTTGGCGTTGGCCTCAGGACTGTCGGCCGCGCGCACCGGCGGCGCGGCCAGCACGGACAGGAACAGCGCGCAAGCCGCGCCCACGGTCAGGAATCGGGTCATCGTCGCTTCCTCCCCCAATTTTTCTTGTCCGATCACGGTAGGAAGGCGCGCGCGGGCACGTCAAGGCAAAGCCGGGCCCGCCGGAGCACACGGATTTGACCCTGTTCGGGGCGGCGATCACAATTCGCGTTCCGGATTCGCAGGGCGCCACGGCCCGGCGCGGATCGAGCAAGACGAGGGAACAAGCATGAGCGACCCCATTCGCGAGGCCAGCGAGACCGGCTGGATCGCCAAGCACCGCGAGCTGTACCTGAAGGACGGGGCGGCGGCCCACTTGTGGGATTCGACGGTCGGCGGCGGCCCCGGCCCGCTACCCACCCTGCTTCTGTTCACCAAGGGCCGGAAGTCGGGCAAGGAAAGCATCATGCCGGTGCTCTACGGCAAGGTGGATGGCGGCTATGCTGTCATCGCGTCCAAGGGCGGCCATCCCACCCATCCCGGCTGGTTCCACAACCTGCAAGCGCAGCCGGAAATCCAGGTCAAGGTCGCGAACGACACGTTCAAGGCGCGTCATCGCCTGGCCCAGGGCGCGGAACGCCAGAAAATCTGGGACCAGATGGCCAAGGCGTATCCACCGTTCACGGACTATGAGAAGCGCGCCGGCAAGGCCGGCCGCGAAATCCCGGTCGTCGTCCTGGAAAAGGTCTGAACGCGGTATCCGCCGGCGCGCACCGGCGGACAGACGATCGTGACGAGGCGATCCGGCGGCAATCAGCCGCTGGATTGGCCCGCTGCGGATACGGCGACTGAGGAACGGGAAGGAGCACGGCATGGATTTCGAGATTCCGCAGGAGATCACCGCGAAGCTCGCGGCGCTCGACGATTTCATCGAGCGCGAGATCCGGCCGCTTGAAGAGCAGGACGACAACATCCGCTTCTTCGACCATCGGCGCGAATGGGCGCGTACCGACTGGGACCGCGACGGCCTGCCGCGCGAGGATTGGGAGGAGTTGCTGGCCGAGATGCGCCGCCGCGCGGACAAGGCCGGGCACCTGCGCTATGCCGTGCCCAAGGCCTATGGCGGCCAGGACGGCACCAGCCTCGGCATGGCGATCATCCGCGAGCACCTGGCGGCCAAGGGCCTCGGCCTGCACAACGACCTGCAGAACGAAAGCTCGATCGTCGGCAACTTCCCGACCGTGTTCATGATCGACCGCTTCGGCACCGAGCAGCAGAAGCGCGACTTCATCGAAGGCATCATCACCGGCACGCAGCGCGTCGCGTTCGGCCTGACCGAGCCGCAGCACGGCTCCGACGCGACCTGGATGGAGACCCGCGCGGTTCGTGACGGTCAGGGGTGGCGCATCTCGGGCGAGAAGTACTGGAACACCGGCCTGCACACCGCGAACTGGGACATGATCTTCGCCCGGACGAGCGGCAAGGACGGTGACGCGCGCGGCATCACCTGTTTCCTGACGCCGACGAATGCCGAGGGCTTCAAGGTCGAAGAGTTCATGTGGACCTTCAACATGCCGACCGACCACGCCCACGTCCGGCTCGACAATGTCTGGGTCCCCGACAGCGCCATCCTCGGCCAGGAAGGCGAGGGGCTCGCCGTCGCCCAGACCTTCGTGCAGGAGAACCGCATCCGCCAGGCCGCCTCAGGCGTCGGCGCGACCCAGTTCTGCGTCAACGAATCGGTGCGCTACGCCAGGGAGCGCAAGCCGTTCGGCAAGCCGCTGGCAGTCAATCAGGCGATCCAGTTCCCGCTGGCCGAGCTGCATACCGAATGCGAGATGGTGCGCACCCTGGTCTACAAGACCGCCTGGCAGCTCGACCGCATGGATGCGATGCTGATCTCCGACAAGGTGTCGATGTGCAACTATCGCGCGAACCGGATGATCTGCAACGCCGCGGACCTGGCGATCCAGGTCCACGGCGGCATCGGCTATTCCCGGCACAAGCCGTTCGAGCACATCTATCGCCACCACCGCCGCTATCGCATCACCGAGGGTTCGGAGGAGATTCAGCTCCGCCGCGTCGCCGGCTATCTGTTCGGCTTCATGGGCGGTCGCAACGAGTAGGCGATATGAATGACGATCCTGTTTCGTGCCAAATTTGCGAGGAGCAAGCTGAAAGGCTTGATCACCTAGGAGATTACTATCATCGGCGCTGCCCACGTTGTGGCGAATATAAGCTTACGAGGTCTGCTTCGCCGACTGTGGCGGATCTAACGCCCGCCCAAAAAATCAACCTTTCTGGCTGGATAAGACATCAAAACGAACTTGGCTCTCATCCGGTCATCCGCGCGGATGACATTGAGCCTATAGCGAATTTAGCGAAACCGCCATTTGCCGAAAGAGCAACTAGGCTACTTGGGTATATCATAAAACACCAAAGCGAATTAGGCAAAATGATTGACTTAGTGCGCCCAGCTTTACGCGCACTAACTTACACATCAACGAACGACGAGTTTCGGGTTTTTGTTGATTTTCTAAAAGAACGTGGTTTCTTAGACCGATTTCTTCATTATTCTCATGCATTTGTTACACCTTCCGGATATATTTATTATGAATCCACGCTACAAGTACAGCCATTATACAGTCAGGGCTTCGTCGCGATGTGGTTCGACGTATCAATGGACGATCCGTACGCAAAAGGATTCGACCCTGGAATCAGGAGAGCTGGATACGATCCATTGAAGGTAAATTTAGTGGAGCACAATAGAAAAATTGACGATGAAATTATAGCTCAAATTCGAAAATCTCGTTTTCTTGTAGCTGATTTCACTGGACATCGTGGCGGCGTCTATTTCGAAGCAGGATATGCCATGGGATTGGGCTTGCCGGTAATTTGGACATGCCGAGATGATGATTTAATCAACCTTCATTTCGATATTCGTCAATTCAATATGATCGACTGGAAAGCACCAGAAGATTTGGCAACGAGGCTCAGAAATCGCATTGAAGCAACAATCGGACCTGGGCCGAGAACTTCTTTGAATTGATTTTCAATTTAGATTCTATCTCTATGGATGTTCCATCTACCCGTCCGCGAATTGTTCATTGAATATTGTCGATTCCACCGTTTGTGATGTGCTGACTTCGAAGCGCTGTGCGCCTTACGATGGCGAGAATAATCTAACCATGGACGATGGCCGCCAGGACGCCGACGCCAAGATCGCCCAATTGTCCGGCGACGTGCAGACCCTCCGCGCGATTGTGGTCGGCGAGGCGAACGCCACGGCGGAGCGGTTGCGCGCCGTCGAGCGCGCGACCGGCGGCATCAAGACCGTGATCGCGGCGGCGACTTTCCTGATCCTGATCGGGGTTGCAGCGGTCGCGCTGGCGCTCGGCCAGTTCCTGACCACCCAGATGCGCGCCGCCACCGCCGATGCCGCCCGCCGGCCCGCGCCCGCGGCGGCGCCGGCCTCACTCGATGTTCCGGCGGGGTCACGGGCGCATCGTCCGGCCCGAGCGCGTTAAACGCCGGGCGGCCGCCTCGCCCATCCCGGAATCCTCTCGTCCAGGAGGTGCCATGCGCGTGCTTGTCGTCTTCGTCCATCCGAGTCGGCAGAGCTTCGCCGCGGCGGTTCGCGAGGCCGTGGTGCGCGGCCTGGATCGCGCCGGCCACGATGTCGACCTGCTCGACCTCTACGCCGAGGGTTTCGACCGCGCGATGAGCCTCGCCGAATGGGAAACCCACGAGGACCCGTCGCGCAACCGCGCCCATGCCGGGCCGCATGTCGACCGGCTGATGCGGGCGGAGGCGCTGGTCATGATCTTCCCGACCTGGCACATCCACATTCCCGCCGCGCTGAAATGCTGGATGGACCGCCTCTGGCTGCCCGGCATCGCCTATCGCGAGCCGAAAAGCCGCTGGCTCCCGCTCATCCCGTTACTGACCCACATCCGGCATGTGGTCGCGATCACCACCTACGACCTGCCGCGGCCGATCATGGCGCTCATCCTCGGCAATCCGGCCCGAACCTATCTGTTCAAGATGGTCGGAGCTATGATGGGTCGCCGCGCGCGCCGGCACTGGCTGGCGCTGGACCAGGTGGACCGCTCGGCCGAACGCCGGGCCGCCTTCCTGGCCGAGGTCGAAGCGCACGGCGCGAAGTTGCGCTAGTCTGTTTATGATTTGTTCGGAACGCACCTACTGAAATACCGCGCTGCCCAGCAGCACCATCCAGACCATGGTGGCGAGCATTGCGGCGGCGATGCTGTCGCGAACGATGAGGTTCATGAGTCGTTCCTCCGTTGGCGACAACAGAATGTTTCCTATTTGTTCCAATGTCAACGCCTCCAGGACGCCTTTCCGGTGATGCCGGGTGGATGCAGGCGCCGGGCGATCCGGCCGTAACGGTAGCCATGCGCCCTCTTGCCGCCCCCTGGCGATTGGGCCGATGATCGGCCCGAAAAGCGCATAGCCACGCCGCAGGGAGCGACCCGCCATGAATCAGACGTCCTTTTCGGTTCCATCCTCGACCGGCGAGGCGTTCGCCCGCCTCAACGCCGTCACCACGCCCACCGTCGAGGACCTGAAGCTGATGGTCTATGTCGAGGCGGGCGGCCAGGGTTTCTACGACGTGCTGGCGGCCAACGCGCCCAACGACAAGGTGCGCGACATCCTCAGCCTGAACGGGCGCGAGGAGATGGGTCACGCCATGCGCGTGTGCAAGGCGATCAAGGTCATGTCGGGCGAGGATTTCGCGCCGCCGAAGCCGGAGGACAATCCGCTGCGCGATTTCGGTCTGGCGCCCGACACCGCCGTCACCCGCGAGTTCCTGGAGCACATCGCGGGCCTCGAGGTCGACGGCGACAAGCTCTACGAGGGCTGGGCGCAAGGCCTTGCCAATTCCGACGCCGCCAAGCTCCTCCGCCTCAACGCCCGGGAGGAGACCGCCCACAGCAAACGTCTCGAACAGGCGGTCGCGCTGCTCTAGCGCCGGCTGCATGAACCGGCGTCCCTGCCCATTGGACGCATTGCCGTCGGCCACCGCCGTGCCTATGGTTCGGCATGAAACGATCGCCCGCGCTGCGGCGGCGCGATCGCGGGAACGGGAGGCGAGACATGAAAGCGGCGGTGCTGCGCGAAACGGGACAACCGTTCTCGATCGAGGACATCGAGATCGACCCGCCAAAGGAAAACGAAGTGCTGGTGCGGGTCGTGGCCAGCGGCATCTGCCACAGCGACTATTCGGTCATGCACGGCGTCCTGCGCTCGCCCATGCCGGTGGTGCTGGGCCATGAGGGCGCCGGGATCGTCGAGGAGGTCGGCCCGGGCGTCAGCCACGTCAAGGCCGGCGATCCGATCGTCGCATCGCTGACCCCCTCCTGCGGCACCTGTCCGATGTGTCTGGAGGAGAAGCCGTATCTGTGCTTCCAGTTCTCCAGGGCGCTGCGCGACAGCGCGATGCCGGACGGCTCGACCAGGCTGCACCGGGGCGAGGAGCGCATCCACCAGCTCGGCGCACTCGGCTCGTTCGCCGAATACATGGTCATCCCGGCCGGCTGCGCGATCAAGGTGCGCGCGGACGCAGCGCTCGACACGGTGTGCCTGATCGGCTGCGGCGTCACCACCGGCGTCGGCGCCGCGCTGAACACGGTCGACATCGAACCGGGCCAGTCGGTCGCGGTGATCGGCTGCGGCGGCGTCGGACTGTCGATCATCCAGGGTGCGCGCATCGCCAAGGCGAACCCGATCGTCGCGATTGACCCGGTGGCGGAGAAGCGCGATCTCGCCAAGTCGATGGGAGCCACCCACGCCATCGACCCGTTCAACGAGGACCTGGTGAAGGCGATCCGCGGCCTGACCGGCCAGGGCGTGCATTACGCCTTCGAGGCTCTGGGCCGGCCCGAGACGATCCAGCAGGCCTATTCGATCGTCCGCCCACGCGGCCAGGCGATTATCGTCGGCGTGCCCAACCTGCGCCAGCCGATCGAGCTTCCCTTCGTAAACCTGCTTGCCGAGAAGGAGATCCGGGGCTCGGCCTATGGCTCCAGCACACCCAAGCGTGACATCCCGAAATATGTCGACCTGTACAAATCGGGCGAATTGATGCTGGACCAGATGGTCACCAAGCGCATCGGCCTCGACGAGATCAACGAGGCGTTCGCCGCCATGGGCCGTGGCGAAGGCGCCCGCACCGTCATCACCTTTTCCTGAAGGGAGAGCCCGCGATGAAGACCAAGGCCGCCCTGATGGTGGAACGGAACCATCCGCTTGAAATCGAGGAGATCGACCTCGAAGGCCCGCACGAGAACGAGGTGCTGATCCGCTTCGTCGCCAGCGGCATCTGCCACAGCGACCTGTCGGCGCTGAACGGCACCATCGCCTCGCCGGTGCCGATCGTGCTGGGCCATGAGGGCGCCGGCATCGTCGAGGAGATCGGGCCCGGCGTCACGCACCTCGCGCCCGGCGATCATGTCATCGCGGTGCTGACGCCGACCTGCGGCAAATGCCCGATGTGCCAGGAAGGCAAGCCCTTTCTGTGCCGCGAGATCGGCCGGCTGATGGCCAAGGGCACCATGGTCGACGGCACCACGCGGTTCCGCCGCAATGGCGAGGGCGTGCCGCAATTGTGCGGCGTCGGCTCGTTCTCCGAGCGTTCGGTGATCCCGGCCGGCTCCGCGATCAAGGTCGGCGGCAACGCGCCGCTCGAAAGCGTCTGCCTGATCGGCTGTGGCGTCACCACGGGCGTGGGCGCGGCGGTCAACACGGCGGAGATCAAGCCCCGCACCAGCGTCGCGGTGATCGGCTGCGGCGGCGTCGGCCTGTCGATCATCCAGGGCGCGCGCATCAACGGCGCGACCACGATCATCGCGATCGACCCGGTGGCGGAGAAGCGCGACCTGGCGCTGCGGCTCGGCGCCACCGACGTCATCGACCCGACGGCCGAGGACCCGATCAAGGGCGTGCGCCAGCGCAGCGGAAAGCTCGGCGTGCACTACGCCTTCGAGGCCCTGGGCCGCATCGACACGGTGCGCCAGGCCTGGGACATGGTGCGGCCGACCGGGCGGGCAATCATCGTCGGGGTCGCGTCGTTCAAGGATTCGTTCCCGCTGATGCCGGCCGGCCTGCTCAGCGAGCGGCGGATCACCGGCTCCGCCTACGGATCGGCGGTGCCGGCGCGCGATATCCCGCGCTTCGTCTCCTGGTATCTCGACGGCCGGCTCAAGCTCGACGAGATGATCACCAAGCGCATCCAGCTCGAAGATGTCAACCAGGCGCTGGACGAGATGACGCGCGGCGAAGGTGCCCGCTCGGTCATCATGTACAATTGATGTAGAATTGAACCGAGCGCCGGAACGCCGCCGTCACGAGGTGACGACGACCAAGAATATCGGTGCACGAAGGGCCGGACCCGGCTAGCCTGCTTCCCGCAACGGGGCGACGGGGGCGGACCATGCCGGCAGACGGGCAGCAGCAGGCGGACATCGCCCGCTGGTTTCCACGCAATCGTGACAAGGAGGTCGCGCCCGGCACGTTCGAGATCGGGCTGGTGCTGGCCGGCGCCGTCTCGGCCGGGGCCTATACCGCCGGTGTGCTCGACTTCCTGTTCGAGGCGCTCGACACCTGGCACGCCGCCAAGCTGGCCGACGTTCAGGCCGGCCGTACCGGCGAGGCGGCTACCGTCCCGCACCATGACGTACTGATCCGGATCGTCGCCGGCGCGTCGGCCGGCGGCATGAACGGCGCGATCATGGCGGCGTCGCTGGGCAGCCTCTATCCCCATGTGCGAGCATCGACCGACGCCGCAACCGTGGCCGGCAACCCGTTCTATGCCGCCTGGGTACGCGACATCGACATCACGACGCTGCTCGGCACCCAGGACCTGAAGACCGGCTTCCACTCCGTGCTGGATTGCAGCGTCCTGGAACAGATCGTGCGTGCCCGGATCGAATTCCAGGGCCAGCCGCTGCCGGCGGAGCAAAAGGCGACGCGCGGCTGGATCGCCAACCCGCTGCCGATCCTGCTGACCGTCGGCAACCTGCGCGGCGTACCCTACGACGTGCGTTTCCGCGCCGGCGACCCGCAATTCGGCTATGCAATGATGCGCCACCGCGACCATGTCGGCTTCGCGGTACCCAATCTGGGCACGGCCGCCTATCAGCGCCCGGCGCCGGACCTGGTGGAGTTGACGGAGCCGCGCCGTTACGCCGGCGCCTGGCAGGCGCTGGGCCAGGCGGCGCTGGCAACCGGCGCGTTCCCCGCCTTTCTGGCGGCGCGGCCGCTGAACCGCCACGGCGCCGACTACGCCTGGCGCGGCGCGCTCTATTCCTCCGCGACCACGACCGCGCCGATCTTCGCGCCGCCGACTTGGCCGGACAACGCCGTCCCCGGCCAGTACGACTATCTGTGCGTCGATGGCGGCACCATGGACAACGAACCGTTCGAGCTTGCGCGCACGGCGCTGGCGGGGGTCGCCGGCGAGAACCCGCCGCAAGGCATCGCGGCCAACCGCGCGGTTCTGCTGATCGACCCGTTCGTCGAACCAGCACCGCCGGGCCCGGAGACCGACGGCTCGCTGTTCGACATCCCGCTGGCGCTGGTGAACGCCTACAAGAACGACGCCCGCTGCGTGCCGCAGGATTTCGACCTGATCCTGAACGAGGACATCTACAGCCGCTATCTGATCGCGCCCAGCCGTTCTCCGGTTGACGGCAAGGCCGCCCTCGCCTCCGGCGGGCTGGGCGGCTTCTTCGGCTTCTTCTCCGAAGCCTATCGGCGGCACGATTTCCTGCTCGGCCGGCGCAATTGCCAGCGCTTCCTGCAGACCTGCTTCACATTGCCCGCCGGCAACCCGGTCTTCGCCGGACGCTGGTCGACCCAGGCGCTGAACCAGTACCGGGACATTGCGGACTCGAGCCACCTTCAGATCGTCCCGTGCGTCGGCGACTGCACGAAGGAGGAGGTGCTGCCGGACTGGCCGATCGGGGCGTTCCGGCGCGGCCCGGACCTCGACCGGCGCATCGCCGGGCGGCTCGACGTCGTCGCCGCGCAGGCGCGCGACAAGCTGGCCGGGGACGGCGTGGCGGCCTGGTTCGCGAAGCGTTACCTGGATGCCGGCCTATACTTCGCCAAGTCGAAGATCACCGATATGATCAACACGGCGATCGACGGCGCCGCCGCCGACGTGAACGTCGGCGCGCCGGAGAGCCGGCCGGGCCGCTGAAACCGCGAAGACCGGCAACCGGGTGGCCGCGACCGCCCCTGGCGCGCTAACATGAGCCATGGACGACACCGCCGAATCACGCCCCCACGTCGCGCTGTTCGTCACCTGTCTGGTCGATCTGTTCCGGCCGGTGGTGGGGTTCGCCGCCGTCAAGCTGCTGGAAGCCGCGGGTTGCACGGTCAGCGTGCCCGAGGCCCAGACCTGCTGCGGCCAGCCCGGCTACAATTCCGGCGCCCGCGCCCATGCCAAAGACATCGCGCGCCAGGTCATCGCGACGTTCGAGCACTACGACTACACCATCGTGCCGTCGGGATCGTGCGGCGGTATGATCGGGCGGCACTATCCGGATCTTTTGGCTGACGATCCCGTCTGGGCGGCGCGCGCCCGACGGCTGGCCGCCAAGACCTGGGAGCTGACCGCCTTCCTTGCCGACATCCGCAAGGTGGAACAGGTCCCGGCCACCCTTCATGCCGGGCGCGCCGCCTACCATGATTCCTGCTCATGCCTGCGCGAGCTCGGCGTGCGCGCGCAGCCGCGCCGGCTGCTGCAGGGCATCGAGAACCTCACCGTCACGGATATTCCGGATAGGGAGGTTTGCTGCGGCTTCGGCGGCGCCTTCTGCGTCAAGTACCCGGAGGTGTCCGTCGACATCGCCCGGCGCAAGGCGGCGGCCGTGCGCGAAACCGGTGCGGACATGCTGCTCGCCGCCGACCTCGGCTGTTTGATGAACCTGGCGAGCCTTCTCGCGGGCGAGGGGTCGCGCATCCAGGTCCGTCACGTCGCCGAGGTGTTGGCGGGCATGGCCGACGGGCCGGCCATCGCGGGCAAACGATGACCCAGGCCGAGCGTACCCCGCGCGCGTTCCGCGACAATGCCCGGGCGGCGATGGCCGACCCGATCCTGCGCCGTGTGCTGCCCAGTCTTGGCGTCCGGTTCAGTAGCCATCGTCGCGCCGCGATCGACCGGCTGCCCGAATTCGACGCGCTGCGCGACGAGGCGGTCGAGATCAAGAACCACACCCTGCAGCACCTCGACCTCTATCTGGAACGGTTCGAGCAGGCGGTGACGGCGCAGGGTGGGGTCGTCCATTGGTGCGTCAACGCCGAGGAAGCGCGCCGCACGGTCCTGAAGCTGTGCCGGTCGGTCGGCGCCCGCACGGTCACCAAGGGCAAGTCGATGATCGCCGAGGAGATCGGCCTGAACCCGTTCCTCGAAGCGAACGGCATCGTACCGGTCGAGACCGACCTCGGCGAATACATCATTCAGCTCGCGCACGAACCGCCGAGCCACATCATCGGGCCCGCGATCCACAAGACCAAGGAGCAGGTCGCCGACCTGTTCCTGGACGCTCACCGCGCGCAAGGCAAGACACGGCGGCTGGAACAGGGCGAGGAGATGGTCGCCGAGGCACGCGAGATCCTGCGCGACAAGTACCTCGCCGCCGACGCCGGCATCACCGGCGCGAACTTCCTGATCGCCGAGACCGGCTCCATCGTGCTGGTGACCAATGAGGGCAACGGCGATCTGACCCAGTCGCTGCCGCCCATGCACATCGCGATCGCCAGCATCGAGAAGCTGGTGCCGACGCTTGAGGACGCGATGACGCTGATCCGCCTGCTGGCGCGGTCGGCGACCGGACAGGAGATGTCGGTCTACACGACCATGGCGACCGGGCCGCGCCGGGCCGACGACCCGGACGGGCCGGCGCAGTTCCACGTCGTGCTGCTCGACAACGGCCGCAGCCGGCTGATCGGCACCGAATTCCAGGACGTGCTGCGCTGCATCCGCTGCGGGGCATGCATGAACCATTGCCCGATCTACGCCGCTGTCGGCGGGCACGCCTATGGCGCGGTCTATATGGGACCGATCGGCGCCGTGCTGAGCCCGCATCTGCTGGGCATCGCCGAAGCCAAGGACCTGCCCAACGCGTCGACCTTCTGTGGCCGGTGCGAAGAAGTATGCCCGGTGCGCATCCCGCTCCCGATGCTGATGCGCCATTGGCGCGAGGAAGCTTTCACCCAGGACGCCAGTCCGGCTGCGGAACGATGGGCGATCGCGGCCTGGGCGTGGCTGGCCAAGCGTCCGCAATATTACCGGCTGGCGACCCGTGTCGCGGTGCCGGTGCTGCGGCTTTCCGCGCTGGCCCAGCACTATCTGCGCGCGCACGACCTGACGCGCGGCTGGGCAAAGGCGCGCGCGATGCCGCCGCCGCAGCACGGCACGTTCATGGACCAATGGCGGGCGCGCCAATCGACCGGGCATTCGGCGCGATGAGCCGCAACACGATCCTGAACGGCCTGCGCGCCGCGTTGCGCGTACGCCCCGGCGATGCCGGCCGGGAAGCCGCCGTCGACGACCGTCTGCGCGGCGCACGTCCGGGCCACATCGTGCCGGCGCGCGCACGGGGACGGTCGGCGGCGGAGCGTGTCGCGGCCTTTGTCGAGCTGGCCGACGCCAGCGGCGCCACGGTCGAACGGGTTCCCGGCACGGATGCAGTGCCCGGCGCGGTCGCCGACTACCTGACGCACAACAACCTGCCCGCACGCGTGCGCCTCGCGCCTGCACCGTGGCTCAACGATCTGCCGTGGGCGGAACACCCGCTTCTCGACGTTTCGACCGGCGCCGCGCGCGCCGACGACCCCGCCTCCGTCACACCGTGCTTCGCCGCGATCGCGGAGACCGGCACCCTGATGCTGCTGTCCGGCCCGGACTCGCCGACCACGCTGAATTTCCTGCCCGAAACCCATATCGTGGTGGTGCGGGCGTCCGAGGTGGTCGGCCCGTTCGAGGAAGCGATCATCCGCCTGCGCGGGCGCGGCGCGGACTACATGCCGCGCGCCGTCAACTTCATCACCGGGCCATCGCGCACCGCCGATATCGAGCAGACCATGTATATGGGCGCGCACGGCCCAAAGCGCCTGCATATCGTGATCGTGGACGAGGGCGATGACCGCGCCCGGGCGTGATTGGCTGGAGACGCCGAGCAGCGCCGACGCGGCGCTGTGGGCCGAGGTCGTGCGCGGCGTGCGCCCCCTGCCGGGTCGCCGCCGGCTATCGCCGCCCGTACTCGAGGCGACGCCGCGTGCGTTCGTGGAGACACCCCCCGCGCGCCCGGCTACGGCGCCGCGGC
>JBDZUN010000329.1:0-2961 GCA_040255145.1 Hyphomicrobiales bacterium | reverse complement strand
CAGGTCGACGCGGACGGTCAGGGCGTCCCTGTCGAGCTCGATGGTCTCGCCGAACTGCGCCCGGTGGTAGCTGACGCGGAAGGCGATGAAGAGGGCCAGCACGTCGAGGCCGCAGAAGCCGAAGACCGGCCACGCGCCGCGCAGGACAAAGATCGTCCCGGCGATGGCGTTGGCGACCAGGACCGCGGCCATCAGGATCCGAAAGCCCTTGGGCCCGAGCGAACGGTACGGCCGCAGCCGCATGTGGAAGAACACGGCCGGTTCGTGCGCGCCGTCGCTGAACGATGGGTTCGCCGCTTCCGTATCCATACGGGGTGAAAATAGGAATCGTCCGCGGCGCAGACAATCCCGGGGCGGCCGTTCGCGCGGCGGCCGATTGACGGCCGGGGCGGCGGCAATTATGGTCCGCCCGCCGTCGGGTGCGCCCGGCCGGCCTGGGTTTTCCTCCGACGAAATCTCCGCACATGCCCGAAAAGCTTGCCTTTGAACTCGTTTCGCCCGAGCGCCTGCTGCTGTCGTCCGAGGCCGATATGGTCACGGTGCCGGGCACCGAGGGTGAATTCGGCGTGCTGGCCGGCCACGCGCCGGTGCTGTCGACGCTGCGGCCGGGCATCGTCGTGATCGAGGACGGCGGGCGCGTCACCCGGCGATTCTATGTCCGCGGCGGCTTTGCCGAAGTGACGCCGGCCGGCCTGACCGTCCTGTCGGAGGACGCGACCGACTTGGCCGAGATCGACCGCGATGCGCTCCAGCAGGACATCCGCGACGCCGAGGAGGACGCGACCGGCGCGCGCGACGAAGCGGCCCGCGCCGCGGCCGCGCAGCGTGCCGCCGACCTGCTCGCGGTCGAGGCGGCACTTTAGCCTGCCCGCCGGCGCGCCCCGCCCGCTTATTTACGGTCCGAACATCGGAACCTATCTTATCGGCCGGACTGTTGGTTCGGTTGGCACATGAATTCGCACTGGACGCTGGACGATATCGACTGGCCGGCCTTCGACCCGGCGAAGCTGGACCCGCATCTGGTTGAAGCCGTCAAGGCGGCGGCGATGGTCGAGCACAATGCCGACGACTACGTCGCCTATCTGTGCAACGTGTTCGCCGACGACCCCGCGATGCAGGACGCGGCGCGCGCCTGGGGCGTGGAAGAGGTGCAGCACGGCCGCGCCCTGGCCCGCTGGGCCGAACTGGCCGATCCCGATTTCGACGCTGCCCGCGCCCTCGAACGCTTCCGCGCGGGTTACCGGCTGCCGGTCGACGCCACCGCGTCGGTGCGCGGCTCGCGCGCGGGCGAACTGATCGCGCGCTGCGTCGTCGAGGTCGGCACCTCCTCGTTCTACAGCGCGCTGCGCGACGCCAGCGCCGAGCCGGTGCTGCGCCAGGTCGCCGGGCATATCGCCGCCGACGAATTCCGTCACTACAAGCTGTTCTACGACCACATGCGCCGCTATGTCGCGCGTGAGCGGCTGTCGCTGCCGCGCCGGCTCAGGATCGCGCTCGGCCGCATCGACGAGGTCGCGGACGACGAGCTCGCCTACGCCTATTTCTGCGGAAATTGCGGCGAGGAGACCGCCTATGACCGGACCGCCTGCGCGGATGCCTACGGCTTGCGCGCCTTCGCCTTCTATCGCCGCCAGCACGTCGCGCGGGCGGTGTCGATGGTCGCCAAGGCGGTCGGGCTGCACCCGCATGGCTGGTTCGCGCGGCTGGCCGGCGGCCTGTCCTGGTTCGTGCTGCGGCTGCGCCTCCGGCGCCTCCGGCAGGCGCCGGCCTGAGCCCGAAAACCTGAAGCCGCCAGCCTGAACCCGCGCTGCCCTCGGCCGCTTATCGCGTGCCCGGGCGGAGCAGGTCGGCGAATTCGTCGAGCACCGCGGCGTAGACCGCGTGCTTGAACGGCACGATCGCGGTCAGCAGGTCGTCCGGCCGCATCCACCGCCACGCCATGAACTCGGCGTGCTCGGTCGCGATGTCGATGTCGGAATCGCGGCCGAGGAAGCGCAGCGCGAACCATTTCATGGTCTGGCCGCGATAGCGGCCGCGCCACACAAGCGGCACAAGGTGCTCCGGCAGGTCGTAATTCAGCCAGCCCGCGGATTCGGCCAGGATTTCGGCGCGGTCGGTGCCGATCTCCTCCTTCATCTCGCGCAAGACGGCGTGCTGCGGCGCCTCGTCGCCGTCGATGCCGCCCTGCGGCATCTGCCAGGCCTCGACGGTGGTGTCGATGCGGCGGCCGACGAAGACCTCGTCGCGGCGGTTGAGCAGCATGATCCCCACGCACCGGCGATACGGCAGGTGGGCGAAGCGTCCCTCACTGGGCGGGGGCTTGGACATCGGGGTCTATGACATTGGAGTCACGGGTATCGGAGCCTGGAGGATCGGGGGTTGCGGCGGGTTGCGCCGCAGGTGCGGCGCTCGGCGCGTTCCGGGCGGCCGGTCCGACCGGCCGGGTCAGTGCGGTCAGCGGCGCCAGGGCGATGCCCTGCCGCTCCAGGCCGTCCGCCCATGCGGCGATCCGGTCGATCGTCGCCGGATAGGGGCCGCCGACGCCGACGGCGTGGCCGTCGCGGCGCGCCGCGTCGACCAGCGTGGCCAACTGGCCGTCGACCGCCGACCCGAGGTGATTCGCGTCGATGGTCAGGTCGCTCGACGCGAACGGGATGCCGACGCCGCGCGCCACCTCGCGCGCCTTGTCGGTGCCGAATGCATGGGAATCGAAGAACATCAGGCCGCGTGCGTTCAGCGCCTGCAGGACCGGCGTCAGCGCGGCGGGGGTCTCGGTGAATTTGGCGCCCAGATAGTTCATCACGCCGACGTAACCGCTGCCGTGCGCCAATGCCTCCTCGAGCCGGGCGATATTCTGCGTCGGCGTCAGGTCGGTGCGCAGGGTCGACGGGCCCGGGTCGTTCTGCGGGTAGTCGTAGGGCTCCATCGGCATTTCGATCAAAGCCTCATGGCCCGCGGCGC
>JBDZUN010000053.1:0-15592 GCA_040255145.1 Hyphomicrobiales bacterium | reverse complement strand
GTTGTCGCGTTTCCGAACCGCAAAAGTGGCATCCACTTTTGCTGGAAACGCTCTCATCGCCGGCGCTCGCCTCCGCTCGCTTGGCTTCCCTCGCATAAGCTCGGGCGCGCGGTCGCGCTTGCCAAAACCCGATGAGTCAGGCGCATCGGGCTTTGGATAACGCGGGCCATCGGCGGCGGCGAAACGGCCGCGTCATCCATGTATTGCAACTCACTCGCAACTGCGCTATCGCTGCGGACCTCTGGAAGCGGGTGCGGCGTCTTGCAAAGATGTCACGCGCCAGCATTGCCGATACGCTGCGACGGGAATTTGTGGGATGCCGGACGATCGGTTCCGTATTTGCGCCGCCCTGACGGCCGGACGCCACGCAAGGGCGTCGCGGCGGGCGCGTCTGTGCGGCTGGCTGGCGGCTTTCGCGCTGCTGCTCGCCGTGCCGGGCGCGGCGTCCGCCAAGCCGGCCACGCCGGAGGCGAAGTCGGGCCTGCGCATCGAACTCAACAAGCTGGAGCCGAAGGGCCAGGACTGCCGCGCCTATCTGGTGTTCGCCAATCACGCCGCCACGTCCTATGACGCGCTGCGGCTCGACCTGATCGTCTTCGGCACGGACGGCGTGATCGCGCGGCGGCTTTCCGTCGATGTCGGCGCGCTGCCGGCGCACAAGACCAGCGTCCGGCTGTTCGACCTCGCCGGCCTGCCGTGCGACGGAATCGGTCAGGTGCTGCTGAACGACATCCCGGCCTGTGGCGTGGCCAAGGACGGCGCAAGCTGCCTGGACGGCGTCAGCACGGCCTCGCGCATCGCCAACGTGCCCTTCGCCCAATAGCCGACCGGATAGGACCGACACACCATGGAGCCATCCCTCGTCCCGCCCGCCATCGTGATGACCGCACCCGAGCACCTGTCGACCGTCGGCATGTTCCTGAAAGCCGATCCGGTCGTGAAGGCGATCGTCGCGATCCTGGTGCTGGCCTCCGTCGGGGTCTGGGCGGTGATCCTGGACAAGATCGTGCGCCTGCGTGGGCTGCGCCGCCAAGCCGCCAAGTTCCAGGCCCAGGCGGCCGGGAAGACGGCGGAGGCCGAGGGCGAGGCCACCGGGCTGGCCGCCGACGTGCTGGCGGCCGCCTATGACGAGACGCGGGACACCGACGACGCGATCGGCGAAAGCCGGGCGGAGCGGCGCGAGCGGATCGAGCGCGCGATGCGCACGATGGTCGGCTCGGAGCTGCGGCGGCTGGAACGCGGCCTGCCGTTCCTGGCCACGGTCGGCTCGGCCGCGCCGTTCGTCGGCCTGTTCGGCACCGTCTGGGGCATCATGAACAGCTTCCAGGCCATCGCGCGCTCGCAGGACACGAGCCTTGCGGTGGTCGCGCCCGGCATCGCCGAGGCGCTGTTCGCCACCGCGATCGGGCTGGCCGCCGCGATCCCGGCGGTGGTCGCCTACAACAAGATCTCCACCGACCTGTCCAACGTCGCCTTTCGCTTCTCCGCCGCCATCGGCACGCTCGGCGGCCGGCTGGCGCGCAGCGGCGCGGCGCGCAAGAAAGCCGCGGAATAATGGCCGGCGGGCTGATCGGTCGGCGCGGCGGACTGGCCGCGGCCGACGAGCTGGGAAGCGCGGACTACGCGCCGATGGCCGAGATCAACGTCACGCCGATGGTCGACGTGATGCTGGTGCTGCTGATCATCTTCATGGTCGCGGCGCCGCTGATGATGGTCGGCGTGCCGGTCGACCTGCCCCGCACCGCCGCCGCCAAGATCGGCCAGACCCAGAAGCCGGTCGTGGTCAGCATCGAGCGCGACGGCAAGGTCTTCGCCGGCCGCGACCTGCTGCCGGCGGACGAGATCGTGTCGCGCCTCGCCGCGCTGCACGGCAAGACGCCGGACGCGCCCGTCTATGTCCGGGCGGACCGCGCCATCCCCTATGGCCGGGTAATGGAGGTGATGGGCGAGGTCGGCCAGGCGGGGTTCGCGCGCGTCTCGCTGATCGCCGAGGCGGCGCCCACCGGCGACGCGCATTAGGAGAGATCGGGGTGCGGCTCACGCGGCGCATACGGCGCGACTGGGCCTTCGGGGCGTCGCTGCTGGTGCATGCGCTGGCCATCGGCACGGTGTTCGCGCGCTTCGCGCCGACCCCGGTCACGCCGCCGCCGGTCAAGATGGAAATCCAGGTCGCGCCGATCGTCACCCAGACGGTCGCCGCCACGCCCCCGCCGGAGCAGGTGGTCAAGGCGGAGCCGCCGCCGACCGTCCGCGCGGTCGAGCCGGAGCCGGAGGTGATCCAGTCCAAGGCGCCCGAGGCGCCGGTCGTCGCCAAGGCGCCGCCAAAACCGCCCAAGCCGCTGCCGGCGATCAAGCCGCCGCCGCGGCCCGTCGCGATCCAGCCGGTGCGCCAGGCGCAGGTGGCGCCCCACCCCGACCCGTCGCCGCCGGCCGCGCCGCGCGCCACCGCGCCGCCGCAGGACTATCTGTCGCGCATCTCCGCGCAATTGCAGCGTTGCAAGGAATATCCGCGCAGCGCGCGGCTGCGGCACATCGAAGGCGACGTGACCTTGTGGTTCGTCATCAACCGGTCCGGCCGCGTCGTCGACTACCGGATCACCCGCAGCTCGGGCCACGACGTGCTGGACGCCGCGGTCGACTCCATGATCCAGAGGGCGTCTCCCTTCCCGCCGATGCCGGCTTCGATGACCGACGTGACGCTGGAAATCACCCAGCCGGTCACGTTCCATCTGCGCTGACCCATCCCCGGGCCGCGCCGCGGCATTCGGGCGACACCAACACGACGTTGCGTGCCGACCTGCCGCCGTCTGTGCTATCAGCAGGTCATCGATCCCATTCGAAAAATGAGGAGGCCCTGTTGACGCGCGTGCCCGTAGCGGACCCGGCCGAGTCCGACACCGCCGGCCTGGCGCCCGCGAAACGACGCCGGCTCAAGCGAGAGGAGCGGCATGCGCAATTGCTGTCCTGCGCGCTGGAGGTATTCGCGCGTGAAGGGGTCAGCCGCGCCTCGCACCAGGACGTGGCGCGCGAGGCGGGGACGTCGACGCCGACGGTGTTCTTCTATTTCCCGACGCGGCGCGACCTGACCGACGCGGTGCTGTCAAGCGTCGAGGAATTCATGATGCGGCTGGTCGAGGCGCCGCCGCCCGGCACCTCGCCGCGCCAGGCCTTCATGATGATGGCCGACGCCTTCATCGACTCGGACGCCGAGGGCCTGCTGAAGATCAAGATCTGGCTGGATTGGAGCACGAGCTTCCGTGACGACATCTGGCCGCGCTTCCTAGCGCTGCAGGAACGCATCCTGGCGCGCGAGCGCAGCGTGATCGAGCAGGGCCGGCGCGACGGCATCGTGCCCCCGACGGTGTCGAGCGAGGACGCGGCCCGGATGATCCACGGCTGCGCGCACATGTTCGCCCTGATGATGTTCGAAAAGCGCGACCCGATGCGTATCCGGGCCTTTTTCGGCCGCCTGGTCGACAGCGCCTTGGGCCTGCCGCCGGCGCCGCTGCCGGATCCGTCGCGCGGGGCCGGCGACTCTTGTTGACATACAAATCAATAGATTTCATCCTTCCGATGGGGCGCGCCGCGAGAGGCGAAAAGACCCCGCGAAAATGCTTCGGGAGGAGCCAGTGGCCAGCAATTCGACAACCGGAAGTGCGACTTACGATCTGGTGATCCGTGGCGGACGGATCGTCGACGGCACGCGCATGCCGGCTTTCGTCGGCGACATCGCGGTCCAGGACGGCCGCATCGCCGAGATCGGCACGGTGCACGGCAAGGGCCGGCAGGAGATCGACGCCAAGGGCCTGGTCGTCGCGCCGGGCTTCATCGACGTGCACACCCATTACGACGCCCAGCTCAACTGGGATCCGTATGCCTCGCAGTCCTGCTGGCACGGCATCACCAGCATCGTGATCTCAGCCTGCGGCTTCGGCTTCGCGCCGTGCAAGCCGGAGGACCGCGAGCGCGCCATGCAGCGCATGACCCGCGTCGAGGCGATCCCCTACGACGCGATGAAGCAGGGCATGCGCTGGGATTGGGTCAGCCAGGCCGAATATGTCGATTCGCTCGAATGCGCGGGCCTCGGCGTCAACGTGGCCTTCTACATTCCGCAATCGCCGATCCGCGCCTATGTCATGGGCGAGGACGACACCAAGCGCGAGAAGGCGACCGCCCAGGAAATCGCGCAGATGCAGGAGCTGGTGCGCGAAGGCTATCGCGCCGGCGGCCTTGGGCTCTCGACCGATCTCAACCTGATCGACCGCGATTTCGACGGCAACAAGCTGCCCAGCCTGATCGCGCCGATGGAGGAGACCGAGGCGCTGGTCTCGGTCGCGCGCGAATTCAATGTCGGCTCGATCGAGGTGACGCCGCAATCGCTCCATCTCGGCGAGCGGGAGATCGAGCTGCTCAAGCGCTGGCACGAGATCAGCGGGCGTCCGGTCTATTACAACGCGCTGATCCAGGAATACCACCTGCCGAATGCGTGGAAGGACGCGCTGGAACGGCTGGAGCAGGCCAACAAGACCCACCGCATCTTCGGCCTGACCGTGTGCCACCGCACCGAATCGCTGTTCAACCTGGTCGAATACAACCTGTTCGACGACATGCCGGAATGGAACAAGGCGCTGGCCTGCCCGATGGAACAGCGCATGGCCAACCTGCGCGACCCGGCGGTGCGCGAGCGGCTGCAGCACGACCTCGACCATCACAAGGACCGGCTGTGGTCGGGCCGCTGGGACAAGCTCAAGGTCTTCGAGTCCAGCCAGACGCAATATGTCGGCCGCTATCTCGACCAGATCGCGCGCGAGAAGAATTGCACCCCGCTCGACGCGTTCTGCGAGATCGCGCTGGCGGAGGACCTCAACACCTCGTTCATGATCGACGACCTGGCCAGCGACGACGAGGCGGCGATCGCGGACATCCTCAAGAGCCCCTATGTCATTCCCGGCCTGTCGGACGGGGGCGCGCATACCCGCTTCCTGTGCCTCGGCAAGTACCCGACCGTGATGCTGAGCAAGTGGGTGCGCGACGAGAAGCTGATGAGCCTGGAGGAGGCGCATTGGCGTCTGTCGAAAATGTCCGCGGCCTCGATCGGCCTGACCGGGATCGGCACGCTGGAGCCCGGCATGCCGGCCGACATCGTGGTCTACGACCTCGACAAGCTGGCGGTGACGCCGGACGAGCCGGTCTACGAGGATGTGATCGCCGGCGGCAAGCGCCTGATCCAGAAGGCCAAGGGCTATCGCGCGATCATCGTCAACGGCGTGCCCACCTTCGAATATGACGAATGCACCGGCAAGTTGCCCGGCCGCATCCTGCGCAGCGCAGCGTACCAACCCGTCGCCCTCACCCGCAAGGTGGCGGAGTAGCGTAGCGCCCCCCGGCGCCGCCCCGGTCACCCCCTCGGCCGGGGCGGCGCCTTTCGCGGCCGATCCGCGATCCTCCGCGCGGCACCGGTCTGGTGCAATTTGTCGCGGCGCTCCGCAACGCGCGCGACCGCGCGCCGGGATGAGCGGCCGAGCGCCGGATTCGCGCCGGCCGGCCATCTTTGGGCTGCCTTCAGGTAATGACCGAGTATCCCGACGGCGCACTTTTGTCGCAGCGGGCAACCGTGTCGAAAGATCGCTCGTTTCTACAAACGAAACGGCCGCAACGGCGATTTTCATCCAGTCCAACAGTATCTGAAGCGAGGAACCGGGCCGCATAAAGCCGCATAAAGGAGAAGCGCGATGACGACGACTCCCCATTCGCATTACGAACATGCCGCCGGTACCGTGGCCGGCGGATCGGCCACGGAAGCCCTTGTCGGCATTGGGGCTGTGGTTCTGACGATCATCGGCCTGGCGGGTGTGGTGCCGCACCTGATGCTGTCGATCGCGGTGATCGCCGTCGGCGCGGCATTGCTGATCGAAGGCGCGGCGATCGCGGCGGAGTTCTCGCAACTCGCGAGCCGGGCCGGCGGTGGGCCGGCGACCGATCTCGAACTGGGCGGCGGCACTGCGATGGAATTCCTGGGCGGCGCCGCCGGCGTCGTGCTCGGCATCCTGGCGCTGATCGGCGTGGCCCCCGTGATGTTGAACTCGATCGCGGCGATCGTGTTCGGCGCGACGCTGGTCCTGAGCACAGGCAGCATCGGCCAATTGCGCGAGGTCGGGCCGGATTACACGACCGGCGAACGTGTTGCGCGCCGCACCGTTACCGGCGGCGTCGGCGTGCAGGCGCTGGTCGGGATCGGCGCCATCGCCCTCGGCATCATCGCGCTGGTCGGCTACAACCCGCGGCTTCTGACGCTGGTCGCCGTGCTGGCGGTCGGTGCGGCTCTGCTGATCACCGGTGCGGCGGTCACGGCGCGGCTGATGACGATCTTCTCGCGTTAGAGCCGACCACGAGGAAACGGCATCCCGGACGGTATCGCCACCGTCCGGGAACCGGCCGGCCTATTTGATCGCAAGCGGATTGACCGGCGAGCCGACGGCCCCGGTGAACGGCAGCGGCTGGCCGGCGAAGAAGAATTCGTGCACGCCGTCCTTGGCGCAATCCTCCGCCAGTTCTTCCAGATAGAAGATCTCGCCGACGCTGAGCCCGATATTCGGGATCGCGACCCAGTGCCAGGGCTGGAACGCCTCGTCGGTCTGGTTCGGCCGCACCTCGGCGCCCCAGGTGTCGGTCGCGACCGCGGCGATGCGCTTCGACTGGATCCAGTCCAGCGTCTCGAAGGCGAGGCCCGGCGCGTCGCCGCCCGAATAGGTGCCCCAGTCCTTGCGGCGCAGCCGGTCGCCCATCTGCCCGGTGCGCACCAGGACGAAATCGCCCTGGCGCACCTCGACCCCCGCCTTCTGCGCAGCGGCGTCGAGTTCCTCCGGCATGATGGCGTAGCCGTCCTCCAGCGTGTCCTTGCCCTTCAGCCGCGCGATGTCCAGCAGGACGCCGCGGCCGACCATGCGGTTCCTGACCTTCTCGATCCCGTTCTTCTCGGCGCCGGACGAGCTGACCAGCTTCGCGTCATAGCCGTTCCACATCTTGTCGTCGTAGAAGATGTGGCTCAGCGCGTCCCATTGCGTGCCGCATTGCAGCGGCATGGTGATCGAATCGTCCGAATAGCCGATCTTGATGTGCTCCTGCTTGCCGGCGCAGTGGTCGAGGCCGGTCGCCAGCATGGTGTGGATCGGGTTGAAGCGGTTGAAGCGCCCGGTCTGCGGCCCGTTGGCGTCGTAGGGCAGCGCGAGCGCGAAGCTCTTCCCGGTCCGGATCAGGCCGGCGGCGGCCACGACGTTGGCCGGAGTCGCGTAGTTCAGCGTGCCGAGCTCGTCGTCCGGGCCCCATTTGCCCCAGTTGCGCAGCTCCTCCGCCTTCTTGCGCAGGCCGGCCATGTTCAACGCCATGATGTCCTCCCCTTCGATTGCTGCCATGCGGGGTCACGTTCGCCCCATGAGAGGATATCGGGCAACGGCGGATTCCCCGACAGCGATTTCGCTGTGTCGATTATCGAGCGAAGCGGACATGCGGGCGGCGCGCGGCGGAGGGGGGGAGCCACCGCGCGCCGCTGGCCGCTGCGGCGAAGCCGGGCGGGTTGCCCTCAGGCCGGCTGCCGGGGCCGTGGGGACACCATGGCCGGCATGCCGTCCTTGGCCGGCACGAGGTGCAGGTCCGGCGGCGCCGGCGCCGACGGAACCACCGCCGCCGGGGCCGCATTGCCGCCGGCACCGGCGGCGCAATCGCCGGCTTGATGCCGGACGACCTTCGGCTTGCCGCCACTGCCCGGCACGGTGACTTGGACGGAGCGCATGCAGACGCCGCCGTTCGAGGCGGCGGCGACCATCGAATAGCCACTGACGCCGGCCGGCACGTGGCCCGACAGCGCGGCCTGCCGCAGGCCCGATGGGCCGGGCAGCGGCTGAAGCGCCAGGCTGTCCGCCTGTCGGAACAGGGCGTCCATATTCCTGTCGATCGTGGCGGACATCCGCTCCAGCGCCGCGAAGACCGGGTCGGCGGCGAAGTCGGCCGGCATGGGCGCGACGACGCCGGTCGGTAGCGGCGCGGAGAAGGCGTCCAGCGCCGCCGGCGCAGGCATCACCACCACCTGCGGCGGTACGTCGCCGGTATAGGCGATCCGTTCGACCGCGCCATTGGGCAGATGGACGATCAGCTCGTGGCCGGCCGGGGCCGCGCCGGCGGGTCGCGGCCCGACGCCGGCCAGCACGGCCGCCGCCAGTCCGGCGAGGATCATTGTCGGGTATCTGGGCATCTTGTCGTCTCCTGATCGGCTGAAGACCGCCAAAAGCTATCGCGCGCTGAAGCGGATTCAACCATCGCCACCCGCGACAAAGCGGCCTACCGCGCCGCGGATCGTCACGTGAAATGGGCGGGGTGGGATGCGGAACGTGATCCGAGCCGGGCCGTCGTCCTGTTATAAGAGGGCGCAGGCAGACAGGTGTGGGAGGAGAGGCGCATGCATTATTTCCTGGTCGTGGCGCGCGATGGAACGGATGCGGAAGCACCGGCGCGGCGCAAGGCGAACCGGCCGGCGCATCTCGCGCATCTCGACGGCATGATCGCGCGCGGCGAGGTGATCTGCGGCGGGCCGCTGCTGAACGACGCAGGCGATTCGATCGGCTCGACCATGACCGTGGCGTTCAAGGAGCGCGCCGAGCTCGACGCCTGGCTGGCGCGCGAGCCCTATGTCCAGACCGGCGTGTGGCAGAAGATCGACATCATGCCGATGGCCCTGGTCGTGCCGGCGCCGGGCTGATCCTTTGAACGGGCCCGTGCATGGCTGGTCGCGCGCCTGCGCGCTTCATTTGCGCGACGTTTTGCGCTATGCAGAACTGAACGATTGTTCACCCGGCTTGGCGAGAAGGAATCCGACAATGCATGACGTGGTGATCCGGGGCGGCCTGATCGTTGACGGCACGGGCGCCGCGCCCGTCGAGGGCGACGTGGCGGTCGAGGGCGGCAAGATCGTCCAGGTCGGCGGCACGGTCTCCGGCCGCGGGGCGGAGGAGATCGACGCCAGGGGCCACATCGTCACGCCCGGCTGGGTCGACATCCACACCCATTACGACGGCCAGGTCACCTGGGACCCGTACCTCACCCCGTCGGGCTGGCATGGCGTCACCACGGTGGTCATGGGCAATTGCGGCGTCGGCTTCGCCCCCGCCAAGCCCGACAAGCGCGACTGGCTGATCGGCCTGATGGAAGGGGTCGAGGACATTCCGGGCTCCGCCCTGGCCGAGGGCATCCAGTGGGCGTGGGAGAGCTTCCCCGAATATCTCGACGCGCTGGACCGCCTGCCGCGCGTGCTCGACGTCGCCACCCAGGTGCCGCACGGCGCCGTGCGCGCCTACGTGATGGGCGACCGCGGCGCGGATAACGAGGTCGCGACGGCGGACGACATCGCCGCGATGGCCCGCATCGTCGAGGAAGGCGCGCGCGCCGGCGCGCTCGGCTTTTCCACCTCGCGCACCCGCCTCCATCGCGCGATCGACGGGCGCGAGGTGCCCGGCACCTTCGCCCATGCCGACGAGATGCTGGGCATCGGCCGGGCGCTCGGCCGCGCCGGCCACGGCGTATTCGAGATCGCGTCCGACCTGGCGCCGGCGGCGGAAGAGTTCGCCTGGATGACGCAACTGGCCCGCGAGACGGGGCTGCCCGTCTCCTACGCCCTGGTGCAAAACGAGATCGAGCCGGACAAGTGGCGCGAGCTGCTGGACTGGACCGAAGCCGCGCAGGCGTCCGGAACGCTGCTGACCGCGCAGGTCGCGTGTCGCCCCGCGGGCCTGCTCTATGGCCTGGAAGGCCGGCTGCACCCCTTCGTCGGGCACCCGTCCTACAAGGGCATTTCGCGCCTGCCGCTGGCGGAGCGGGTCCGGCTGATGCGCGACCCGGACTTCAAGGCCCGGATCCTGGCCGAGAAGACCCAGGTGCGCGACCCGTTCATCCGCCGCACCATGGAGCAGTTCGACAAGCTGTTCCCGCTGGGCGATCCGCCGGACTACGAGCCGACCGTCGAACAGTCCATCGCCGGCATCGCCGCGCGCCAGGGCCGCGACCCGGCCGAGGTCGCCTACGACAAGCTTTTGGAGCGGGACGGGCGCGAGCTGCTCTACTACCCGATCCTCAATTATTCGGACCGCAATTTCGACGCGATCTCGGCGATGCTGCGCAGCGAGAGCACGGTGCTCAGCCTGTCGGACGGCGGCGCCCATTGCGGCGTGATCTGCGACGCGAGCTCGCCGACCTACATGCTGACCCACTGGGTGCGCGACCGCAGCCGCGGCCCGCGCCTCAGCCTGGAGCAGGCGGTGCGCCTGCAGACCACGCGCACCGCGAAGATGTACGGCCTGAACGACCGCGGCCGGCTGGCCGTCGGCTTCAAGGGCGACGTCAACGTGATCGACTTCGACAACCTGCGGCTGAAGCCGCCGGTCATGGCCTATGACCTGCCGGCCAACGGCCGCCGCCTGCTGCAATACGCCCACGGCTACAAGGCGACGGTCGCGTCGGGCGTCGTCACCTGGCGCGAGGGCGAGGCGACCGGCGCGCTGCCCGGCAAGCTGATCCGCGGCCCGCAAGCGGCCTGACCTATCCTGGAGGAGACCGGAACGATGCATGACGTGGTGATCCGCAACGGGTTGATCGTCGACGGAACCGGCGCGGCGCCGTTCGAGGGCGACGTGGCGATCGAGAATGGCAAGATCGTGCAGGCCGGCGGCAAGGTCGCCGCGCGCGGTGCCGAGGAGATCGACGCCAGGGGCCAGATCGTGGCCCCCGGCTGGGTCGACATCCACACCCACTATGACGGCCAGGTCACGTGGGACCCGTTCCTGTCGCCGTCCGGCTGGCACGGCGTGACGACCGTGGTCATGGGCAATTGCGGCGTCGGCTTCGCCCCGGTGCGGCCCGACAAGCGCGACTGGCTGATCGCACTGATGGAGGGGGTGGAGGACATTCCCGGCTCGGCGCTCGCCGAGGGCATCCGCTGGGACTGGGAAAGCTTCCCGGAATACATGGACGCGCTGGACCGCATGCCGCGCGCGCTCGACATCGGCACCCAGGTGCCGCACGGCGCCGTGCGGGCCTATGTCATGGGCGAGCGCGGGGCGGACAACGAGGTCGCCACGGCCGAGGACATCGCCCGCATGGCGGCGATCGTCGAGGAAGGCGCCCGCGCCGGCGCGCTCGGCTTCTCCACCTCGCGCACGCGGCTGCACCGCGCCGTCGACGGCCGCGTCGTGCCCGGCACCTTCGCCCATGCCGAGGAGCTGATGGCGTTCGGCCGCGCGCTGGCCCGCGCCGGCCATGGCGTGTTCGAGCTGGCCTCCGACCTGACCCTGTCGGAGGAGGAGGACCATGCGCTGGAGGACGGCGAGTTCGACTGGATGCGCCGCCTGTCGGTCGAGCTCGGCATTCCCGTCACCTACCTCCTGATCCAGAATGCGGCGCAGCCGGCCAAGTGGCGCGAATTCCTCACCCGCACCGCCGAGGCGGTGGCCGGCGGCGCGCGCATCACCGCCCAGGTCGGCGCCCGGCCGATCGGCTTCATGTTCGGCCTGCAGGGCACGCTGCACCCGTTCGTCAGCCACCCGACCTATCGCACCATCCGGCACCTGCCGTTGGCCGAACGCATGGCGATCATGCGCGACCCGGAATTCAAGGCCCGCGTCCTGGCCGAGAAGTCGGCCGTCAAGGAGCCGTTCATCCGTCGCACGCTGGAAGCGTTCGACAACATGTTCCCGCTGGGCGATCCGCCGGATTACGAGCCGACCGTCGACAAGTCGATCGCCGCGATCGCGGCGCGCCAGGGCCGCGACCCGACCGAGGTCGCCTACGAGACCCTGCTGGAGCGCAACGGCGAGGAGCTGCTCTATTCGCCGTCGGCCAACTATGTCGACCGCAACATCGATTCGCTGGGCGAGATGCTCGACCACCCGAACACGGTGCTCGGCCTGTCGGACGGCGGCGCCCATTGCGGCCTGATCTGCGACGCCAGCACGCCGACCTACCTGCTGACCCACTGGGTGCGCGACCGCACGCGCGGCCGGCGCATGACGCTCGAACGCGCGGTGCAGCTCCAGACCTCGGGCTCGGCGGCGATGTACGGGCTGAACGATCGCGGCAAGCTGAAGCCGGGCTACAAGGCCGACGTCAACGTCATCGACTTCGACAACCTGCTGCTGCGGCCGCCGGTGATGGCGTTCGACCTGCCGGCCAAGGGCCGCCGCCTGCTGCAGCAGGCCGTCGGCTATACCGCGACGATCGCGTCGGGCCAGGTCACCTACCGCAACGGCGAGGCGACCGGCGCCATGCCGGGCAAGGTGGTGCGCGGCCCGCAGGCGGCCTGACCACCCACCCGCACCGGCCTTCCGGAAAAGGCGTCGGCGTAAGCCGGCGCCTTTTTCATTTCGATTCGTGGGCTCGGTACGCGGCGCGCATGGCCGGGCGCTCGGCCAGGAAGATGCCGCCGAGCACCATCGTCAGCGCGACGGCGTGGTACAGGCCGAACGGCTCGTGCAGGATGACGACCGCCGCGATCGCGCCGAACACCGGCACCAGGTTGACGAACAGGCCGGCCCGGCCCGGCCCGATCAGGTCGACCGCGCGCATGAACATCAGTTGCGAGATCAGCGACGGGAACAGCGCGACGAACAGCACGACCAGCCAGCCTTCGGGCGTGGGCCATTGCAGGATGCCGGCGACCGCCTCGAAGCCCAGGAGCGGCAGCGACGTAACGAGGGCCACCAGCGCCATCGCCGAGAAGAAGACGATGCCCGACACCTTCGGCCGGTCGCGCAGGCCCACCGTATAGCCCGAATACAGCACGGCCATGCCGAGTACGAGCAGGTCGCCCGGATTGAAGCCGAGCGTGAGCAGGGTGCCGAGATGGCCCTTGCTGGCGATGACTGCGATGCCGATGATGGTGACGGCGACGCCGGCGAGCTGCACCGCGCGGATGCGCGTGCGGTGGAACAGGAGCGCGCCGAGCAACACGAAGACCGGCATCGAGCCCTGCAGGATCGCGATGTTGACCGCCGTGGTGTAGTGCGCCGCCAGGAAATACATTGCGTTGACGCCAGTGAAGCCGATGCCGCCCATCAGCACGATGGAGCGCCAGCGGCTCCGCAGGGCCGGCCATTCCGCGACGATCTGCCGCCACGCGAACGTGAGCAGGATGATCGCGGCGATGACCCAGCGCAGCGTGACCAGCGCCATCGGCGAGACCCGCCCGACCGCGAGCCGGCCGGCCACCGCGTTGGCGCCCCACATCATCATGGTCGGGATCAGCAGGAGATAGGCGTTGCCCGCGGCGCGGTCCCATAGCGCGCGCGACACCGAGCGGCGCGGCGCCAGCGCCTTGCTTTCGGCCAATTCCGCGGAGGGCGAATCGGGCATGTGCGCGCTCCGGTCAGGTGATGCCGGCCTCGGCCGGGACCGGCTGGGGCGAACGCCACAGCCGGCGCAGCATCGGCGCTTCGGCCAGCAGGATGCCGCCGATCACCAGGGCCAGGGCGATGACATGATAGAGGCCGATCGGCTCGTCCAGGAAGACGACGGTGAAGATCGCGCCGAACACCGGAACCAGGTTGACGAACAGGCCGGAACGGCTGGGCCCGATCAACTCGACCGCGCGCAGGTACATGAGTTGGGCGATGAGCGACGTGAGCAGGCCGACATAGACCACGACCAGCCAGCCGCGCCACGTCGTCGGCCATTGCACGGTGCCGGCGAACATTTCGTAGCCGACCAGCGGCACGGTGGTGACCAGGGCCGCGGCGGCCATGCCGGAGAACAGGGCCAGGCCCGACACGTTGGGCCGGTCGCGCAGGCCGATGGTGAATCCGGCGTAGAGGATTGTGTTCATCACGATCAACAGGTCGCCGGGATTGAAGCTGAGGGCGCGCAGCACCGACAGGTGCCCCTTGGACGCGATAATCAGGATGCCGGCAATGGTCAGCAGGACGCCGATGACCTGGACCGCGCGGACCCGCGTGCGATGGAACAGCACGACGCCGAGCAGCACGAAGACCGGGATGCCGCCGGGCAGGATCGCCATGTTGATCCCGGAGGTCAGGTGGGCCGCGCCGAAATACATCGCGTTGGTCAGCGTGTAGCCGACCGCGCCCATGATCAGGACAAAGCGCCAGCGCGCGCGCAGGATCGGCCATTCGGCGATGACGCGCCGTCGCGCGATGATCAGCAGCACCGCCGAGACCATGATCCAGCGCGAGGCGACCAGCGCCATCGGCGAGACTTCGCCCACCGCGACGCGGCCGACCGCGGCATTGCCGCCCCACATCGCCATGGTCAGCACCAGCATGACGTAGGCGCTGCCGAACACTTTGCGCACCCACCCGCCCGCAGCGAAGGGGGCGGGCCGGCGCTCTGGGGTGGCCGGCGCGCTGACGGGGTCCATGAAAACGTCCTGTACGGGAAGCGCAGGGAGTACGGCGTTCCGGCCGTTTCGGCAACCAGGGAAGGCGCAAAGCCGTGCTTGCGCTGCAACCCAGCCCCGCTAGGCTTGCAGGGGTAGGGGTATCGACCGGACAGGCGGGGAGAAGCGCATGGCATTCCACATCGACGAGCGGCTCGCGGCCGACACGCTGGCCTTGTGGGACTGGCCGCTCTGCACCGTCCGGCTGATGAACGACCGGCGCTTTCCGTGGCTGATCCTGGTGCCGCGGCGCGATTCCCTGCGCGACCTGCACGACCTCGACGCGACCGACCGCGCGGCCTGCGCGATCGAGGTGGAGCAGGCCTCACGCCTGCTGCAACGCGTATCGGGCGCGGAGAAGATGAACGTCGCCGCGCTCGGCAACCTGGTGCCGCAGCTTCACATCCACGTCATCGCCCGCTTCGCGCGGGACGCGGCGTGGCCGCGCCCGGTGTGGGGCGTCGGCGCGGCCGAAGCCTATGCCGAGAGCGAGGCGGCGGCGCTCAGCGCGCGGCTGGAGGCGGAGCGGCCCGACCTGGAATAGTTGAGTACCGGAATGAAGTCGCGCTGTCGCGGAAGCGCCATTCCCGATGAATTATATCGCTTCGGAGCACGCTGAAGTCGGTTTCAAATTCCCTTCGACTTCAGTGCCGTCCCGCGAAAGCGGGGATCCAGTAAAC
Organism: Hyphomicrobiales bacterium; assembly: GCA_040255145.1. Classification (GTDB taxonomy): domain Bacteria; phylum Pseudomonadota; class Alphaproteobacteria; order JBDZUN01; family JBDZUN01; genus JBDZUN01. The sequence continues at coordinate 481 of JBDZUN010000053.1, read as the reverse complement.
GCCGACGGTTGAAGATACCCGTAGAACGAGCCGTTTACTGGATCCCGGCTTGCGCACGGCTGCGCCGCGCTTGGCCGGGATGACAACAAGGATGTGATTTCCCCGACCACAAACGGCCGTCAGTAGGCGTTCTTCTGGTCCAGCACGGCGAGGACCGTGCGCAGCAGGATGCGGATGTCGAACCAGAACGACCAGTGGTCGATGTAGTACAGGTCGTGCTCGACGCGGTTGCGCAGCTTCTCGATCGTGTCGGTCTCGCCGCGCCAGCCATTGACCTGGGCCCAGCCGGTCATGCCCGGCTTGACCCGGTGGCGCGCGGCGTAGCGGTCCGCCACGTCCTCGAACAGCCGCCCGCCGGTGCGCGTGCCCACCGCATGCGGGCGCGGCCCGACCAACGACATCTCGCCGCGCAGCACGTTCAGCAATTGCGGCAACTCGTCCAGGCTCAGCGCGCGCAGGGCGCGGCCGACGCGCGTGACCC
>JBDZUN010000328.1:0-2967 GCA_040255145.1 Hyphomicrobiales bacterium | reverse complement strand
GCCGCGGAATGCGAGTGTGACGCAGTAATAGCCACCACGACGATCGCCAGGATGACGAGGCTCGACACCAGCAGCGCCGCGGCCTTTCGCGCTTCGAGAGACCAGATGGCCATCGAATGTGACGGGTCCCCGAGGGGGCCTTGCTTCCTGGAATTGTTGGCCGCTCTAAAGACAATCGACACCGACTATTTCGACCGCATGGTGAAAGGCACTCCCGGCGGAACAGCCCAGTACACGGAACGATGGAACGAGATGGACGCTCTTCGCAAGAAGGATATGAGCGGCCTGACGCGGCCCGAAATTCTGCAACGGGCAGCGAAACTCAAGGCCGCTGAGACCAGATAGCCGCCGCTCAGCGCCCATTGTCCGCGCGCCGGGCGCCGGCGGCTGTCATCCCGGCCTGGTCCGCATCAGGAAGCGCCGCTCGCGCGGGAGCGGCGGCCGCTTTTCGCGTCCGTCTGGCGGTTGCGATCCATCGCCAAACACCTGCGGCAAGGCCGCCGGAATCCAGCGCTCAGACGTGGCCGGCTCGTCGGCCAGGAATACGACCTGACCCAGGATCTGGGTGACCGCCGCATCGTCGGGCGAGAGCGGCAGGAACAGGACCTCATAGACCATATGGAAGCGTTCGCCCGCCGCCATGCGGGTCCGCGCGGCGACCGGTGCGGCTGTGCCGAAGCAGGCGCGGGCCAGATCCAGCCATTTGGTGGCCACCACTTCCGGCTTGAGCGCGGCGACCCGGCGGCCGGTCAATTCCATACCAAAGGTCTCGACCAGTTGTGAGCCGAACAGCCGAATCCGGAAATCCGCGCCGCCATCCATCGGGTCGAGCAGAAGGAGGCTTGGCAGATGAATGCGCATCTCTGCGGGCCGGATATCGCCACGTGAGGGCATGGCGCGCGCGCCGCGCTTATTGTTCCAATAGGCGAGGAGTGCCCCGGCCACACCGTCCCCGGGCAAGGGCAGGTGGGCGAAACGCGATGCCTCGGCGGAAAGCGAGGCTGCGGTGACGGCGTGCGCAAGGTCCATGTCGCGTTATCTACCCGGATATTCCTAAAATAGAACTAATTGGCCCGGCTGCGCCCCCTTCTCCGGCCGGCCCGCCAGCTTCTGTCGGCGAAGCGAAACGCCTTGTGCATTGCAGCAAAGGCCGCCCCGGCATAAGGTGCCGCGCACCGGCGGCATGCTACGGTCCGCCGGTTCGTTCGGGGCGCCGAGACGAGGTCGATCATGTCCACTCCTCCCCGCCTCCGCCGGGTGACCGTGCCGGAAATCCGGTGCCGGAAGGGCGGAACGCCGCTGGTCTGCCTCACCGCCTACACGGCGCCGATAGCGCGCCTGCTGGATTCGGCCTGCGACCTGCTCCTGGTTGGCGATTCGGCGGCCATGGTGGTGCACGGCATGCCCACCACGCTCGGCGTTTCGCTCGACCTGATGATCGCGCACGGCCAGGCAGTGATGCGGGGCTCGGAACGGGCCTGCGTGATCATCGACATGCCGTTCGGCTCGTTCGAGGAATCGCCCGAAGCCGCCTTCCGCAACGCCGCCCGGGTCATGGCGGAGACCGGCTGCTCCGGCATCAAGCTCGAGGGCGGCGAGACCATGGCCGAGACCATCGCATTCCTGACCGCGCGCGGGGTGCCCGTGCTCGCCCATATCGGGCTGCGGCCGCAGGCGGTGCATGTGATGGGTGGCTATAAGGCGCAGGGCCGGCGCACCGATGAATGGGCGCCGATCGAGGCCGACGCCCAGGCCGTCGCGCGCGCCGGGGCGTTCGCCGTGGTCCTGGAAGGCGTCGCCGAGCCGCTTGCGGCCAAGATCACCGCCGAATGCCCGATCCCGACGATCGGCATCGGCGCCTCGGCGGTGTGCGACGGCCAGATCCTCGTCACCGACGACATGCTCGGCCTGACCGGCGCCGCGCCGTCCTTCGTCCGGCGCTATGCCGATCTGGCCGGAACCATCGCCGAAGGGGTCGCCGCCTATGCCGACGACGTCCGCGCGCGCCGCTTCCCTGGGCCCGAACACACCTATGCGATGCGTGCGGAGCGCCGCGACCGATAGTCCGACCGCCGGCCGGCGGCTTGCAAACCGGCGGCACCCTATGCTACGCGCCGCTCCTGAAGCATTCCAGGCGAAGCGGGATCGTTCCGCCGCCCGAAAGAAAATGCGATCATATAGGGACTTCCAGCGTAATCGGGCGCGGACGCGAACACATCGCGCGCCAACCCGCCCGTCCGGGGCCGAGGAGTAACGTGGCCGACATCTTTCGTGAGATCGATGAGGAAATCCGGCGGGAACGGCTGAGCGCGGTCGCGCGCCGCTTCGGCCCGTTTGTCGCGGCCGCGGTGGTCGTCGCGCTGATCGCCGCCGGCGCGGTGTTCGGATGGCAGAGCTATCAGAACCGGGGCCGCGGCCAGGACGCCGTCGGCTTCGTGCGGGCGCAGGCGCTGCTCGACGCCGGCAAGCCCAAGGAAGCGGCCGAGGCTTTCGCCGTCGTCGCGAAATCGGCCGGCGGGGGGTATCCGACCCTCGCCCGCTTGATGCAGGCGGAGGCGCTGCTCCAGACCGGCGACCGGGTCGGCGCGGTCGCCGCCTACGATGCCCTCGCCAAGACCGCCGACGATCCGACGTTCAAGCAGTTGGCGCAGTGGAAGGCGGCGGACCTTCTGGTCGGCACCGCGCCGCGGGATGAGCTCGAACGGCGCCTGGCGCCGTTGATGGACGAGCACAGCCCCTTCCGCCATTCCGCGCGCGAAATCCGCGCCGCCGCCGCGCTTCAAGCCAATGATCGGGATACCGCGATCGCCATGCTTCAGCAGCTCACCGACGATTTCAACGCGCCGCCCGGCCTGCGGACACGCGCGCGCGGAATGCTGACCGCGCTCGGCGCGCCGCCCAAGGCGGCCGCGATCGGGGTCCCGACCCCGTCGCCCGGAACGCCCGAATGAGCCCAGTTCGTGTGCG
>JBDZUN010000052.1:0-15756 GCA_040255145.1 Hyphomicrobiales bacterium | reverse complement strand
GAGCCGGCGATCACGGCGGAGGTGCGCGCCGCGCTGGCGCCGGCCGAGGCGGGCCGGCGCGCATCGGCGTAACCGACGGCCGGATCTAATCGGCCGCGAGCTTGCCGCGGTTGATATCGAGGCCGGGGGCGCCGCCCTCCTCGATGTCCACGCCGAAATTCTCCAGGAACCGGCTGGTCATCATGTAGAAGCCGATCGCCATGACCAGTTCGACCAGCTCGCAGCGCGAAAAGCGCTTGGCGGCCTTGTCGAAGGTGGCGTCGCTGACCTTGACGTCGCGCACGCATTCGTCGGTGAAGCGCACCACGAGCTTCTCGTCCTCGGTCAGCGCCGAATCGTCGGCGCCGACCTTCAGCGCCTGGATCTTCTCCTCCGGCATGCCGAGCTGGCGCGAGATGCGCTCGTGCTGATAGGTCTCGTAGCCCGCTTCGGACAGATAGCCGACGCGCAGGATCGCCATCTCGCGCAATTGCGGGTCCAGCTCGCCCTTCCACAACAGTGCGCCGCCGAGGTCGAGATAGGGCCGCATCACGGTGTGTCCGTGCGCCAGCATCCGCATGATGTTGAGCGGCGGCAGCTTGGCGATCAGGTCCTGGATGTCCTTCGGGGCCTTGTCGATCTCGCGATAGGGGATGCGCGCCATGGTGGTCCTCCCGGTGCTTGTCTTGTCGGTATGACGCAGAAGCATAGGAGGTCGGCTTCCTCGCCGCCAAGCCGCCCGCGCGCTTTCCGCCGCCGGGCGCAGCCTTTATCGTTCTGGAAAACGGCACCCGGTCCGGTGCGGGCGCGGGTGCGAACGGGGGGAAGCATGATCGATTTCGACGCCATCCATGGCCTGGACGACGTGTTCCGCTACCAGGCGCGGGTCCGCCCGGACGCCGTGGCCATGATGTTCGACGATGCCGGCCAGCGCACCACGACCTACGGCGAGCTGAACCGCCGTGCCAACCGGGTTGCCAACGCCCTGATCGCCGAAGGCGTGCGGCCGCAGACGCGCATCGGCTTCATCGGCAAGAATTCCGACCTCTATTTCGAGGCGGTGGCCGGCGCGTTCCGCGCCAACGCGGTCATGGTCGCCGTCAACTGGCGGCTGGCGCCGCCCGAAGTGCACTACATCCTGGATAATGCGCAGGCCGAACTCCTGTTCGTCGGCGTCGAATACTATCCGCTGATCGAGAAGATCAGGGACCGGCTGCCGCGACTCCGCCATATCGTCGCGATGGACGGCGGCCATTCCGAATGGCCCGATTTCTGCGCCTGGCGCGACGCCCGGGCGGACAGCGACCCCGGCCTGACCAGCACATCGGACGACACCGTCATCCAGATGTACACCAGCGGCACGACCGGCCACCCGAAGGGCGTCGAACTGACGAACGCCAACTATATGTCGGCGCTTCGCCAGGGCATCGAAGGCGGCTGGGCGAACTGGGACGCGGAGGACCGCGTGTCGGTGTTCATGCCCTGCTTCCACGTATCCGGCACCAATCTGGGCATCCTGGCCTTCGCCCACGGCGCGCTGGGCGTCATCACCAGGGACGTCAATATCGAGCAGATCGTCAGGCTGGTGGAAAACCCGGGCATCACGCGCGCGCTGTTCGTGCCGGCGGTGATCCTGTTCCTGCTCCAGGTGCCGGGCATCGAGACGCGCGACCTGTCGCGCATCAAGGAAATCCTCTACGGCGCGTCGCCGATTTCCGACGACGTGCTGAAGCGCGCGCAGAAGGTGTTCGGCTGCGACTTCATCCAGGTCTACGGCCTGACCGAGACGACCGGCGCCGGCACCTGGCTGTCGGCCGAGGATCACCGCATCGGCGGCGAGCGCCTGCGGTCGTGCGGCCGCGCCAATCCCGGCGTCGACCTGCGCGTCGTCGATTCCCACGGGCGTGACGTGGCGACCGGCGAGGTCGGCGAAATCCTGATGCGTGGCGCTCACGTGATGAAGGGCTATTGGGCGAACCCGGAGGCGACCGCGCGCGCCATCGTCGACGGCTGGTTCTATACCGGCGATGCCGGCTACCTGGACGCCGACGGCTTCCTCTACATCCACGATCGGGTCAAGGACATGATCATCTCGGGTGGCGAGAACATCTATCCGGCCGAGGTCGAGAACGCGCTGTTCGGGCATCACGCGATCGCCGACGTCGCTGTGATCGGCGTGCCCGACGAGAAATGGGGCGAAGCGGTCAAGGCCTTCGTCGTACCCAAGCCTGGGGCGCGCGCCGAAGCCGACGACATCATCGCCTACGCGCGGGACCACATCGCAGGCTACAAGGTGCCGCGCTCGATCGACTTCGTCACGGCGCTGCCGCGCAACCCGTCGGGCAAGATTTTGCGTCGCGAACTGCGCGCGCCCTATTGGGAAGGCCGCGACCGCGGCGTGAGTTGAGGCGGAAGAATGGACGCGGTTATTCGGACGATAACGGCGTATCTTCGGCCGGCGCGGTCTCGGGGTGCGTGCGGCGCCGACGGCGGGATCGGGCGCGCGGCGGCGGCGGCTTGAGCGCCGCGGCCATCTCGTCGTCGAGCGGCAGCGTCCGTACCTGGCTGCCCGACGCGGCCAGCGCGATCCGCCCGCCTTTCAGCGCCAGTGCGGCGCTGCCGAAAATCTCCTGCCGCCAGCCGTGCAGGGCCGGCACGTCGGCCTCGTCCTCGGCTGCGATGCGCTCCAGGTCGGCGTGGGTCGCGATCAGGCGCTGGGCGACCTCGTTCTCGTCGGCACGCAGCTTGAGCAGGACACGCAGCAATTCGACCAGCGGCCCGATATTGCCGACATTCGGCGCCGGCCGATCGTTCGGCGGCAACTCGGCGGCGGGCAGCTCGTCGGCTCCGAGGACGGCTTCGACCAGCGTGCGGCCCCAGGCGCTGTTGCCGAAGCCGCCGGGCACGCCGCGCAGGGCCTGCAGATCCTCGATCGAGCGCGGTGGGTGGGACGCGATCTCCAGCAGCGCCTCGTCGCGCAGCACGCGGTTTCTGGGGGTGTCGCGCTCCTGCGCCAGACGCTCGCGCCATGCCGCGACCGCCTTCAGCACGCCCAGGAAGCGGCGGTTGGCGGTGCGGCTGCGCAGCCGCTTCCAGGCGTCCTCGGGCCGCGCGGCATAGGTTTCGGGGTCGGTCAGCACTGCCATCTCCTCCGCGACCCAGGCGGCGCGGCCGGTTTCGGCCAGGCGGCGCGCCAGCGCCTCGTAGACGGTGCGAAGGTGGGTCACGTCGCCGGCGGCATAGGCGATCTGCCGCTCGCTCAGCGGCCGGCGCCGCCAGTCGGTGAAGCGCGAGGACTTGTCGAGCTCGACCTTGGCGATGCGGCGCACCAGGGTCTCATAGCTCGCCTGCTCGCCGAAGCCGCAGACCATCGCGGCGATCTGGGTGTCGAATAGCGGGGTTGGCACGTAGCCGGCGCGCTGATGGAAGATCTCGATGTCCTGGCGCGCGGCGTGGAACACTTTCAGCACGCGAGGGTTGGCCATCAGCGCATAGAGCGGGGCGAGGTCGATCCCCTCGGCCAATGGGTCGACGAGCACCGCATCGTCAGGCCCGCCGAGCTGCACCAGGCACAGGATCGGCCAATAGGTCGTCTCGCGCATGAACTCGGTGTCGACGGTGACGTAGTCGGCGGTTGCGAGGGCGGCGCAGGCATCGGCGAGCGCTTCGGTCGTGGTCAGGAATTCCATCGACCCGGTATAGCGGATAGGGCCGCCGGTTTGCTATGGCGTGCTTGACTTTGATGGAACGCCATGCGCAGTTCCGCGCCCGACGGAGCCCCCATGCACCCCTATCGCACCCATACCTGCGGCGAATTGCGCCGCGACGATATCGGCCGGACCGCGCGGCTGTCCGGCTGGGTCCACCGCAAGCGCGACCACGGGGGACTTGTCTTCATCGACCTGCGCGACCATTACGGCATCACGCAATGCGTGATCGAGCCGGACAGCCCGATCTTCGCGACGGTGGAGCGGGTGCGCGCCGAATCGGTCGTCACCTTGACCGGCGCGGTCGCGGCGCGTCCGGCGGACACGGTCAACCCAGCATTGCCGACCGGCGAGGTCGAGCTGCGCATCGCCGAATTCGCGCTGCAATCGGCGGCCGAGGAATTGCCGCTGCCGGTGTTCGGCGAGCCGGACTATCCCGAGGACCTGCGGCTGACCTATCGGTTTCTCGATCTGCGGCGCGAGACGCTGCACCGCAACGTCGTGCTGCGCTCCCAGGTGATCGCGAGCCTGCGCCAGCGCATGGTTGCGCAGGGTTTCCTCGAATACCAGACGCCGATCCTGACGGCGTCGAGCCCCGAGGGCGCACGCGACTTCCTGGTGCCGAGCCGGCTGCATCCCGGAAAATTCTATGCGCTGCCCCAGGCGCCGCAGCAGTTCAAGCAATTGCTGATGGTCGCGGGCTTCGACCGCTATTTCCAGATCGCGCCGTGCTTCCGCGACGAGGATGCGCGTGCCGACCGCAGCCCTGGCGAGTTCTATCAGCTCGACCTCGAGATGTCGTTCGTCACCCAGGAGGACGTGTTCGCCGCGGTCGAGCCGGTGCTGCACGGCGTGTTCGAGGAATTCGCCGGTTCCCGCATCGTGCCGCCGCGGCCGTTTCGGCGCATCCCGTTCGCCGAGGCGATGCTGAAATACGGCACCGACAAGCCGGATTTGCGCAACCCGCTGGAAATCGCCGACGTAACGGACGTGTTCGCGCGCGAGGACGTGACCTTCAACGCCTTCAAGTCGATCGTGCGCGACGGCGGCGTGGTGCGCGCCATTCCGGCGCCGGGCGCGGTGTCGCGGCCGCGCAGTTTCTTCGACAAGCTGAACGAATGGGCGCGCGCCGACATGGGCGCCGCCGGCCTCGGCTACCTGCTGTTCGAAGAGGACGCCGGGGCGGTGGTGGCGCGCGGGCCGATCGCGAAGTTCACTCCCGAGGCGGCGCAGCGGGCGCTGGCCGAGTGCGCCGGGGCGGGCGCGGGCGACGCGCTGTTCTTCTCCGCCGGCAAGAAGGGTCAGGCGATCGCGCTGGCCGGCGCGGCGCGCACCCGGCTGGGCGAGGAGCTCGACCTGATCGAGCAGAACGTCTTCCGTTTCTGCTGGATCACCGACTTCCCGATGTATGAGTGGAACGAGCAGGAGAAGCGGATCGACTTCAGCCACAACCCGTTCTCGATGCCGCAAGGCGGGCTGGAAGCGCTGAACGGCATGGAACCGCTCGATATCCTGGGTTTCCAGTACGACATCGTGTGCAACGGGGTGGAGCTGTCGTCGGGGGCCATCCGGAACCACGAGCCGGAAATCATGATCCGCGCCTTCGAGATCGCGGGCTATGCCCGCGAGGAGGTCGAAAGCCGGTTCGGCGGCATGCTGAACGCCTTCCGCTATGGCGCGCCGCCGCATGGCGGCATCGCGCCGGGTGTCGACCGTATCGTCATGCTGCTGGCGGATGCACCCAATATCCGCGAGGTCATCCCGTTCCCGCTGAACCAGCAGGCGCAGGATCTGCTGATGAACGCGCCGTCGGAGGTCAGCCCGCACCAGTTGCGCGAGCTGCATATCCGGATCGTCCAGCCGGCCGCAGCCAAGCCGCGCGATTAGCGGGCGCCGACAAGAAAAAAGGGGCCGCCCGAAGGCGGCCCCTGTTCGCGTCTGATGCTGTCAGCGTGACGTCAGGTCAGCGGGATGAACAAGGCGCCCGGCCCGCGCCGCACCTTCAGCAGGACGGGCTTGTTCCCGGCCTTCTTCGCGATGTCGGCGACCTGGCCCGGCGACTTCGCCGGCTGCTGGTCGATCAAGACGATGATGTCGCCCGGGCGCAGGCCGGCGCGCGCCGCGGCGCTGTCGGTGTCGATGCCTGCGACCATCACGCCCTGGACCTCGCCGTACAGCGGGTGCTGGCGCGGGATCGTGCTTAGCGCGACGCCGGCGAGCTTGCCGCTGGTCTGCGGCTTGGCGCTTTCCGGGCCGCCCTGTTCCTCTTCGTTGGTCGCGGCCTCTTCATCGCTCTTCTTCAGCCGTTCGAGGATGGGGCTGATCGTCAGCTCCTTGCCGTCGCGCAGCAGCACCAGCGTGATCTTCTGGCCGGGCTGCATGCTGCCGATGCGGTTGCGCAGCTCCGAGGCGTTGTGGATGACTTCGCCGTTCAGCTTGACCACCACATCGCCGGACTGCACCCCGGCCTTGGCTGCGGGCGAGGCGGGAACCACCTGGCTGACGACCGCGCCGGCATTACTGGCTACATGCATCGCCTGGGCGAGCTCGGGCGTCAGGTCCTGGACCAGGACGCCGAGATGGCCGCGCTTGACCTCGCCGTACTTGATGATCTGCTCGGCGGCGTAGCGCACCATGTTGATCGGGATCGCGAAGCCGATGCCGACATTGCCGCCGCTGCTGCTCAGGATCGCGGTGTTGATGCCGACCAGCTTGCCGTCCTGGGTGATCAGGGCGCCGCCCGAATTGCCCGGATTGATCGAGGCGTCGGTCTGGATGAAGTCCTCATAGCCTTCGATGCCAAGGCCGGTGCGGCCGGTCGCGCTGACGATGCCGAGGGTCGCGGTCTGGCCGAGGCCGAACGGGCTGCCGATCGCCAGCACGAAGTCGCCGGGCTTCAGCTTGTCCGAATCGCCCATTTCGAGCTGGGTCAGGCCCGTTGTGGTCGCCAGCTTGATCACCGCGACGTCGAGCTCGGGGTCGGTGCCTACCACCTTCGCCGAAACCCGCCGCTGGTCGGCCAGGCGAACGATGATCTCATCCGCATGCTGAACGACGTGGTTGTTGGTGATGACGTAGCCGTTCTTGGCGTCGATTATGACGCCGGACCCGATGCTCTGGGTCTCCTGCTGCTGCTGTTGCTGGCCTTCCGGTCCCTGGAAGAAGCGTCGGAACATCGGGTCGTCGAAGAAGCGACGGAAATTCGGGTCCTGGAGCAGCGGGTTGTCCTGCGCCTCCATCTTTCCGCGCACGGAGATGTTGACGACGGCCGGAGACACCTTCTCCAGCACCGGCGCCAGCGAAGGCAGCGGGCCCGTCGCCGCCTGGCTGACCGTGCCGAAGGATAGACACAGGAATGCGGCCAGTCCGGCGGCGGATATACGTCCTATCATTGGCTTGCCTATTTTTTGATTGCTTCGAAACATTCGGAGTCCCGAGACCGGAACACGAAATGAACGTCCATTGCCCGGCATCGGCATCCGACCAAGCCAATGTGGCGACAATAAGCCGCCTGCAAGCCTGCTCATGCCGGCGGATCCAGGCGTACCAGCATCTTGCCGGAATTGGTCCCCTGGAACAGCGCGAGCAGCGCCTTTGGCGCGTTCTCCAACCCATCTTCGACGGTTTCCTGCCAGCGGATGCGGCCGTCCGCGATCCATTTGCCCATGTCGACCAGGAACTGGGGCCGCATGTCGAGATTGCTGCTGACGATGAAGCCGCGCAGCGTAAGCTGCTTGGCTACGATGGTGAACATGTTGCGCGGCGCGGCCGCGGGCTCCGTCGCGTTGTATTGCGAGATCAGGCCACACATGATGACGCGGCCGAACGTCTTCATGTTGTCGAGGGCCGCCTCAAGGTGTGCGCCGCCGACATTCTCGAAATAGAGGTCGAGGCCGTCGGGCGCCGCCCGCTCCAGCGCCGCCCCGAGGTCGCCGACGGTCTTGTAGTTGAAGGCGACGTCGACGCCGGCCTCGCGCTCCAGCCAGCCGACCTTGTCGTCGGAGCCGGCGCTGGCGATCACACGACAGCCCTTGAGCTTGGCGATCTGGCAGACGATTGCGCCCACCGCGCCTGAGGCGGCCGAGACGAAGATGGTCTCGCCGCCCTTCATCTCGCCGATGCGAAACAGGCCGACATAGGCGGTCATGCCGGGCATGCCGACGGTGCCGAGATAGGCCTGGATCGGTGCGACCGCCGGGTCGATCACCGTCGCGTCCTGCGCCGCGACCGCTGAATAGTCGCGCCAGCCGAGACGGTGCTGCACCATATCGCCCGGCTTGAAGCGGGGGTCGTTGGAGGTGACGACCTCGCCGACGGCATGGCCGTCCAGGGCCTGGCCGATCTGATAGGGCGGCAGGTAGCTCTTCCGGTCGATCATGCGCGCCCGCATATAGGGATCGACAGACATCCAGAGATTGCGGACCAGGATCTGGCCTGGCCCCGCCTCGGGCATCGGCGCGGAGACCAGCTCGAAGTCGGTCGGCTCGGGCAGGCCGACCGGCCGGCTCTTCAGGCGGATCTCGCGGTTCTCGGCGGCGGCCATGGCATCATCCCTTTCAGACCATCATATTCGGCGGAAGCTGACGCCATTTGGCAGCGCGCTTCAAGGGGGGTATCCACGGCCGGCCGCCTTGCCGCGCCGCCGCGGCCCAAGGTACAAGGCGCCGTCATGACGACCGACCGCATCGCCATCGCCATCGCGCAAGCCAACCCGACCGTCGGCGACCTGGCCGGCAACCTCGCGCTCGCGCGCAAGGCAAGGGAACAAGCGCGTGCGCAAGGCGCCGACCTGGTGGTGCTGTCGGAGCTGTTCCTGGCCGGCTATCCGCCCGAGGACCTGGTGCAGAAGCCGAGCTTCCAGGGCGCCAACGCCGCTGCGCTCGAGGAACTGGCGCGCGACACCGCCGACGGCGGCCCGGCCGTGCTGACCGGCGTACTGTGGGCCGACGAAGGCGGCGCGCGCAACGCCGCGGCATTTCTGGCCGACGGCGCGGTCACGGCGCTGCAATACAAGTACCGGCTGCCGAATTACGGTGTGTTCGATGAGCACCGCGTCTTTGCACCGGGTCCGCTGCCGGGGCCGGTCAATTTCCGCGGCGTGCGGCTCGGCATCCTGATCTGCGAGGATCTGTGGGTTCCCGACGTTGCCGAATGCCTGCATGAGACGGGAGCGGAGATCCTCGTGTGCATCAACGGCTCGCCGTGGGAGGTGGGCAAGACCGACACGCGCTTCGCCACCGCCACGGCGCGGATCGTCGAGACCGGGCTGCCGCTGCTCTATGTCAACCAGATGTGCGGCCAGGATGAGCTGGTATTCGATGGCGCGTCCTTCGTGCTGAACGGCGACCGCTCGCTCGCCGTCCAGCTTCCCGCATGGGAGGAGGCGTTCGCAGTCACGCACTGGCGCCGCGACGGCGAGGCCTGGCGCTGCGAGCGGGGCGTCAGCGTCACGCCGCCAGAGGGGCACGAGGCGATCTACGAGGCGATGGTCCTCGGCCTGCGCGACTATGCCGGAAAGAACCGTTTCCCCGGCGTGATGCTCGGCCTGTCGGGCGGCATCGATTCGGCCCTGGTCGCGGCGGTCGCGGTCGACGCGCTGGGCGCCGACAAGGTGCGCTGCGTGATGATGCCGTCGCGCTATACGTCGAACGACAGCCTGGAGGACGCCGAAGCCTGCGCCAAGCTTCTCGGCGTGCGCTACGACACCGTGCCGATCGCGCCGGGGGTCGCCGCGCTGGACGGGATGCTGGGGCCGCTGTTCGACAACCTGCCGCCCAACGAGGCGGAGGAGAACATGCAGTCGCGGCTGCGCGGCCTGCTGCTGATGGCGCTGTCCAACAAGTTCGGGCCGCTGGTGCTGACCACCGGCAACAAGTCCGAGGTTTCGGTCGGCTATGCCACGCTCTACGGCGACATGTGCGGCGGCTACAACCCGATCAAGGATGTCTACAAGACGACGGTGTTCGAGTTGACGCGCTGGCGCAACCAGGCGGTGCCGAAGCACGGCCTAGGCCCTGCCGGCCGGGTTATCCCGGAACGGATCATCACCAAGCCGCCTACCGCCGAATTGCGCGCCGACCAGAAGGATGAGGATTCGCTGCCGCCCTATCCGGTGCTGGACGACATTCTGGAATGCCTGGTCGAGCAGGAGATGTCGGTTGCCCAGATCATCGCGCGCGGCCATGATTCTGAGACGGTCAGGAAGGTCGAGCGGCTCTTGTACCTCGCTGAATACAAGCGCCGGCAGGCGCCGCCGGGGGTCAAGATCAGCTACAAGAATTTCGGCCGCGACCGACGCTATCCGATCACCAACCGCTATCGCGATTCCGGGTGAGCGAAATGCCCGAGGGCATCGGCCGCCCGTCGGACGCGCACCCGGTCATGGTCCGCTTCGCGCCGAGCCCGACCGGCTACCTCCACGTCGGCAACGTGCGGACGGCATTGTTCAACTGGCTGTTCGCGCGCCGGCACGAAGGACGCTTCATGCTGCGCCTCGACGACACCGACGAGGCGCGCTCCAAGCCCGAATATGCCGAGACGATCGCAGACGACCTCGGCTGGCTCGGCCTTGATCACGATGCCGACGTGCGCCAGTCCGATCGCCACGACGCCTATGTTGCGGCGGTTGAGCGGCTGAAGCAGGCCGGGCGACTCTACGCCTGCTACGAGACGCCGGAGGAGCTCAGTCTACGCCGGCGCACCCAGCGCGCCCGCGGCCAGCCGCCGGTCTACGACCGCGACGCGCTGCACCTGAGCGCGGCGGACAAGCGGGCGCACGAGGCGGCCGGGCGCGCGCCCTATTGGCGCTTCCTGCTGGATCGGGAGGTGGTGGCCTGGACCGACCTGGTGCAGGGCGAATCCCATATCGACGCCGCCAGCCTGTCCGACCCGGTGCTGGTGCGCGCCGACGGCCGGCCGCTCTATACGCTGTCGAGCGTGGTTGACGACGCCGAGTTCGGGATCAGCCACATCATCCGCGGCGCCGATCATGTCGCCAACACCGCGGTCCAGATCCAACTGTTCCAGGCGCTGGGCGCGGTGGTTCCGGTGTTCGCGCATCATTCACTGATGGTCGGGCCGGGCGGCGAGGAATTGTCGAAGCGCGCCGGCGCATTGTCCCTGGGCGAGACCCGCGCCGAGGGTATCGAGCCGCTGGCCGTGCTGAGCCTGCTGGCGCGGCTCGGCACGTCGGATCCGGTGGAGCCGTTCGCCGGCATGGAGCCGCTGATCGCCGGGTTCGATCTGGCGAAGCTGGGTCGCGCGCCGGTGCATTTCGATCCAGCGGAGCTGCGCGCGCTGAACGCCCGGCTGCTCGGGACGCTGCCCTACGCGGCGGTGGCGGACCGGCTGCGCGCGCTCGACGTCGGCGGCGGCGTGGCATTCTGGGACGCGGTGCGGCCCAACCTGCATGTGCTGGGCGAGGCCCGCGACTGGTGGCAGGTGGTCGAGGGGCCGATCGTTCCGGCGGTTGAGGATGCGGACGCCGATCTGGTCGCGCAGGCCGCCGCTTTGTTGCCGGCCGAGCCGTGGGACGATGCGACCTGGCCGGCCTGGACCAAGGCGGTGCAGGCGGCGACCGGGCGCAAGGGACGGGCGCTGTTCCGGCCGCTGCGGCTTGCGCTGACCGGGCGCGAGCATGGACCGGAGCTGAAAAGCCTGCTACCCCTGATCGGCCGCGACCGGGCGCAGGCGCGGCTGCGCGGCCTGCGGGCTTGAAGTCTCACGCCGGGGTGCGGTCGCGCCGGTCAGCCTCATCCTTTGAGATACCCTGACCCTCGTCCTGATGAGCGCAAAGCGCGTCTCGAAGGGCGGGGCAGGGCTCCTCAGGATGAGGGCGGCGGAAAGGCCGGTCCGCGTCTTCGCTATGTTAGCCTCCGGCCTGCGTGCAACCGATCGTCTTGGGATCGAACGTCTTGCCACTCCTTCTCCACAACAGCGAGAAGCGCACCAAGCAGGCATTCGCGCCGCTGGATCCGGCCGATGTGCGGATGTACGTGTGCGGACCGACGGTCTATGACCGCGCCCATATCGGCAATGCCCGCCCGGTCGTGGTGTTCGACGTGCTGTTCCGGCTGCTCCGCCATCTCTACGGCGCCGCGCACGTCCGCTATGCCCGCAACATCACCGACGTAGACGACAAGATCAACGCCGCGGCGCGCGCGCAGGGCGTGCCCATCGGCGCGATCACCGAAGGCACGATCGCCGCGTTCCACGCCGACATGGACGCGCTGGGCGCGCTGCGCCCGACGGTGGAGCCGCGCGCGACCGGGCATATCCCGCAGATGACCGCGATGATCGAAACGCTGATCGCCGGCGGCCACGCCTATGCCGCCGAGGGGCACGTGCTGTTCGACGTCTCCAGCATGCCGGGCTATGGCGCCCTGTCGAACCGTTCGACCGACGAGATGATCGCGGGCGCGCGCGTCGAGGTCGCGCCCTACAAGAAGCACCCGATGGACTTCGTGCTGTGGAAGCCGTCGGGGGCCGGCGATCCCGGCTGGGACAGCCCGTGGGGGCGCGGCCGGCCGGGCTGGCATATCGAATGCTCCGCGATGAGCGCGGCCCATCTGGGCGAGAGCTTCGATATTCATGGCGGCGGCATCGACCTGCTGTTTCCGCATCACGAGAACGAGAAGGCGCAGAGCGAGTGCGCCCATGGCGGGCGGTCGTTCGTCCAGGTCTGGCTGCACAACGGTATCCTGACCGTCGACGGCGCCAAGATGTCGAAGTCGCTCGGCAATTTTCGCACGGTCGCCGAGGTGCTGGAGCACCACCGGCCGGAGGCGGTGCGCCTGCAATTGCTGAGCACGCACTATCGCCAGCCGCTCGACTGGACCGATGCGGGGACCGAGGAGGCGGAACGCGTGCTCGATCGCTGGTATCGCGCCACGGGTGACGCTGTGCCGGCCGACGACGTGCCGGCGGCGGTGACGGCGGCGTTGTGCGATGACCTCAACACGCCCAAGGCGATCGCCGAGATGCACGACCTGGCCCGGCGCGCCGGGCAGGGCGATGGGCTCGCGGCCGGCCAGCTCCGTGCGGCTGGCGGCCTGCTCGGACTATTGTCGCTGCCGGCCGAGGCGTGGTTCCACGGCAAGATCGCGCCAGACGCGCCGTCGCCGGAGCGGATCGAGGCGCTGATCGCTGCCCGCGCCGAGGCCCGTCGGCGCCGCGATTTTGCCGAAGCTGACCGAATCCGTGCTGAACTCGCTGCCCAAGGAGTTACATTGGAGGATACGCCGACCGGAACGATCTGGAAGACCGCATCATGAGCCGCGAGCGTCTCTATCTGTTCGACACCACCTTGCGCGACGGCGCCCAGACCCAGGGCGTCGATTTCGGCGTGGGCGACAAGCGGATCATTGCGCAGGCGCTGGACAAGCTCGGCTTCGACTATATCGAGTGCGGTTGGCCCGGCGCCAACCCTACCGATACGGCGTTCTTCGCCGACGCGCCCAGCCTGGGTCGCGCCCGGCTCACTGCTTTCGGCATGACCAAGCGCGCCGGACGCAGCGCGGCTAACGATCCGGGCCTCGCCACCCTGCTCGATACGCCGGCATCCGCGCTGTGTCTGGTCGGCAAGACCTCTTCCCATCAGGTGCGGCTGACCTTGGGCATCGGCCTGGATGAGAACCGCGAGGCGATCCGCGATTCGATCGCCATGCTGGCCGCGCGCGGGCGCGAGGTCCTGTTCGATGCCGAGCACTTCTTTGACGGCTTCAAGGCCGACCCGGATTACGCGCTGTCCTGCCTCGACGCGGCTCTGGCGGCTGGCGCGCGCTGGGTCGTCCTGTGCGACACCAACGGCGGTACCCTGCCGGAGGAGGTTGAGCGCGTCGCCACCGCCGTCGCGGCGCGGTTGCCGGGCGAGCGTCTCGGCATCCATGCCCACAACGACACCGAGAACGCGGTCGCCAACAGCCTGGCCGCGGTGCGCGCCGGGGTGCGGCTGGTGCAGGGCACCCTGAACGGCCTGGGCGAACGCTGCGGCAACGCCAATCTGGTGTCGATCCTGCCGACCCTGATGCTGAAGCCGGATTATGCCGAGCGGTTCGAGACCGGCGTCGCGGCGGAGAGCCTGCGCGAGCTGACGCGCGTCTCCCGCCTGCTGGACGAGGTGCTGAACCGCGCGCCGAACCGCCATCAGCCCTATGTCGGCGAATCCGCCTTCGCGCATAAAGGCGGCCTGCATGTCTCGGCGGTACAGAAGGATCCCCAGACCTACGAGCACGTCGCGCCCGAGGCGGTCGGCAACGCCCGCAAGATTCTGGTCTCCGACCAGTCGGGGCGCTCCAATATCCTGGTCCGCCTGCGCGAGATCGGCATCGCGGTGGACGACGACGACAAGCGCGTGCCCGCCTTGCTCGAACAGGTCAAGGAGCGTGAGTTCCTGGGCTATTCCTATGACGGCGCCGAGGCGTCGTTCGAGCTTCTGGCGCGGCGGACACTGGGGCAGGTGCCGTCCTATTTCGACGTGGCCGGCTTCCGCGTGCTGGTCGAACGGCGCCACGACGCACGCGGGCGTCTGGTCACGGTGTCGGAGGCGACGGTCAAGATCGTGGTTGACGGCGAGGTGCTGATGTCCGCCGGCGAGGGCAACGGGCCGGTCAACGCGCTGGACCAGGCGCTGCGCAAGGACCTCGGCAAATATTCGGTGTTCATCGAGGACTTGCGCCTGGTCGACTTCAAGGTGCGCATCCTGACCTCGGGCACCGAGGCGGTGACGCGCGTGATGATCGAGAGCGCCGATTCGAAGGGCCGGCGTTGGTCCACCGTCGGCGTCTCGCCCAACATTGTCGACGCCTCGTTCCAGGCGTTGCTCGATTCGATCACCTACAAGCTGTTCCACGATGGTGCGCCGGCCGCGCGTCCACCGCGGCCTAAGCGCGAAGCGGCCACGGGACCGGCACGCGTCTCGGCGGCGGAATAGGCCGGCGGCGTGGCGGGAACCGACCGCACCCGGACGGTGGTGACGGGCGGACCGGCGATTGTGCTGGTCGAACCGCAATTGCCCGAGAATATCGGCACCACCGCGCGCGCCATGTTCAATTTCGGCCTCGACGATCTGCGCCTGGTGCGCCCGCGGGAGGCTTGGCCCAATGCCCGGTCGCGCGCTGTCGCCTCTGGCGCCGACCCGGTGATCGACCGCGCGCGGGTGTTCGACAGCGCGGCGGAGGCGGTGGCAGATTGCCGCCACGTGCTGGCCACCACCGCGCGCGCCCGCGACATGCAGAAGCCGGTCCTGACGCCGGAGGACGCCGCCGGCGACCTGCGCCGCCGCCACGAGGCCGGCGAGCGGGTTGCGATCCTGTTCGGGCCGGAGCGCACCGGCCTGACCAACGACGACGTGGCGCTCGCCGGCGCGATCCTGTCGGTGCCGGTCAACCCGGCCTTCGCCTCGCTGAACCTGGCGCAGGCGGTGCTGATCATCGCCTATGAATGGTTCAAGGGTGTCGATGCCGCGCCGCCGGCGCAGCCCGCGACGGCGCGCAGCAGGCCGGCCGAATGGGCCGAGCTGGTCGGGTTGTTCGAGCATCTGGAGCGCGAGCTCGACGCCGCCGGCTTTCTCCATCCGCCGGAGAAGGCGCCGACCATGGCGCGCAACATCCGCGCGCTGCTTGCCCGTGCCGAGCTGACCGAACAGGAGGTGCGCACCTTGCGTGGCGTCGTTACAGCGTTGACCAAACCGCACGGCCGCCGCCGTGCCGAACCGCCGGCCGCGTGATGGCGGCGGATCGACGTTTCGACGGCGATGACGAGGCGTTTCAGCCGCCGTCCAATGCCGGACAGATGGCCTCGCCGTCCTACCGCCTCGCGGCGCTGGACCAGGACTTCCTGCTCGGCGATTCGATGCGCGGCGTCCGCTTCCTGCTGGAATACGCCAAGGCGGAGGAGGCGCTGCGCCACTGGCGCATCGGCTCGACCATCGTCGCCTTCGGCAGCGCGCGGGTGCATGAGGCCGGGTCGGGACGGCACGCCTATTGGTACGAACAGGCGCGCCTGTTCGGCCGTATCGCGACCGAGCACGGCGGCGCGCGGCGGCATGCCGACGAGGGCCTGCGCCAGAACG
>JBDZUN010000327.1:0-3003 GCA_040255145.1 Hyphomicrobiales bacterium | reverse complement strand
GCCGGCTGGTGCGCGGCGGGCTCGGCAGCGACGAGGATCTCGATGCACTGTTCGTACAACCGTTCGATGCGGTCCTGCACTTCGCGGCGCGGATCGTTGTACCGGAATCGGTGCGCGATCCGCTGAAGTATTACGGCAACAACACGCGCAATACCCTGCGGCTTCTGGAACGCTGCGCGGCCCACGGCGTGCGCTATTTCGTGTTCTCGTCGACCGCCGCCGTCTATGGGACGCCCAACAGGACGCCGGTCGACGAGTCCGCGCCGGTCTTGCCGATCAACCCCTACGGCGCCTCGAAGGCGATGAGCGAACGTATGCTGCAGGATCTCGCCGCGGTCATGCCGCTGCGCTACGTCATCCTGCGCTATTTCAATGTCGCCGGCGCCGACCCGCTCGGGCGGATCGGCCAGGCGACGCCGGAAGCGACCCACCTGCTCAAGGTCGCGTGCGAGGCGGCGGTGGGGCACCGGCCCGGCATCAGCATATTCGGGACGGATTTCCCGACGCCGGACGGGACCGGCATCCGCGACTACATCCACGTCGAGGATCTGGCCCGCGCGCACCTCGACGCGCTGGCCTACCTGGCCGACGGCGGCATCTCCGAGGTGCTGAATTGCGGCTACGGCCGCGGCGTCAGCGTGCGTGACATGATCAACCGGGTGAAGCTCGAATCCGGCGTCGACTTCCCGGTCATGCTGGCGCCGCGCCGCGAGGGCGATCCCGCGGCGCTGGTCGCCGCCAACGGCCGGATCAAGCGGGTGCTGGGTTGGCAGCCGCGCTACGACGCGCTCGAGGTGATCGTCCGCTCGGCGCTGGAGTGGGAGCGCGCCCTGGTCGCGCGCGACGGACCCGCGGCGGCGTGAACGGCGCCCTGTCCGCTCCGCCTGCCACGGCGATCAGAAGATGCCCATGGCGAGCCCGGCCGCCAAGGTCGCGCCGATCTCCCGGCAGCGCGCCAGGTCGTCCGCGCCGATCGTCTTCGGCGCCAGGATCGCTTCCGGCGTCTGGGCACGGGTGCAGACGATCAGCGGCTCCGCCACCGGCTTGAGCCGCCAGCCGGTCGCGATGCGGGCGATCTGGCGCGCGGCGTTGACGCCGTCGCTGCCGGCGCAGACCAGGCTGGCGTAGGGGCGCCCCTGGACCCGGTCCAGGACCGGGTAATAGGTGCGGTCGAAGAAGTCCTTCATCACCCCGGACAGGGCGGCCAGGTTCTCGGGCGCGGCGAAGACATAGCCGTCGACGGCCAGCACGTCGTCCGGGCCGGCCTCCGCCGCGGGGACGAGGCGCGTTGTCGTCCCGGCCTCGTCGCGCGCGCCCTCGGCGGCGGCCTCGGCCATCGCCCGCGCGCCGCCGGTGCGCGAATGGAACACGATCAGCAGCGTCTTCACGGCGGCTGGTCCGTGTGCGGCGGGATCCCGAGGCGCGATAGGCTGACAGCCGCTGCCGTCGCGGCGAAGGCTGCGGCGACGCCGAGCGCGATCGTCTCGCCGCCGGGGACCAGGCTGAACACGATGGCGGTGACGGTCGCGCCGATGATCTGGCCGGTCAGCCGCGCCATGCCGAGCATGCCGGCCGCCGCGCCGGTGCGGTTCAGCGGCGCCGAGGCCAGCAGCACGCGATTGTTGGGAGACTGGAAGAAGCCGAAGCCGAAGCCGCACAGGGCCATGCGCCAGATCACGTCCAGGGTCGAGGCGTCGGCCGGCAGCACCGCCAGCGAGACCAGGCCGGCGGCGAACAGCGCGAGGCCGCCGCCGCCGAGAATGGCCGCCGGGTGGCGGTCGGCCAGATGGCCCGCGATCGGCGCGGCCAGGCCGACCGCCGCCGGCCACGGCGTCATCAGAAGCCCGGTCTGGACCTGGCCGCGCTGCATGACCGTCTCGAAATAGAACGGCAGCGCGACGTAGCCGATCATCTGCGCGGCGAACGAGGCGATCGAGGCCAGCACCGACAGGCTGAACAGCCGGTTGCGCAGAAGGTCGATCGGCATCAGCGGACGGCGCTGCGACAGCGAGCGCCGGACCAGGGCCGCGCCGGCCAGCAGGCCCAGCGCCAGCTCGCCGCCGCCGAGCAGATAGGCGTGGGCGCGGGTCAGAAGGTCGGTCCCGGTGACGATCAGGCCGAACGTCGCGACGTTGAGCAGCGTCGCGAGGATGTCGAAGCGGTGATCGCTGCGTTCCGATTCCGGCAGGGACACCCGGCCGACGACGAAGGCGGCCAGGCCGATCGGGACGTTCACCGCGAACAGCCACTGCCATGGACCGACCGCCAGGATGCCGGACGCGACGGTCGGCCCGATCGCCGCGAACACCGCCACGATCACCGCGTTGTAGCCGATCGTGCGGCCAAGCATGCGGGCGGGCACGGCGTAGCGGATCAGCGCGCCCAGGATGCTCAAAAGCACGCCCGCGCCGATGCCCTGGACGGCGCGCGCGACCGCCAGCCCGAGCAGCGAATCCACCATGGTGCAGGCGGCCGACGCGGCGATGAAGATCAGCAGGCCCGACAGGAACACCCGGCGATAGCCGACAATCTCGCCCAGCGCGGCCATGGGCAGCAGCGAGACAACGATGGTGAGCTGATAGGCGTTGACCACCCAGATCGCCTCGGCCGGCGCGGCGTGGACGGCGCGCGCGATGGTCGGCAGGGCGACGTTGGCGATGGCGCTGTCCAGCACCGCCATCGCGATGGCGAGCCACAGCGCGCCCAGCGCCCAATAGCGTCGGGGCACCGGCAGGCCGTTCCATTCGATCTCTTTGGCGGCGGCTTGGCTCATCGGGCGGTGTGGCAGATGGCTACGATCCATGCGGACGGGACGAAGTCCGCCCAATACCGAATTTCGGCGGCCATGCCCATGCCCGCCGGGTCGCGGATGGCATGCATGCGCGCGGGGGCGGGCGCGTTGCCGGGATTCCGCCCGGCCTTGCGCCGGCTCCTACGCCAGGCAATCCGCCGCCGACCGCCTCGGGCCGGGCGGCGCGCGGCGCATCGGGTGCCCGATGCGGA
>JBDZUN010000326.1:0-3005 GCA_040255145.1 Hyphomicrobiales bacterium | reverse complement strand
TCCTGACGGTGTCGACGAGGCTCATCGCTGGGGTGCATCGCGCCCGCCGGCGCGGGCTGCGCGAGGCGCCCATTCGGCCGAGACCGTGGCGCCGGCCGAGAACAGCGCGATGTCCGTCCCGGTGAAATCGAAGGTGTCGAGCGCGCGCACCCTGAGGACACGGTCCTCGCCGAACGAGACCTCCTTGCCCTGGCTGCGCCGTGACGCCAGGGGGACGACCTCGTCCGCGGGAAACCCGCGTTCGGCCAGGATGTTCAACATCTCGTGCCCAACATTGCCGGTCGCGCCGACCACCGCCACTTTGTAACCCATCGCCCTTTCCTCTTCCGCCTGCCGCCTCCCGGGCGGCGAAGCGACTGCATCGCGTGAAACCGTTACGCGCGCCTACGCGCCGGTGCTCGATACCGCGTCGAGCAGCGCGCCGAACCCCGCGATCAGCGCCGCAAGCCCGCCGACGACGAAGCCGATCACCGTCAGGACCAGGATCGCCGAGAGGCCGATCATGATCCAGAACTGCATCCGGGTCGGCCGGGCGGCGACCGCCTGCTCGATCCGTCCCAGCGCGGCGCGCGCCTCGCGCTGATCGAGGCGAAGCGCATCCAGCTCACGCCGGACATGCTCTGCTTCGACTTCGAGCCGAACCACCCGTTCCGGATCGGTATTCATAGCACAAATGCCCACATTACGAAGCGACCGGCAGGGGCGCCGTTTCGAGCTTGCCCAGCACGGCGTCGCCCATCTCGCGCGTCGACACCTTGCGGCAGCCCTCGGCCATGATGTCGCCGGTGCGCAGGCCGTCGGCCAGCACCCCCTCCACCGCACCTTCCAGCGCGTCGGCCTCCGCACCGCGGCCGAACGAATAGCGCAGGGCCATCGCGAAGCTGAGGATCGCCGCAAGCGGGTTGGCGACGCCGCGGCCGGCAATGTCCGGCGCCGAGCCATGGACGGGCTCATACAGCGCGCGCCGCTTGCCGCCGGCGTCGGCCGCGCCGAGCGAGGCGGACGGCAGCATGCCGAGCGAGCCGGTCAGCATCGCCGCCTCGTCCGACAGCATGTCGCCGAACAGGTTGTCGGTCACGATCACGTCGAACTGCTTCGGCGCGCGCACGAGCTGCATCGCCAGATTGTCGGCATACATGTGCTGGAGCGCGACGTCGGCATAGTCGGCGTCGTGTACCTTCTGCACTTCCTCACGCCACAGGATGCCCGATTCCATCACGTTCGCCTTCTCGGACGAGGTGACGCGCCCCTGCCGGGCACGTGCCAGCTCGAACGCGACGCGGGCGACCCGGCGGATTTCCTCATCCGTATAGACCTGGGTATTGATACCGCGGCGGCCGCCGCCCGGCAGCGCCTCGATGCCGCGCGGCTCGCCGAAATAGACGCCACCGGTCAGCTCGCGCACGATCAGGATGTCGAGCCCCTCGACGATTTCGCGCTTGAGCGACGAGGCGTCGGCCAAGGCGGGGAAGCAGATCGCCGGCCGCAGGTTGGCGAACAGGTCCATCTCCTTGCGCAGGCGCAACAGGCCGCGTTCCGGCTTCACGCTGAAATCGAGCGCGTCCCATTTCGGGCCGCCGACCGCGCCCAGCAGCACCGCGTCGACCTCCAGCGCCTTTTCCATGGTCGCGTCGGCGAGCGGCGTGCCGTGCGCGTCATAGGCGCATCCGCCGACCAGATCCTCGGTCACGTCGAAAGTCAGCCCCTGACCGCCGTACCAGGCGACGACGCGCTTCACTTCGGCCATCACTTCGGGGCCGATGCCATCGCCGGGCAGGACAAGCAGGCTTCCGCGATTGCTCATGTCGGATCGTGGCTCCAATCGGAATGGGTGGCGGAACGGCGGCGCATTCCTGATCGCGAAGAATCCCGACAATCGCGTCGAAAGCAAGGCGCAGGCGACCCGTCGTCGCCGGCAGCCATCGCGTCAATCGGGCCCGGCCAGCCGCAATCCCTTACGAATGCGCGGCGACGGCCCGTTCGGCGCGCGCCTGCGGCATGCGGTTCCAGGCGTCGAGCGCCGCGATCTTGTATGCCTCCGCCAGCGTCGGGTAATTGAACGTGTTCTCGATGAAGTAATCCAGCGTGCCCTTCAGGTTCAGGACCGCCTGGCCGATGTGGATGAGCTCGGTCGCGCCCTCGCCGACGATGTGCACCCCGAGAAGCCGGCGGGTCTTCAGCGAGAAGATCATCTTCAGCATGCCGGTTTCGAGGCCCATGATGTGCCCGCGCGAGGTTTCGCGGAGCCGCGCGATGCCGCATTCGCAGGGAATCTTGCGCTCGCGGACCTCCTGCTCGCTCATGCCGACGGTCGAGATTTCCGGCACCGCGTAGATGCCGTAGGGAAAATATTGCGGCGCCGGCGACAACGGCGCGCCGAAGGCGTGGCACGCGGCGATGCGGCCCTGTTCCATCGCGGTCGAGGCAAGGCTGGGAAAGCCGATCACGTCGCCGGCGGCATAGATGTGTGGAACCGCGGTCTGGAACGTCGCGGGATCGACGGTAAGCCGCCCGCGCTCGTCGGCGGCGAGGCCGCATGTTTCCAGCGCCAGGTCGTCGGTCGCGCCCACACGCCCCGCGGCATAGAGCAGCATGTCCGAGCGGACCCGCCGGCCGTCGTCGAGCAGGGAGACCGGCCAGCCCTGGTCGTCCAGCTCGATCCGCTCGACATGGCAGCCGAGCCGGATGTCGACCCCGCGGTCGCGCAGTTCGTGGACGAATTCGTCGACGATCTCGCGGTCGATGAAGTCGAGCACGGTCTCATGCGGGTCGACCAGCGTGACCGGCACGTCGAGCGCGCTGAAGATCGTGGCGTATTCCAGTCCGATCACGCCGGCCCCGACCACGGTCAGGCTGCGCGGCACCCGCGGCTTCGCGATCAGCATGTCGCTGTCGAGGACGTTGTGGTCGTTGAACGGGATCGTATCCGGCCGGACCGGCACGGTGCCGACGGCGATCAGGATGCGCTCGGCCTGGAACACCTCCTCGGCCGAGGCGCCGCCGAC
>JBDZUN010000051.1:15504-15868 GCA_040255145.1 Hyphomicrobiales bacterium | reverse complement strand
GGCCGGGTATGGCCGGCCCGGCAGGCGGCACGGCGTCGTCCGCGCCCAGATCCCAATGGGTGGCGCCGAGCAGGCGCAGCATCTCGGTCCGCGCCCGCTCCATGAAGTGGAGATAGGCCGCATGGTAGACCATGCCGCCAGCGTCGGTGTCCTCGTAATAGACCCGCAATGGGAAGATGTGCGTGTCACCGTCCTCCATCCAACCGCTGGCCGGGGCCAATACACGATCAATCATGCTCCGCCTCGTCGAGAAATTCGAACTGCGCGGCCGTCGGCGATACCGGCGGCGCCAGTCCGAGATGCCGGAACGCGTGAACGGTCAGAAGCCGTCCGCGCGGCGTCCGCTGGATCAGCCCCTGCTGGA
>JBDZUN010000051.1:0-15494 GCA_040255145.1 Hyphomicrobiales bacterium | reverse complement strand
GTCTCGATGCCGACGGGGCCGCCACCATAGTCGCGCGCGATGCAGGAAAGATAGCGGTGGTCGAGCGCGTCGAGCCCGCGCTGATCCACTTCGAGCCGGCGCAGGGCCCGGTCCGCCAGCGCCACGTCGATGCAGTCGAGCCCGTCGACCTGGGCGAAATCGCGCACCCGGCGCAGCAGGCGCCCGGCGATGCGCGGCGTGCCGCGCGAGCGGCGGGCGATCTCGCGTGCGCCGTCCGGGTCGAGCGCGACGCCGAGCACCCGCCCGGCCCGCTCGACGATCCGGCATAGATCGGCCTCGCCGTAGAAGGACAGCCGCACCGGAATGCCGAAACGATCGCGCAGCGGGGTCGTCAGCAGGCCCGAGCGCGTCGTCGCGCCGATCAGGGTGAACGGCGGCAGGTCGATCTTGACCGAGCGCGCCGCCGGGCCCTCACCGATGATCAGATCGAGTTGGAAATCCTCCATCGCCGGATAAAGGATTTCCTCGACCGCGGGGTTCAGGCGGTGGATTTCGTCGATGAACAGGACGTCGCGCGGCTCCAGGTTGGTCAGCAAGGCCGCCAGGTCGCCGGCACGCACGATCACCGGGCCGGAGGTCGCGCGGAAGCTGACGCCGAGCTCCCGCGCCACGATGTGCGCGAGTGTCGTCTTGCCTAGGCCCGGCGGCCCGGCCAGCAGCACGTGGTCGAGCGCCTCGCCGCGGCCGCGCGCCGAATCGATGAAGACGCGCAGGTTCTCGCGCGCCTGCGCCTGGCCGATGAACTCGCCGAGCGAACTGGGCCGCAGGCTTTGCTCCGGGGTGTCCTCCTGATCCTGGGACAGCGGGTCGACCATGCGCGGGCTCATTGCGCCAGCTCCCGCAACCCGCCGCGAATCAGGTCGGTCACCGCCGCCGCCTCGCCCAGCCGCCGTCGCGCCGCGCCGATCGCGCGCTGCGCGTCCGGCGGCCGGTAGCCGAGATTGACGAGCGCCGAGACCGCGTCCGCGTCCGGGCCGCCGGCCGCCACGGCGAGCGGATCGCCCGCCAGGACCGCCGCGGTCGCGGCGACCGCCCCCGCCGGCGCCTTGCCCTTCAACTCCGTGACGATGCGCGCGGCCAGCCGGGCACCCACGCCATTGGCGCGCGCCAGCATGCGCGCGTCGCCCGCATGCACCGCGGCGCCGAGGCCGTCGGGGCCGAGCGCGCCGAGCAGCGCCAGCGCGACCCGCGCGCCCACGCCCTGCACGGTCTGGAGCAGCGTGAACCAGTCACGTTCCTCGGCCTCGGCAAAGCCGTAGAGCGTGATCGATTCCTCGCGCACCTGGGTCTCGATCAGCAGCGAGACCGGCTCGCCCGCGCCGGACAGCGCCTCGCGCGTGCGGCTGGCGCAGCGGACCAGATAGCCGACGCCGCCGACGTCGATGACGACCCAGTCGGCGCCGAGCGAATCCACGATGCCACGCAGCCTGGCGATCATGCCCGCTCCATGGCCGGGGCAACGGGCGGCTGACCGCTCATCGCCCGCCGGCCCTGCATCCAATGGGCGTGGCAGATCGCGACCGCCAGCGCATCCGCGGCATCCGGCCCGGTGATGCGGCAGCCGGGCAGAAGGCGCGCCACCATCATCCTGATCTGGATCTTGTCGGCATGACCGACGCCGACCACCGCCTTCTTGACCATGTTGGGCGCGTATTCCTCGACCGGCAGGCCGGCCCGCGC
Source organism: Hyphomicrobiales bacterium (assembly GCA_040255145.1). Taxonomy (GTDB): domain Bacteria; phylum Pseudomonadota; class Alphaproteobacteria; order JBDZUN01; family JBDZUN01; genus JBDZUN01. Next base: position 13,793 of record JBDZUN010000051.1, on the reverse strand, counting down.
CGGCACCAGCAAGGAGATCGCCCGCGCCTGACCCAGCTTCAGCGTCGCGGTGGGATTCTTGTTGACGAAGGTATGCTCCACCGCCGCGCTGTCCGGCGCGTAGCGGGCCACGATTTCGGCAAGGCCCTCGTGCAGCTCGACCAGCCGCTCGGCCAGGCCCTTGGCGCCGTCCGAGACGACACGGCCGTTGGCGACATGGCTCAGCCGCGTGCCGGACGTCTCGATCACGCCCCAGCCGGTCGAGCGCAAGCCCGGATCGAGACCGAGCAGGCGTCGTGTGAACCCCATGCGCCGTGTCCTGACCGAGCGACCCGGCCGTTCGCGGCGGAGGCCCTCGGAACTCGTTCAAAACCTCTTCCGACCTCGTGCGCGCCGCCGCCGCGCTGGAATGGCGCCGCGTCGGGAATGGGACCCGGAGCGTGCCCCACAGGGCCGGGACCGCCCGTCGAGACGCCGAATCGCGGCCCCGGACAAGGAAGCTTGCCGGCCGTCAGGCCGTCATCTTCTGCAGTACTTCGTCCGTGACCTCGTAATTGGCATAGACCTGCTGCACGTCGTCATTGTCGTCGAGCATGTCGAGCAGCCGGAACAGCCCGTCGGCATTGTCCGTCTCGACCGCCACCGTGGTCTGCGGCTTCCAGACCAGCCGCCCGCTCTCGGCCGGGCCGAACCGCGCCTCCAGCGCATCGCGCACTTCCGCCAGCGCCTCGACGGTGCAGACCACCTCGTGCCCCTCGGGGACTGAGATGGAATCGTCGGCGCCCGCCTCGATCGCCGCTTCCAGCATTGCCTCGGCATCGGCGGCGGCCGCGGGATAGGTCACGCTGCCGACCAGGTTGAACAGGTACGACACGCTGCCCGATTCCCCCAGGGTGCCGCCATTCTTCTGGAAGGCGGTGCGCACCTCGGCCGCCGTGCGGTTGCGGTTGTCGGTCAGCGCCTCGACGATGATCGACACGCCGCCGGGGCCGAAGCCCTCATAGCGCACGGTCTCGTAATTGTCGCCCTCGCCCGCCTGCGCCTTCTGGATCGCGCGCTCGATATTGTCCTTGGGCATGTTCTGCGCGCGCGCCGCCAGCACCGCGGTGCGCAGGCGCGGGTTCATCGCCGGATCGGGCAGGCCGCTCTTGGCCGCGACGGTGATTTCGCGCGCCAGCTTCGAGAACATCTTGGAACGCTTCGCGTCCTGTGCCCCCTTGCGGTACATGATGTTCTTGAACTGGGAATGGCCGGCCATCGACTTCGGTCCTCAACGCGCATCATGCTTCGGGTTCGGGAGTCGGCGCCCGCTTACCCCACAATTGGGCGCTTTGCGCCACCCATCGCACAGGCAGGCGCTCCGCGCCCGCTTATCACAGACGGCCGATTTATAGAACAGATCGGGAAGAAACGCGACCGGCGCGCGGCGGCGGATCGCACCGACCGGATGCCCGCCGCCACCGCTCAATCCGGCCGTCGCTAGAAAAAGCTGTTCCGCTACTTCCGCGAATCTTGTAATGCGTTAAGTGGGCCGCGCTCTCCAGAACGCCGAGTCCGATGCAAGAGAGAAATGGGGGAACTAGGAATGCGGTTGATTAAGTACGATAGAGAGTACACACGACGCCATTTCATGGAACAGACCGCGAAAGGCGTCGTCGGTACCGGCGTATTCATGCCGATTTGGGACGCTGTCCAGAAAGGCGGCGGCGATATTTCGGCAGCTTATCCTGAAGAAGCTCTGAGTATCGAGACTTATTCCAAGGGTGCGGTCAAGGTCGGCGGTACCCTGGATGCCAGCAACATCGACTCGGTCAAGGACCTGGTCGATCCGATTGCTTACATCCAATACAAGAAGCAGGGACGCGTTTCCGACGTCAAGGCCACCACTACCGACATCACCAAGCTCGGCCCATGGGACTATGTCCAGGCGACGGACGCCAATCGCGGCAAGGCCACCTTCGACGAGAAGGGCAACGTCCGGGTCAAGGGCACGACCGATCCATGGATCGGCGGCAACCCCTTCCCCGAGCCCAAGAGCGCACAGGAAGTCGTCGCCGGCCATACGCTGAGCTGGGGCCGGCACGACCAGCTTCTGTATTGCGTGACCGACGACGAGCTGAACGCGCACAGCGAGACCCAGTATCGGTACCAGTTCGTCTGGGTCGAAATCCAGGGCACCTGCCGCACCGTACTCGACCCGAAGCCCTACAAGGACCCGAACATCCTGCGCTGGAACACCTCGTTCTTCACGGGGCCGACCGACGTCGCCGGCACATCCTATTTGAATGTCTGGAACTACGACGCGACGCAGTTCCCGGACCTGCACGGCTTCATCCCGGCCTTCAAGCGCATCCGGCGTTTCCCGACCACCCAGCGGTTCGAGCCGATGGTGCCGGGCACGACCTTCTACATGAGCGACGCGTGGATGATGGGCGACCCCTACCTGACCTGGGGTAAATACAAGATCGTGAAGCGCCAGCCGGTCCTGGCCAATGTCCAGGGCAACTGGAACGGCGCCGACGCAAACTGGACCAAGCAGAATGTCGGCGGCGCGAACGGCCAGCGATTCTTCCGCTCGGCGGTCGAGCTGGTTCCGGAGGCGGTCGTGGTCGAGATGGAGCCGACCCGTTATCCTCGCTCGCCCTACGGCAAGAAGTGGATCTGGTTCGACACACGCAATAACGGCCCGCTGGTCCACATCACTTTCGACCGTCGCGGCCAGATGTGGAAGCAGTGGGAAGGCGGCTTCGACATGTACGAAGACGCCAAGGGCAATGCCTTCAAGGAGCCCAACGGCAAGCCGATGTGGTCGTGGGTCTTCGTCCATTCCCACGACATCCAGTCGGACAACATCTCGAAGCTCCAGCTGGTCAAGTCGCTGCCGGGCGGCTACCAGACCACGATGAACGATGCGAAACTCTACGACAGCTACTGCACGGAGCAGGCCATCCAGCAATTGGGCGCCTAGAGCGTTTCCCGCAAAATTGGATGCCACGAATGCGAAAGGGGGAGCTTCGGCTCCCCTTTTTTCGTACACAGATCAAGTCTGCGGCATGTAAGGCGGTTTATGGTCAGATGGAATCATCGTTGTTGTCATCCCGGCCAAGCACGGCGAAGGCGGCCCAGGCTCCAAAGCCGGCGCATCGCGCTGGTTTTGGACGGCCGCCGAAGGTGGAGCCGTGCGCGAGCCGGGATCCAGTAAACAGACGATTCTGAGAGTACTTTTTGCCTCGACGTTTACTGGATCCCCGCCTCCGCGGGCGGAGGCGGGCAAAGGTTCCGCCGGCGCAGCCGGTGGAAAGCCCGCCGGAGGGATGACAGCAGAGTTTACGGCAAGTTCAATCTAATCTGACCATGCTTTACGGGCGATAGGCCTCGTAATCCGGTTCGACGTCGATCGCGAGCGACTTCAGGAACTTCCCGACACAGACGTAGAACGACGCGGTCAGCACCAGCTCGATGACCGCGTCGGCGGCGAACCGGGTCTTCAGCTCGGCCAGGCATTCCTCCGACGCCGCCGCGTGGCTCGCGACCTCGTCGGCCAGGCGCAGCACCGCCCGTTCCTCGGCGTCGAACAGGTCGCTGTCGCGCCATGTCGCCAGCGCGCGCAGCTTGTCCTCCTGCACGCCGGCATCCGACGCCATCGGCCAATGATGGGCCCATTCGTATTCGGCCTCCGAGAGCTGTGCGCCGCGCATGATCATCAGTTCGCGCAGTGGGCGCGGCGTCTTGGCGTCGAGGCGCAGCGACCACGCAAAGTCGAGCCACGTCCGCAGCATCGCCGGCGAATTGGCCAGCACCCGGTACAGGTTCGGCACCGTGATGCCGCGCGCCCGCACGCCGTCGAACAGGCGCGCGACCTCGGCCGGGGCCGCGTCGTCGGAAATCGTCGGCAGGCGCGCCATCTTCCCCCCTTGTCAGCCTTTTCCGGAGCCGAGATAGCGATCGACCACCGCGAGCCAATAGCGCACGCCCAGCGGCAGGACCTCGTCGTTGAAGTCGTAATGCGGGCTGTGCAGGTTGCGCCCGCCGTCGCTCGGCCCGTTGCCGATCATGGCGTAGGCGCCCGGCTTTTCCTGCAGCATGAACGCGAAATCCTCGGCGCCCATGGTCGGCGGCAGGTCGGCGCGGAACGCCGCCTCGCCGAACGCCGCGACCGCCGCCTGCCGCGCTAGCTCGGCTTCCGCCTCGCTGTTGATGGTGGCCGGATAGCGCCGTTCGTAGCGCCACGCGATCTCGGCGCCGAAGCCCTGGGCGATGTGCTCGGCCATCTCGCGCATGCGCTGCTCGACCCGGTCCTGGACCGCGGGGCGGAACGCGCGCACCGTGCCGCGCAGCAGCGTCTCGGCCGGGATCACGTTCCAGGTGTCGCCGGCATGGATCTGGGTGACGCTGATCACCGCGGCGTCGAGCGGGCTGATATTGCGGCTGACGATGCTCTGCCACGCCCCGACGATCTGCGTCGCGGCCAGCACCGAATCGACGCCCTGGTCCGGCATCGCGGCATGCGCGCCGCGGCCGGTCACCGTCACCTCGAAGATGTCGAACGACGCCAGCACCGGGCCGCTGCGCACGCCGATCTGCCCGACCGGCAGGCCGGGCCAGTTGTGCAGGCCGAACACCGCCTCCATCGGAAAGCGTTGGAACAGGCCGTCCTCGATCATGCGGCGGCCGCCGCCCTCGTTCTCCTCGGCCGGCTGGAAGATGAAATGGACGGTGCCGGCGAATTCCGGATCGCGCGCCAGCGCGCGCGCCGCGCCCAGCAGCATCGTGGTATGGCCGTCATGGCCACAGGCATGCATGCGTCCCTGGTTGCGCGAGGCGTAGGCCAGGTTGGTCTGCTCGTGGATATGGAGCGCGTCCATGTCGGCGCGCAGGCCGATCGACGGTCCCTCGCCCCGGCGCAGCACGCCGACCACGCCGGTCTTGGCGAGGCCGCGATGCACCTCGACGCCGAAGCTCTCCAGCCGCTCGGCGACGAAGGCGGCGGTGCGCTCCTCCTCGAACGCGGTCTCCGGGTGGCTGTGGATGGCGTGGCGCCATTCGCGCAGATCGTCATCCTCGACCAGGCTCATCCTTCGCCTCCCGTCGTCCTGTCTCCTGCCGCGCTACGATGGCACCGATCGCTCCACGGCGCCATCGGCGGAACCCACGACCGCGTCCGGTTCGATCTCCACCAGGGCCGCGCCGGCCGCGACCGTCTGACCCGCCGCGCACAGGATGGCCGCGACCCGCCCCGCCACCGGCGCGGGCAGGGCGTGCAGGAGTTTCATCGCCTCGAGCACGACGACCGTCTCGCCCTTGGCCACCGCCTGGCCCGGTTCCACAGCGACCGAACTGACCAGCCCCGGCAGGGTGGCGACGACGCGACCGCCGCCATCGCCCTCGCCGCCTGCCTCGCCGGCATCCAGCCAATCCACCCGCGGTGCGACGCGGCGGCTGACCGAGCGTCCGTCGCAAGCCAGGTGGACCCGACTACCCTCGACCGCGACCCGGTAGGTCGCTATCCGGCCGTCATGGTCGACCGTGACCCGGCCGCCGGACGCGGAGACGGCGGCGTCCCACAATTCGTCCCCAGCCGAGACGGCGTAACGGCCGGCGCCGCCAGTCAGTTCCAGGTCGCGCGGCCCGCCGGGCGCCTCGACCCGCAGGGCGACCCGCGCCGGCCGGCCGGCCGGCGCGAGCACACGGAACCCGCCCAGGCCGGCCCAGGGGCCGAGTGAAGCGTCGGGCCGATCGGACGCCTGCGCCTCCGCCCAGGCCGCGGCGGCGGCCACGACATCGGCCGTGCATTCCTCCGTGTGCCAACCGTCCGGGAAGGCCTCGCCCAGGAACCGGGTGGTGGCCGCGCCGTTTCGGAACAGCGGATGATCGACGATCACCCGCAGGAATTCCTGGTTCGACCCGACCCCGAGCAAAGCGAGGTCGCCCAGCCCCGCCGACAGGCTGTTGGCCGCGGCGGCGCGGTCCGCGCCGAAACCGATCACCTTGGCCAGCAGCGAATCGTAGTGCGGCGTCACGGCGCTGCGGGCGGCGATGCCGGTATCGACGCGCAGACCCGGCCGCTCCTCCACCGCGAATTCGACCACCGTGCCGAGGCAGGGGCGGTAATCGGCCGCCGGATCCTCGGCGTTCAGGCGCGCCTCGATCGCCGCACCGCGCGCGACAATCCGGTCCTGCGGCAGCGGCAGCGGCTCGCCCGCCGCGATCCGGATCTGCCATTCGACCAGGTCGAGGCCGGTGATTTCCTCCGTCACCGGATGTTCGACCTGAAGCCGCGTGTTCATCTCCAGGAACCAGGGTCCGGCCGCCGCGCCTTTCGCGCCGGCATCGAGCAGGAATTCCACCGTGCCGAGCGAATCGTAGCCGATCGCGCGCCCGAGCCGCAGCGCCGCGTCGTATAATCTCGCGCGCGTCTCGTCGCTCAGGTTGGGCGCCGGCGCCTCCTCGATCACCTTCTGGTAGTAGCGCTGGATCGAGCATTCGCGCTCGAACAGATGCACGAGGTTGCCGTACTTGTCCCCGGCGAGCTGGACTTCGATGTGCCGGGGCCGTTCGATCAGCTTTTCGAGCAGCAAGGCGGGATCGCCGAAGCCCGCCTTCGCCTCTGCGCGCGCGGAGGCCAGCGCCTCGGCCAGGTCGTCTGGCCGTGCGACCCGGCGCATGCCGCGCCCGCCTCCGCCGGCCGACGCCTTGATCAACACCGGATAGCCGATGCGCTCCGCCGCCGCGGCGAAGGCCGCATCGTCCTGCGCGTCCTCCTGATAGCCGGGCACGCACGGCACCCCGGCCTCGCGCGCGATGCGCTTCGATTCGATCTTGGAGCCCATGCGCCGGATCGCCTCGGCATGCGGGCCGATCCAGCCGATGCCATTGGCGGCGCACAGTTCGGGCAGCACCGCGCGCTCGGACAGGAAGCCGTAGCCGGGATGGATCGCCTCCGCCCCGCTGCGGCGGGCGGCGTCGACCACCGCTTCGGCGTCCAGGTAGCTCGACGCCGCGTCCGCCGGCCCGATGCGCACGGCCGTGTCCGCCAGCCGCACATGCAGCGCGCCGGCGTCGGCGTCCGAATAGACGGCGACCGCGCGAATGCCGAGCCGCCGGCAGGTACGGACGACGCGGCAGGCGATTTCGCCGCGATTGGCGATCAGAACGGAACGAAACACGGAACCCTCCGCCTACATCCGATAGACCGGCGCGCGGCCGGTTTGCGGCGGGTCGGCGGCCGCCAGCGCCAGGCACAGGCCGATCACGTCGCGCGTCTGCGCCGGCTCGATGATGCCGTCGTCCCACAGTCGCGCGGTCGCGTAGTACGGATCGCTCTGCTCGGTGAACTGGGCGCGGGTGCGCGCCTCGATCTCCGCGAGCTCGGTATCGGAGGCTTGATCGCGCTTGACGCTGGCCCGCCGCAATTCGAGCAGCACGTTGGTCGCGATGTCCGGGCTCATCGTCGCGATGCGCGCCGTCGGCCACGCGAACAGGAAGCGCGGGCCGAAGCCGCGCCCGCACATGCCGTAATTGCCGGCGCCGTAGGAGCCGCCGACCAGCACCGTGAAGCGCGGCACCCGCGCCGCCGCGACGGCATAGACCAGCTTCGCGCTGTGCTTGGCGATGCCGCCGCGCTCCGCCTCCGTTCCGACCATGAAGCCGGTGATGTTCTGCAGGAACAGGATCGGGATGTTGCGCTGGTCGCACAATTCGATGAAGTGCGCGCCCTTGACCGAGGATTCGGAGAACAGCGGCCCGTTATTGCCCAGGATGCCGACCGGATAGCCGTGCAGGTATGCGGTGCCGCAGACCAGCGTCGAACCCCAGCCGGGCTTGAATTCCTGGAACTCGCTGCCGTCCACCATGCGCGCCAGCACCTCGCGCACGTCATAGGGCGTGCGCGGATCGCTCGGCACGATGCCGGCGATCTCGTCCGGGTCATAGAGCGGCGGCCGCGCCGGCCTGGTCGCCGCGTGGCACGGGCGCGAGATGTTCAGCCCGCCAACGATGTCGCGCAGCTTGCGCAAAGCCGCGACCTCGTCCTCGGCCAGATAGTCCGAGACGCCGGAGACTTGGGTATGCATCGCCGCGCCGCCGAGGGTTTCGGCGTCGACCTCCTCGTTGATCGCGGCCTTGACGATCGAAGGCCCGCCCAGATGGATGCGGGCATTGCCGCGCACCATCACCACCTCGTCCGACAAAGCCGGGATATAGGCCCCGCCGGCGGTGCAGCCGCCGAACACCGCCGAAATCTGCGGCAGGCCGTCGGCCGACATGCGGCACTGGTTGTAGAAGGTGGTGCCGAAATGGCCCTTGTCGGGGAAGACGCGGTCCTGTTCCGGCAGGAAGGCGCCGCCGCAATCGACCAGATAGAGGCAGGGCAGCCGGTTCTCCCACGCGATCTCCTGGGCGCGGACGTGCTTCTTGACCGTCTCGTGGAAGAACGACCCGCCCTTCACGGTCGCGTCGTTGGCGATGATCATGCACGGCGTGCCCTGGACCATCGCGATGCCGGTGACGATGCCCGCGGCCGGCACCTCGTTGTCGTAGAGGCCCCATCCGGCCAGCGGCGACAGTTCCAGGAACGGGGTCAGCGGGTCGGCCAGCAGGTCGATGCGGTCGCGCACCAGAAGCTTGCCGCGCTGACGATGCCGCGCGACCAGCTTGTCGCCGCCGCCCGCGGCGCTGTGCGCCAGCGCGGCGCGCAGTTCGGCCAGCAGGCCGGCACAATGCGCCTGATTGGCGCGGAATTCCGGCCCACCGACGGCGACCCGGCTCTGCAATACGGGAAGAAGCGGACCGGCCATCATGCAACCTGTCAGAATCGGACACCTGCCTCTGGACGGTTCCTATAGCATGTGGTCCTTTCCGCGCGACAATCCCGGCCCGCCCTCGGCGCCGGTCCGGTACAGGAGGAAACGATGACGTCTCTCACCGCGGCGGACGCAGCCCTGCTGGACAATGCCGGCGAGGACCCGTACCTGCGCGAGGAGCACGTGATGCTGCGCGACCAGGTGCGGCGCTTCGTCGAGACGGAGGTCAAGCCGCACGGCGAGCAGTGGGAGGAAGACGGCTTCGTGCCGCGCGCCGTGCTGCGCCGCATGGGCGAACTGGGCTTCCTGGGCATCCGCTATCCCGAGGAATATGGCGGCGCCGGCATGGATACGCTGGGCAGCGTCGTCTATGCCGAGGAGCTGGGCAAATCCACCTTCGGCGGCTTCGCCGTCACCGCGCTGGTGCATACCGACATGGCTTCGCCGCACCTGGTCAATGCCGGCAGCAAGGCGCAGCTCGACCGCTATCTCGCCGACATCATCGCCGGCCGCAAGATCTGCGCGATCGGCGTGACCGAGCCCGATGCGGGCTCCGACGTCGCCGGCATCCGCTCGCGCGCCCGGCGCGACGGCGACGACTGGGTGCTGAACGGAACCAAGATGTTCATCACCAACGGCGTCCACGCCGACATCTATTTCGTCGCGGCCAAGACCGACCCCGACGTCAAGGGCACGCGCGGCATTTCGATATTCATTGTCGAGAAGGGCACGCCGGGCTTCAGTGTCGGACGCAGCCTGCACAAGCACGGCTGGCTGTCGTCGGACACCGCGGAGCTGGTGTTCGAGGACGTGCGCGTGCCGGCGGAGAACCTGCTGGGCGAGGAGAACCGCGGCTTCTATGCCGTCATGCGCAACTTCCAGAACGAGCGGTCGGTGCTCTCCGCCCAGGCGCTGGGCGAATGCCAGGCGGCGATCAGCCTGACGCTCGACTATTGCGGCCAGCGCAAGGCGTTCGGCACGACGCTATGGGAGAAGCCGGCGATCCGCCAGCGCCTGGCCGCCCTCGCCGCCAAGGTCGAGGCCGGGCGGCGCCTCGTCTACCACACCGCCTGGATGGATTCGCGCGGGCGCGAATGCGTGCGCGAGGTCTCGATGGCCAAGGCCTATTGCGGCGAGCTGGTCAACCAGGTGATGTACGACTGCATGCAGTTCCACGGCGGCTTCGGCTATCTGCGCGAAGCGGCGATCGAGCGCATGACGCGCGACGCGCGCATCCAGTCGATCGGCGGCGGCACCACCGAAATCATGCTGGAGGAGGTCGCCAAGCGCATGCAGGCGTAACCGCCGCGGCAAACCACCCCCACTTGTCATCCCGGCCAGGCGGCTGCAGGCCGTGCAAGCCGGGATCCATTACGGACACTTATGGATCCCGGACCGTCGCTGACGCTTCTCGCGACGACATTGAGATACGGCCATCGGCTTTCGCGTTGACCCGCAGCGCCCTCCGTGCCTACCCTATTGACCAACAGAACAATAAGCGGGCTGCATCACAGCCGGCGGTCAATGGGAGGAGCCAGCATGTTCGACCTTCTAATCAAGGGCGGGCGCATCGTGGACGGCAGCGGCGAAGCTGCGTTCACCGGCGACGTGGCGGTCACCGGCGGCAAGATCGTCGAGGTCGGCAAGGTCTCGGGCGCGGCCCGGCGCACGATCGACGCCGACGGCCTGCTGGTGACGCCCGGCTTCGTCGACATCCACACCCATTACGACGGCCAGGCGACCTGGGACCCGCTGCTCAGCCCGTCGTTCCACAACGGCGTCACTACGGTGATGATGGGCAATTGCGGCGTCGGCTTCGCGCCGGCCCGCCCGGACCGGCGGCGCTGGCTGATCGACCTGATGGAGGGTGTCGAGGAAATCCCCGGCACCGCGCTGCATGACGGCATCCGCTGGGCGTGGGAAAGCTTTCCAGAATATCTCGACGCGCTGGACGCCATGCCGCGGGCCATCGACGTCGGCGCCCTGCTCGCCCACGGTCCGCTGCGCGCTTACGTAATGGACAAGCGCGCCGAGACCGAGGAGCCGGCGACGGCGGACGACCGCGCCGCGATGGCCGGGATCGTCGGCGAAGCATTGCGCGCCGGGGCCTTCGGCTTCTCCACCTCGCGCACGCTCTATCACCGCGCGCTCGACGGCACGCTGGTGCCCGGTACCTTCGCCGACGAAGCGGAGCTGGTTGCGATCGGCCGCGCCATCCGCGATTCCGGCCACGGCATCCTGGAGGCGGTGCCGCTCGGCGTCGCCGGCGACAGCCCCGACGGGCACATGGACGAAATCCGCTTCCTGCGCCGCGTCGCCAAGAAATCCGGCTGCGAACTGCAATTCCTGCTGGTGCAGTACGAGGAACGCCCGGACCTTTGGCGCGACATCCTGGCCGAGGTCGAGGCGGCGAAGGCCGAAGGCACCCGCCTGACGCCGCTGATCTTCGGCCGCGCCGCCGGCGTCCTGTTCAGCTTCCAGTCGAACAACCCGTTCAGCCGCTATCCGACCTATCAGGCGCTGTCGAAGCTGCCGGAGGACGAGCGCCGCCGCGCCCTGCGCGACCCGGCGGTTCGCGCCCGCATCCTGGCCGACCACGACCCGATCGACGACGAATGGAAGCGGCTGTCGGAAAATCCGTGGCCGCGCACTTTCGTGCTCGGGCCGGACAACAATTACGAACCCTCGCTGGCCGAGAGCGTCGCGGCGATCGCCGAACGCCAGGGCCGCAGCGCGAAGGAGGTCGGCTACGACCTGCTGCTCGAGAACGACTGCCAGGCGTTCCTGCTGTTCCCGCTGGTCTCTTACGCCAACGGCGACCTGGAGGCCGTGCGCACCATGCTGGAACATCCGCATTCGGTGCTGAGCGGCTCGGATGCCGGCGCCCATTGCAACACCGTCTGCGACGGCGCGGTGCCGACCTTCCTGCTGACCCACTGGACGCGCGACCGCACGCGAGGGCCGCGGCTGGGCCTCGAATGGGTGGTCAAGAAGCAGACGCGCGACACGGCGCTGGCCATGAACATGGCCGATCGCGGGCTGGTGCGCGCCGGCCATCTCGCCGACCTCAACCTCATCGACTACGACAACCTGCGCCTGGCGGTGCCGCAATATGTGCGCGACCTGCCCGGCGGTTCCGGTCGCCTGATCCAGCGCGCCGAGGGTTATGTGGCAACCATCAAGGCCGGCACCGCCACCGTGGAGAACGGCGAGGAGACCGGCGCCCGGCCCGGCCGTCTGGTGCGCAGCCGCCCGGCGACGATGGCGATGGCGGCGGAATAGCCGCTACCCCGCCGCCGGCGGCCGGGAACCGGCCTATCTGTCCATCGTGGTCAATTGCGCGCCGTCGGGGGCGACGAACACGGCCAGCACCTTGGCCCGCTTCTTCTTGCTCGCATTCTCGAACAACGTGTGCTTGCTGCCCGGCGGCTCGGTCCAGCTCTGCCCGGTTTTATAGGTACGGGCCTTGCCGCCGCCGATCTGCGAGCGGATCTTGCCCGACAGGACATAGGCGTAGACGAAGCCGGCGTGATGATGGCTCGGCATCGACGCGCCGGGCTCCACCACGACCTGGACCGCGGTCAGCGTGTTGCCCGGCACGTTGGGCAGCTTTTCCGCGATCAGCGGGTTGACCTTGATCGGCGGCTCGGTCGTGGCCTGGTCGGACGACGTGGCCGTCTGCGCGGCCGCCGGCGCAGCAGGCCGGGCGCCCGCCGGCGCAGCAGGCTGGGCGGCGGTCACCGGCGCGGTATCGGCCGCCTCCGCGCCCGCGAACGGCAAGCCGAGGACCAGCGCGGCGCCCAATGCGACAGCCAGACGGGCACCGCGCGGCCGCGCGGGGCAGGTACGATGGATCATGGCTTCCCCCCTCCAATGTTGAGGGGGCGAAGCGTGCTTCGGATTCGCGGCCCCCGCAAGCGTCTGCGATCCGCCGCGCCGCGCCATGCCGTCCGGGGCCGAAGCCCAGGCGCGATCAGGGTCAGGCCGCGCTATCGAGGCTTTGCGCGCTTTCGAGCGCGGCGATCAGCCGGATGCGCGCCGCCTCCAGCCCCTTCGGATCGATGCCGGTCCGCCGGCCCTTCTCGGCCAGGGTCAACACGAAGCCTTCGAGCGACAGATTGCCGCCGACGCCGGGCGTGAAGGGCGAGCCGCCGATGCCGCCCAGGGCCGCATCGAAGCGCCGCACCCCCGCCTCGACCCCGGCCATGGCGTTCTCGACCGCGCGGCCCTCGGTGTCGTGCAGGTGCAGGCCGATCTCGACCCCCTGGTCCATGCATTTCGGCAGCAGCGCCCGGACCTCGTCGGCATAGGCGTGCCCGGTGGTGTCGCAGATCCACACCGTCTGCGCGCCCTTGTCGGCCAGCCGGCGCAGGCCGGCCAGCACCTTGTCCTGGCCGATGCGGTCCTCGAAGAAGCAGTGGAAGCAATTGGCCAGCGCGGTGCCCAGCGTGACGCCGTCGCGCTCCGCCTCCGCCAGCATCGTCTCGATCTCGCGAAAGCTGTCCTCGCTCGACCGGTTGGCGTTCTTGCGGTTGTAGGTCTCGCTGACCGAGACCACGGCGTCGATGGACTTAGCGCCCGCCTCGACCGCGCGGCGGTAGCCGCGCAGGTTGACCGCGAGCACGTTGACGTCGGGCATCGCGGCGAAGGCCTGCGGGAAGACCTGGTCGGCGTCGGCCAGTTGCGGCACCTTGACCGGATTGACGAAGGAGGTGATCTGCACCTCGGGCACCCCGGCGCGCCGCAGCAGCCCGAAAATCTCCATCTTCTCCTCCGGCGGCACGAAGGAACGGACGCTCTGCAACCCGTCGCGCAGGGTCACGTCACGCACGGCGATGGTGTCCGCATTCGCCGCATTCGCTTGATCCACCATCGGAACCTCCTCTTATCCGGACGATCGTCGTTCCCGGCATTCTACGCCAGGACAGCGCCCGCTGGCGCGGCTTTTCCACCGCCTGGAGCGTTTCCAGCAAAAGTGGATGCCACTTTTGCGGTTCGGAAACGCGACAAACC
>JBDZUN010000325.1:0-3026 GCA_040255145.1 Hyphomicrobiales bacterium | reverse complement strand
GGAAAGCGGTCCAGCAGGTCGGCGTAATAGGCGATCATGCCGTCGGCATCGAGCACCTTGCCCTCGCCTTCAAGATGATAGCGGCCGTCCTTGAAGAATTCGGTCGAGGCGGCGTCGAGCGCCAGGCAGATATCCTCGCCGGGCCGGTACCCGGCATCCTCGATCGCGCGCATGATGAAGCCGAGCGCCTCGTCGGCCGAGGCGAGCGCCGGCGCGAAACCGCCTTCGTCGCCGACATTGGTGTTGTAGCCGCCGTCCTTCAGCCGCGCCTTCAGCTTATGGAAGACCTCGGCGCCCATGCGCACGGCGTCCGCCACGGTCGGGGCGGAAACCGGCAGGATCATGAATTCCTGGATGTCGATCGGGTTGTCGGCGTGCACGCCGCCATTGACGATGTTCATCATCGGCACGGGCAGGATGTGCGCCGCGACGCCGCCGACATAACGATAGAGCGGCAGCCCGACCTCCTGCGCCGCCGCCTTGGCGACCGCCAGCGAAACGCCGAGGATGGCGTTGGCGCCCAGGCGGCTCTTGTTCTCCGTGCCGTCGAGCTCAATCAGGCTGCGGTCGATATGCTCCTGCTCCTCGGCGTCGAAGCCGGCCAGCGCCTGGAATATCTCGCCGTTGACCGCCTCGACCGCCCCCAACACGCCCTTGCCGCCATAGCGCCGCTCGCCGTCGCGCCGCTCGACCGCCTCGTGCGCGCCGGTGGAGGCGCCGGACGGCACCGCCGCGCGGCCCATCGCGCCGGTTTCGAGCGTAACGTCGACCTCGACGGTCGGGTTGCCGCGGCTGTCGAGGATTTCGCGGGCGTGGATGTCGGCGATGCCGGTCATGTCGGTCGGGTTCCCTGTTGCGCGAAGTTGCGCCGTTCTAGCCGAAGCCGGCGGTGGACGAAACCATCAGGCCACTTGACGATGCCGACGCCGCGCCCACCAATCGCGGCGCGATGAACCAAAGTCCCGACGATATCCAGGCGGACGCCGCGCTGGTGCTGTTTTCCGGCGGCCAGGATTCGACCGCCTGCCTCGCCTGGGCGCTCGAGCGCTTCGCCCGCGTCGAGACGATCGGGTTCGATTACGGCCAGCGCCACGCGGTCGAGCTGCAATGCCGCACGGTGGTGCGGGATCGACTGCGCGCCGGCTTTCCGGGCTGGGCCGGGCGGATCGGCGAGGATCACCTGATCGACCTCGGTGTGCTGGGTCGCATCAGCGACACGGCATTGACCAGCAACGCCGAAATCGCTTTCACGTCCGACGGTTTACCCAACACCTTCGTGCCGGGCCGCAACATCCTGTTCCTGACGGTGGCCGCCGCGCTCGCCTACCGGCGCGGCATCCGCCACCTGGTGGGCGGTATGTGCGAGACCGACTTCTCGGGCTATCCCGACTGCCGTGACGACACGATCAAGGCGGTGCAGGTCGCGCTCGGCCTGGGCATGAACCGACGCTTCGTCATCCACACACCGCTGATGTGGATCGACAAGGCCGCCACCTGGCGCCTGGCCGAGGAACTCGGCGGCACGGCCCTGGTCGACCTGATCCGCGCCGAGACGCATACCTGCTATCTCGGCCGGCGCGGCGAACAGCACGATTGGGGGTATGGCTGCGGCGACTGTCCGGCCTGCCGGCTTCGCGCCCAAGGCTATGCGCGCTATACGGAGGCGCGCTGAGCGATCCGCCGCTTGGCCAGCCGGTCGAACGCCATCAATTCCTCAAGTAAGACTTCCAAGTCCTTGAGCGGAACCATGTTCGGCCCGTCCGATGGCGCGCTGTCCGGGTCTTCGTGGGTCTCCAGGAACACCGCCGCAACGCCGATCGCGACTGCGCCGCGCGCCAGCACGGGCACGTATTCGCGCTGGCCGCCGCTGGAGCCGCCCTGCCCGCCCGGCTGCTGAACCGAATGGGTCGCGTCGAACACGACCGGCTGGCCGGTCTCGGCCAGGATCGGCAGCGCCCGCATGTCGGTCACCAGGGTGTTGTAGCCGAAGCTTGAGCCGCGCTCGGTCACCAGCACATTCGGATTGCCCGAATCGATCAGCTTGGCGACCACGTTCTGCATATCCCACGGCGCCAGGAACTGGCCCTTCTTGACGTTGACCGCCCGCCCGGTCGCGGCCGCCGCCAGCAGAAGGTCGGTCTGACGGCACAGGAATGCCGGGATCTGCAACACGTCGACGGCCTCGGCCACCGGCGCGCATTGCCAGGATTCATGCACGTCGGTCAGCACCGGCAGGCCGAATGTCTCCCGGATCTCGGCGAAGACCGGCAGCGCCGCGTCCATGCCGACGCCGCGATTGGCGCGCAGCGAGGTGCGGTTCGCCTTGTCGAACGAGGTCTTGTAGATCACGCCGATGCCGACGCGGCCGGCGATCTCCTTGATCGCGGCGGCCATTTCGAGCGCGTGGCTGCGGCTTTCCATCGCGCATGGGCCGGCGATCAGCGACAGCGGCCTGTCGTTCGCGACCTCGACCGATCCGATTTTTACGGTGCGCATCGCCGTCGTCATGTCATCGCCTCACACCAGCCGCGACTGCGCCACCGCAGCGGCGATGAACGAGCCGAACAGCGGATGCGGCGCGAACGGCTTCGACTTCAGCTCGGGGTGAAACTGCACCCCGATATACCAGGGGTGGTCCGGCAGCTCGATCGTCTCGGGCAGAAGCCCGTCCGGCGACATCCCGGAAAACGACAGCCCGGCGCCTTCGAGAAGCCCGCGGTAATTGGTGTTGACCTCGAACCGATGGCGGTGGCGTTCGCTGATTTCGATGTCGCCGTAGATGTTCGCGATCTTGGAGCCGGGTTTGAGCCGCGCCCCGTAGGCGCCGAGGCGCATGGTGCCGCCCAGATCGCCGTCGGCGCTGCGCCGGACCAGGTCGCTGCCGCGCATCCATTCGGTCATCAGACCGACGACCGGATCCTGGCACGGGCCGAATTCGGTCGAATTGGCCGCCGGCAGGCCGGCGAGGTTCCGCGCCGCCTCGATCACCGCCATCTGCATGCCGAAGCAGATGCCGAAATAGGGCA
>JBDZUN010000050.1:7752-16064 GCA_040255145.1 Hyphomicrobiales bacterium | reverse complement strand
GCGCTTCCTTCCACTCGTGGGAAAAAATCGCACCATCAAAATCTGGGATCAAACATCTAGGTTCCTGACAGACGAGCAGGCGCTGACGCTGCAGACCATAAACGGCCAGCGGGATGCGGCCCAGCATTACCTGATCGATCTGTCCGAGCATCAGCTTTACTTCTACGCCCAGGCGGGCGTGACGCTATTCCGCGACATCCACGACGATGTCTTTAAGGAGAAACTGATTATTCACCTTCCCGAGCGGGTTCTTCCGATCTCGACCACTGCTCCCAAGGATTTGTCTGCCCTGTTCGATAATGAAGTGGACGAGATCAAGGCGCTGCTGGCGCCGGGGACGCGCCGGAAAATGGACGCGGTTCGCGAAGGCGCGCAGTCTCGCCGTTCTCGAGAGCGCGGTG
Organism: Hyphomicrobiales bacterium; assembly: GCA_040255145.1. Taxonomy (GTDB): domain Bacteria; phylum Pseudomonadota; class Alphaproteobacteria; order JBDZUN01; family JBDZUN01; genus JBDZUN01. Next base: position 15,663 of record JBDZUN010000050.1, on the reverse strand, counting down.
AACGGCGACTACGAGCAACCCAGTGACCGTGAACTCGAGAAGGTGTGCAAGAGGCTTTCAGGCGGGGAAGCCTGGACTTCCGTTTTTCCCGGCGTGGCTTCGATCAACATCACGGCGGAGCATGAAGGACCGAGCCTTAGTCTACGACTGACCAAGAACGAAGGCACCCCCGTCCAGCTATTGAAGGAAGGCGAGGGAACCGGCGCGGTTGTGGCGGTGCGGCGCGTGAACGAACTCGATTTCTACAGCCTCGGCGCCGCTCCACTGGCGAAAAAGGTGGGCCTTACGATCCCCAAGTCTCGGGCTGTGGTCGACCACCTCAATCTACGTGACGATCCAGAGTGCTTTAAGAAAATCGCGATTGGCGGGATCACGCACCCACGCTACTCGCCGAAAGCCATCAAGCGAATAACGGAAGCCCGAGGCGGAGCCAATCGAAGATATCTGGGCGGCTTACCGCGCGAAGCAAAAGGCCGGAAAATAGAAGAGGCAGGGCAATAAAGGTCTTCATAAACCATTCGTGGCATACTCCGAGCACTATGAGAGGATCGCAGGATGGATATTTGATGAGGTATGGACCACAAACGGCCAGCGGGTTTACTTCTTCAACGCATCCATCCCTCGGGACAATCCGATCCACTTTCGGCCGACAACGGAACGTCAGCTTGTAGATGCGCAAGGCGAAAGCTGCCCACAAAGCCCTTGGATAAGCGCCGTTGCTCCGGCCAGACACAGAGTTACCCGGAGTTGCATTTTAGGTCTTTTTAACATCCAGATGTTTAGTTAGCCTCTCATCCCGATCCGGGGGGCACATGGACGAGACTGGCAATCAGAGGTTCACCGAAGCGGAAACCGGCGACGCGAGCACAAACGAGGCGCTAATCACCGCGGACATCGCTGGAAGTTTCACCTATGCTTCGTATCAGAATGCGATCCCTGTCGTCCGCTCGATCCAGATCGACAACACCAGCAGGTCGCATCACGAAAATATTCGGGTTGAACTCAGCTCCAGCCCTGCTTTCCTTCGCTCCAAGATCTGGACGATCGACCGGCTCGCCCCAGGTGACAGCCTATCGCTCAGCGATTGCAAGGTCGACCTGGACGCCGATTATCTCGCGGGCCTGAATGAAGCCGAGCGGGGCGAAATCACGCTAAAGCTGTTGGCGGCCGACACCGTGCTGGATGAGCAGCGGGTTCCGATCCGCCTGCTCGCGCGTGACGAATGGGGTGGTGTCGCCGACATGGCGCAGCTGCTACCCGCCTTTGTGATGCCCAATGATCCCGCCATCGCCCTCATCCTGCGCACCTCGGCTGATCGACTGGCGGAGCATGGGCATCCGAGCGGGCTCGACGGGTATCAATCGGGCGATCCGCAGCGCGCCTATATGCTTGGCGCTGCAATCTATTCGGCCATCGCGGGCATGGGCATCCATTATGCCGAGCCGCCGGCCAGCTTCGAGGATCGCGGACAGAAGGTGCGACGCCCCGCGACGATCGCCGACGAACGGCTCGCCACCTGTCTCGATACGACCCTGCTGTTCGCCGCAGCGCTGGAAGGCGCAGGCCTGTATCCAGTGATCCTGATGTTCCAGGGCCATGCGGCGATTGGTGTCTGGCTCACCAAGCGGACCTTCGGCAACACCATCGAGACTGACCAGATGGAGGTCCGCAAAGCCCTGGCGTCGCGCGAACTGATCGTGTTCGAGACGACTGGCGTCACACACCGCCCGACGATGGCGATGGATGCGGCGCAACACGCGCTCGATCACCGGATGAGCGAGGACGAGGTGCACGCCTTCGTCGCTGCGATCGACGTGCGACGCGCGCGCAGCGGCGGCATTACGCCGCTCGCCTCGCACGAGGTGTCGCGGCGCGATGCTGCCGCGGATGTCGAAAACGTCCCGGTCGCGGAGCTGTCACTGCCCGCGGCGCCTTCGTTCAATGACCTGCCGGATCTGCAGATCGAGGAGAAGCCGACGACGGCCGCCGGCCGCATCGACCGCTGGCAGAAGAAGCTGCTCGACCTGACGCTCCGCAACCGGCTGCTGAATTTCCCCGCGTCCAAGAAGACAATCCCGTTCCTGTGCACCGACGTCGCCTATCTCGAAGACCGGCTGGCGAACGGCGCGGCGATCCGGATCATGTCGCTGCCCCAGCAGAATCCGCTGGGAGAGCGCGACGCGGCTTTGTATCGCGAAGTCCACGGCCGTGATCTGCAGCGCGGCTTCGCGGCTGAGGCCTTACAGCGCGACGAGCTACCGTCGCCGCTTGATGCGCCGCAGCTCGAAGCACGCCTGATCGACCTGCATCGCCAGGTTCGCAACGATTTCGCCGAGGGCGGCGCGAACACCCTGTTCCTTGCGGTCGGTTTCCTGCGCTGGAAGAAGAAGCCGGAGGACGAACGCAGTTATCGTGCGCCGCTGCTGCTCATTCCGGTGAAGCTGGAGCGCCGGAGCGCCAGCGCGCCTTTCCACCTTCGTTTCCACGAGGACGAGCCGCGCTTCAACGCGACGTTGCTGCAGTTCCTCGAACGCGATTGCGATCTCAAGCTGCCGCAGTTCGGCGGCGACCTGCCCCGCGATGACAGCGGCATCGACGTGCCGCGCGTGCTGGCCACGATGCGCAAGGCAGTGCGCGACGTGCCGGGCATGGAAGTGATCGACGAAACCGCGCTGTCGACGTTCAGTTTCGCCAAGTTCCTGATGTGGAAGGATCTCGTCGAGCGGACCGAGGCTCTGCGCGAGAATCGGATCGTCCGGCACCTGATCGATACGCCCGAACAGGCTTTTGCGAGCGATGGCGGGCAATCGGTATTTCGTGACGAGGCAAAACTCGACCGTGCCTATGCGCCGGCCGACATCATCTGCCTGTTGCCGTCCGATTCGTCGCAGACCGTGGCAAGCCTGGCCGCCGCCGAAGGGCACGATTTCGTGATCGTGGGGCCGCCGGGCACTGGCAAGAGCCAGACGATCGCCAACATGATCGCCAATTGCCTGGGCGTAGGAAAGACCGTGCTGTTCGTCGCGGAGAAGACCGCCGCGCTCGATGTCGTCTATCGCCGCCTGCGCGAGCATGGCCTGGGCGATCATTGCATCGAACTGCATTCTAACAAGGCAGACCGGCGGCACTTCCTGGCGCAGCTCAAGACTTCCTGGGAACAGGGCGCACGGATCGATCCGTCCGAATGGATCGCTGTGAACGAGCGGCTCAAGCTGCGCCGCGATACGCTCAACGCCTATGTCGAGGCCCTGCACCGGCCCTATCCCAACGGCTGGACGCCCTATCTGGCGCTCGGCATCGCGCTGCGCGCCGCCGATGCGCCGGCGCCCGTGCTTGCATGGCCGCCAGGCCAGGTACACGAGGCGTCAGCGCTCGCGGCGCTGGAGACGCTGGCCGGAGAGTTGGGGCTGGTCTTCGCATCGGTCGAACGACGGCCGGCGCTCGATCTGGTCGATATCGAGGACTTGAGCGCGGCACGACAAGACGAGGTGCTTGCTGCCGCGCAGTCGTTACGGAACGCCGCTGATCTGCTGGCGGGTGCGCTCGACGCCTATCGCCGTGTACTGGGCCTCGTCGCGGACGACCGGCCCGTGATGCCCGATATCGCCGCGCTGGCGGAGCTTGCGGAGGCGGTCGAGGCAGGGCGCGACCGCAATATCTCGATTGCTTTCCATGCGGACTTCGTGAAGGCCGCAGACGATTTCGCGGCATTGCGTGCCGCGATCGGAGCCTATCGCGACGCCGAACAGCACCTCTCCGCGACCTTCCCGGTCTCCGGAGTGCGCAATCTCGACTATGAAGTGCTCGACCGTCAATGGCGCGAAGCGAGCGCATCCTTCTGGCCGTTCTCGGCGCTTGGTCGACGCAAGATCACGCGACTGTTGCAGAGCTACGCCGATAGCGGGAAGGCGCGCCCCGAAGACGATCTGCCGAATCTGCGTCGCATGAAGGAACACCTGGCGACGATCGATCGGACACCGCTGAACGATCGGCTGTTGCCCGTGGCCGGGCTCGACACCGATCCGGCCGCCATTTCCGACATCCTCCACCGCGCCGGCCGGCTGCGCAGCGCGTTGCACTTGGGCGGTCGCGATGCGGAGATCGTGCAAGCAGTTTCGCAGCGGGTCGCTGCCGCGCTCGGTGCGCGCCACGAGGCCGATGGCATCTGGCAGGCGGGGGCCAAGCTGCTTGCGGCGCGGCAGGGATTCGAAACGGCCCAGGCCCGCTTTGCGGAGGCGGCCGGGCGCAACGTCGCGGTCGATGACAGGCCGGACGCGCTTTTCGTGCTTTCCGAAACGCTGGGGGCATTGGTGGATGCGCGACACCTGCTGCGCGACTGGTCGGTGTGGTGCAGGATCCGTAACCGTGCGCTCGGCTCCGGCCTCGCTGCGCTGGTCGAGCAGATCGAGCGTGGAGTCGTACCCGCGGATCAGGCGCGGGCGGCGTTTCGCCTCGGCTATGCCCGCTGGTGGCTGCCGCCGGTGCTGGACGGCGATCCGGTGCTGCGCGACTTCCGCCGTTTCCAGCATGAGAACGCCATCGCCGAGTTCCGCGAGATCGACGATCTAGTCCGCAGCCATGCCACTGGCCGCGTGATCGGCGCGATCGCACACGGACTGCCTGCCGTCCAGAGCGTGCCTCGCAATTCCGAGCTGGGGCTGCTGCGCTATCAGATGGAGCTGCAACGGCCCAGCCAATCGATCCGTGACATGATCGGCAAGATGCCCGAAAGCTTCTCCAAGCTCGCGCCTTGCATGTTGATGTCGCCGCTGTCGATCGCGCAATATTTCCCCCCGAACCAAGCGTTGTTCGACGTCGTGATCTTCGACGAGGCGTCGCAGATCACGACCTGGGATGCGGTCGGCGCGATCGCGCGCGGACGCCAGACCATCATCGTCGGTGATCCCAAGCAATTGCCGCCGACCAACTTCTTCGGCAGCAATGACGATGACGAGGACGTCGCCGACCACGAAAAGGACATGGAAAGCATCCTCGACGAGGCCAAGGCGTCAGGCATCCCGGTTCGTGACCTGCGTTGGCATTATCGGAGCCGTAGCGAATCGCTGATCGCCTTTTCCAATCACCATTATTATCAGAACCGGCTGGTGACCTTCCCCTCACCGCAGGTCGAGGATCGGGCGGTGCGGCTCCGTAAGGTGCCGAACGGTATCTACGATCGTGGCAAGAGCCGCACCAACCGGATCGAGGCCCAGGCCGTTGCCGACAAAGCGGTCACCCGTATGCGCGGCTGGCTCGCCTTGCCAGAGAAGAGCCGCCCGACGCTCGGCATCATCACGTTCAATGCCCAGCAGCAATCGCTGATCCTCGACCTGCTGGACACCGCACGGCGCGACGATCCTGCGCTCGAATGGTTCTTCGCGGACGAGCGGGTCGAAGCCACCATCGTCAAGAACCTCGAGAACGTGCAGGGCGACGAGCGCGACGTCATCCTGTTCTCGATCACGTTCTGGAAGGACGCGGCGGGTAAGCTGACGATGGATTTCGGTGCGCTGAACCGCGACGGCGGCGAGCGGCGGCTGAACGTCGCCGTAACGCGTGCACGGCAGGAGTTGATCGTCTTCTCGGGCTTCACCGCCGACCAAATCAACCCGGCGCGGGCCAAGGGACTCGCGATCCTGCACCTCAAGACGTTCCTCGACTATGCTGAGCGCGGCGCGATCGCGCTCCCGTCGCAGAACCTCGGATCGATCGGCGGCTTCGAATCGCCGTTCGAGGAGGCGGTGGCCGCGCAGCTCGAGCAACGCGGCTGGATGGTCGTGCCGCAGGTCGGCATCTCCGGCTTCCGGATCGATTTGGGCATCCGACATCCGGATTTGGCCGGCGCCTATCTGGCGGGTGTCGAATGCGACGGCGCATCGTATCACAGTGCGGCGACCGCGCGCGACCGGGACAAGGTGCGTGAGCAGGTGCTGACAGGCCTGGGCTGGAACATGCTGCGCGTGTGGTCGACGGATTGGTGGTATGACGCCGCCGGCTGCGCCGATCGGCTGCATGGCGCCTTGCAGGACTTGCTCGACAAGCGCCGCGCGGCCGATGCCGAAGCAGGTGCCGGCGTCACCGCTCACTGGAACATGGGGCACGAGGTCCAGGGCATCGAAGGAATCCGCGACGGCGAGGTCGCCGCGCGGACCGAGGCGGTCACGCCCGCGACCGCACCGATCGGGATCGAGCCAGTGCCCGCCGATGCACCGCTGATCACGCCCGTCCGGATCGCCGAGGCGTCCGCGGCTCGCGCGCCGGTTGCAATATCGTGGGCAGGGCCAGACGACCGGTATAGCATCACCGACCTGACCGTGTTCGCGGCCGAGCCCGATCATTTCTTCGATTTCGCCTATCGCGATACGTTGCGGGCGATGGTCGTCGCGGTTATCGAAACCGAAAGTCCCCTCCGCACCGATATCCTGTGCCAGCGCATAGCCCGCGCGCATGGCTGGCTGCGCACCGGCGCGAAGATTCGTGAGCGCATCGACATGCACCTGCACGATTTTGACCGGACCCAGGAATCGAGCGGCGAGTTCATCTGGAAGGCGGGCGCGGTGACGGACATTCGCGCCTATCGCCCCCCGCATGGCGACGAGGCGCGCCGGGCTATCCCCGACATTCCACTCGCAGAACTGGCGGCGGTGGTTCGGAGCAATCCGGATCTGCTCGACGAATCGGATCCGGCACGCGAATTGGCGCGAATGCTGGGCGTCGAACGGCTTGCGGCCGGGTCTCGCGCGCGGCTCGACGAAGCGATCGCGCGCGGTCGCGGCGGCGAAATCGCCCCGGTCGCGCCTGCCATGCCGGAGGCGGAATGAGCATGGCCCGCTTCATCCACTCGAGCGACCTGCATCTCGGCAAGCGGTTCGGGAATTTCTCAGGCGACCTGCCGGGCCGATTGCGCGAGGCCCGCCACGCGGTGCTTGCCAAGCTGGCCGAACAGGCGCACGCGAACGGCGCGGACACGATCTTGCTCGCGGGCGATACGTTCGACACCGAAACCCCGGCAGCGGATGTCCGGCGGCAGGCGCTTACCGAAATGGCGCACCATGCGCCGATCCGCTGGGTAATCCTGCCCGGCAATCACGATTCGCTGCAGGCGACCGAGTTATGGACGCTGCTCGCTGCCGAGTCGCCGGACAATGTCGTGCTGGCGACGTCGCAAGCCCCGATCGAACTGGCCGCGAACACCGTCCTCCTGCCCGCGCCTTGCACCACGCGCCGTCCGGGCCGCGACCTCAGCGAGTGGATGGATGGGGCAGGCACCGCCGATGGCGCGATCCGCATCGGTCTGGCGCACGGCGCAATCCAGAGCTTCTCCGAAGATGCCGCCGCATCCGAAGTGATCGCCCCGGATCGCGCGCGCCGGGCCGGCCTCGACTATCTCGCGCTGGGAGACTGGCACGGTGCATTCGAGGTCGATCCGCACACGCATTATAGCGGCACGCCTGAGCAGGATCGGTTCAAGCATGATCGTTCCGGCGTGGCCTTGCTGGTCGATATCGCCGGGGCCGGCGCGCTGCCGCAGGTGACGCCGCTCGCGATCGCGAGCTTTGCGTGGCGCACACTCGACCTTCATCTGCTTGCGGGTGACGATCCAGCCCCGGCTCTCGCGGCGCTCCTGCCCGGCCTGCGCGATCGTCGGCAGACGCTGGCGAAAGTGGTGGTGACCGGCCGCGCGGGACTGGCGGCACGGACGGCGCTAACGGCGGAAATCACGCTCGCCGCACCTGATTTCGCGTGGCTGGATCTCGATGAGGCCGGCCTCGTAACCGAATGCGATGTCGAGGATCTCGACCGGATCGATCGCACCGGTGCGCTGCGCGAGGCGGCCGCTGCATTGCTCGCCGAAAGCAGCGACCCGAGCCGTTCGGCCAACGATCGCGCGATCGCCATCGCCGCGCTCGC
>JBDZUN010000050.1:0-7742 GCA_040255145.1 Hyphomicrobiales bacterium | reverse complement strand
CGCTCGCACGCCTCTACGGCTATGCCCAGGCGTTGTCGCAATGAAGCTCGCCGCGCTCCGCTTCCACAACGTCAAGCGCTTCGCCGGGCGCGGCGTCGCGATCGAAGGAATCGGCGACGGCGTTAACGTGCTGTGCGCCGCCAACGAATTCGGCAAGTCGACCAGCTTTGAGGCGCTGCACGGCCTGTTCTTCCAACCGCATTCCAGCACCGCCGGCGACGTGCGCAACCTGCGACCTTATAGCGGCGGCAATCCGTTGATCGAAGCGGATATCACGGTCGGCGACGCCCGGTATCGGATCACCAAGCAATTCTATGCCGCCCGCTTCGCCAAGGTGGCGGATCTCGTGTCCGGCCGGCTGCTGGCCCAGGCTGACGAGGCGGAGAATTTCATCACTGGGCTGATCAGCGGCGGCGCCGGTGGGCCGGCAGGGCTGCTGTGGGTGCGCCAGGGAATCACCGGGATCGAACGCCGCAGCCGTGCCGAGGAGGATAGCGAGCGGCAGGTTCGCAGCAGCTTGCTCGAATCGGTCCAGGGCGAGGTGGAGGCCGTGACCGGCGGCCGCCGGATGGCGGATATCATGGCCGCTGTTGCCGACGAGAGTGCGGTGTTAGTCACGGCGACTGGACGCCCCAGGACCGGCGGTCGCTACGCCGCGGCCATCGACGCGCGCGACCGGCTGGTGGTGGATGAGCGCCGGCTGGCCGACGAAGTCGCGGCACTGCGCGAAGAGCTGGATCGTCGCAGCGCGGCGCAGCGCAGACTTGCCGAACTGGAGAGCGCCGAAGCGCGCGACGCCCGGCGCCGGGCGGTCGAAGCCGCCGAGGCCGCCTTCGAAGCGGCGCGCGCGCAGGCCAACAGGCTGAAGATCGCCGAAGCCGAGCTGGGGCTCGCCCGTGAACGGCGTGACACTGCCGAACGCGACCACCGGCAGTTCGCGGAGGCGCTAGACGAAGCGCGGCAGATCGCGGATGAGAGCATCGAAGCAACTCGCCGCCGCGACGACGCGATTGCTCGACGCCATGCGGCGATCGAGGCGATCGACCGGGCGCAGACCGAGATCAACCAGGCCGAAGCAGAAGCTGTCGCGGCGCGCGACCTGCTCGAACGCCTCGACGCGGCGGCAAAGGCGTTCGAGGCCGCCGGGCGGCGGACGGAGTGCAAGGCGCGGCTGAAATGCGCCGAGGCCGTTCGGGACACGATCGAAAGGTGCGAGGCGCAGCTTGCCCAGGTTCGGCTGCCGACCGGTGCGGTCGATGAGCTTGCCGAACTCGATGTCGAGATCGCCCGGATCCGGGCAGTGCTGGAAGCGGCGCGCCCTTCCGTCACGGTGGCGTATGAAAGCGGCGCCGTGGGCCGTGTGAAGATGAACGGCACGGCATTGGGCGATGGTGAGGAACGCGGCTATGACGGCCATGCTCAGCTCATTGCGCTGGGTATCGGCACGATAACCTTGCGACCGAATGCGCCTGGACATGACGGGCGCCTTGATGCAGCCGAGGCACAACGCCGTACGCTGCTCGCATCGATGGGCATCGCCGACCTTGCGGCGGCCCGTGCACAGCAGGTACGTGCGCAGGGGATCGAAGCGCAGGCAAACGAAGCACGGGCGCAGCTGGTAGTGCTTGCTCCCGAGGGACTGGACGCATTGCGCGAAGCGGTGGCGGCGCTTGCCGAGATCGACCCCGAGCCGATCGAGTTGAAGGCGGACCCGGAGGAGACCCGAGCCGCCCGCGACGCAGCCGAGGAACGGCGGCGGCAGGCGGTGCAGACGGTCCGCGCGACCGAGCCGGCCCGTGCCCACGCCGAGGAAGCGTTCATTGCGGCGGAGACCGCGCTCGCCAAACTCCAGACACGCGACCAGCAGATTGTTGCGATCCTGGGGCCTGTCGAAGACCGCGAGCAGCGGGGGCTGGATCTGGCGACGCGCTTCACCGAACGCGATGCTGCGCTCGCCGAGGCGCAGCGCGAGGTCGACGCGCAACGCGCAGACGTGCTCGACTTCGACGCGGTGGATGCAACGCTGCGCCGGGTCCGTTCGGTCGAACAGGCGGCCGAGACCGAAATCCATCAATTGCGCGAGACCATGTCCGGGCTGAACGCGCGCATCGCCGCGCGATCCGACGAAGCGGTCGAGGAGAATTGGCGCGAAACCATCGAAGCGCTGCACGCGGCTGAAGCCAGGGTCCGGGCGTTCGAGCATGAAGTCGCGGTGCTGGCGCGGCTGACGCGGGCGCTCGATACCGCGCGGTCGGACGCACGCGACCTTTATCTCACCCCGGTCATGAACGAGTTGCGCCCGTTGCTCGGCCTGCTGTTCGACGACGTCGCGATCACATTCGACGAGCGCACGCTGCTTCCGCAAACCATCCTACGCGGCGGTCTGGAGGAGGATGTGAATCGCCTGAGCGGCGGCATGCGAGCAGCTATCGGTCCTCACGCGCTTGGCTTTCGCGCGCCTGCTCGCGCGCGATGGGCGCCCCGCGCCGGTGATCCTCGATGATGCGCTGGTCTATTCCGACGATGAGCGCATCGAACGTATGTTCGACGCCCTGCACCGCCAGGCACGCGACCAGCAGATCATCGTCTTCTCGTGCCGCCAGCGGGCGTTCGAGAAGTTGGGCGGGAATGTTCTCCAGATGACGGAGTGGCATCCGCACACCTAGCCTAGCGCTTCGAATTTGTACCGCGGCACATGCGCGATGGCCAGTTGTCAGTGCCAATAGCAATCGCGGCGCAGAAATCCACTTCTTGGCGACAAGGGCTCCCACAGGCGTCCGCGTAATCTCTCTGTGCACCGAAATGAAGTCGGTTTTCGGGATCGCCGATTCGTGCGGCGAACGACGGCATTTGGCGCCTTGTTGCCGAGCGTGCCCGTCGGCAAGCGGCATGGAGAACGCCAATTCTGCGATCCTGCTGCCTTCAGCACGCTATACTACGCTACACTTTGATGGCGGACCGCGAGCGCTTCGAACGACTGCTTTAAAGTTGCAGTGGGAGCTGTTGTCAGCACAAGGGGCATGTTAACAGCGAACGGGTCTCAGCCCGGATTCGAAATGGTCTCTCTTTTGGACTGCTACTTGGTCGGGAAAAACCAGGAAGCGGCGCCGAGACAGTCGGCCGAAATGGGCGCGGTTTGACGTCGGTTTCAGGGGTGAGTTCAGCTAAGTCGCTGAAATCGGCCAGTCTCTCGGGTGGAGGAGAAAGCGGACGGTTGTCCGGAAGTGGGTGGTGGGCCCGGCAGGATTCGAACCTGCGACAACGCCGTTATGAGCGGCGGGTTCTAACCGCTGAACTACAGGCCCCCGATGGCGGGTTCGACCGGCATTCTAGACCATGGCCGGTTGGCGCGCGCGCCGGATGGTGTCGCGCGCCCATATCCTTCCCGCATTTCTCCTTACCGCATTTCGGCGGGCGAAGCATGCCGACGCTGCGAAACCGATGCACTGCGAAACCGATGCGCGACGAAACGGAGCGGCGGCTTGTGCGGCGGGGGCTGCTACCTATAATCGCGGCTCCTTCAACGACCGCCGGGTTCGCCGATGCCGGAACGCGCGATCGAGGCCGCTTCGGCGCCGGGCGCCGTGGTCGGCCTGGTCATGGGCAGCCAATCCGATTGGGAGACGATGGGCCACGCCGCTTCGGTGCTGAAGGCGCTGGGCGTCGCGCACGAGGTGCGCATCGTCTCGGCCCACCGCACGCCCGAGCGGCTCTACGCCTATGCCCAGGGCGCGCGCGACCGGGGCCTGCGCGTGATCGTCGCCGGTGCCGGTGGCGCGGCGCACCTGCCGGGCATGCTGGCGGCGCTGACGCCGCTGCCGGTGCTGGGCGTCCCGGTCGAGAGCCACGCGCTGAAAGGCATGGACAGCCTGTTGTCGATCGTGCAGATGCCCGGCGGCGTGCCGGTCGGCACGCTGGCCATCGGCAAGGCCGGCGCGACCAATGCCGGGCTTTTGGCCGCCGCGATCCTGGCGCTGAGCGACCCCGATCTAGCCGGGCGGCTGGACGCCTGGCGGGCGCGCCAGACCGAGGCGGTCGCCGACGCGCCGACCCCGACCGGCCCCTGACCCGATGACCGCGCAGGCGCCGCTGCCGCCGGGCAGCACGATCGGGATTCTGGGGGGCGGTCAGCTCGGCCGCATGCTGGCGCAGGCTGCGGCGCGACTCGGCCTGCGCGCCTGCATCTTCTGCCCCGAGGCGGACAGTCCGGCCGGCGCGGTCGCGGCGGCGGCGATTGCCGCTTCCTATGAGGACGAGGCGGCGCTGACCGCCTTCGCCCAGCGGGTCGACGCCGTCACCTATGAGTTCGAGAACATCCCGGTCGCGACAGTCGAGTATCTGGCCGCGCGCCGGCCGATGCGCCCGGGGGCCAAGGCGCTGCGCCTGACCCAGGACCGGCTGGCGGAAAAAACCTTCCTCAACGATATCGGCCTCGAAACCGCGCCGTTTGCGGCGGTCGATGGTCCCGCCGACCTGGCCGCGGCGCGGGCGCGGCTGGGCGCGCCGGCGATCCTGAAATCGCGCCGCTTCGGCTATGACGGCAAGGGGCAGACCCGCGTGTCGGCGGAAACTGACCCGGCGGCGGCCTGGGCGGGCATCGGCGCGCGGTCGGCCGTCCTGGAGGGGTTCGTGCGTTTCGCGCGCGAGATCTCGGTGGTTGCGGCGCGTGGCCTGGACGGCCGGATCGCTTGCTACGACCCGATCGAGAACGTCCACCGCAACCACATCCTGCACACAAGCCAGGTGCCCGCCGCGATCGAGGCGCCGACCGCGGCGGCCGCGCACGCGATCGCCGGGCGCATCCTAAACGCGCTCGATTACGTCGGCGTGCTGGCGGTCGAGCTGTTCGTCGCCGGGGACGGGCGGCTCCTGGTCAACGAGATCGCGCCGCGCGTGCACAATTCCGGCCACCTGACGCTGGACGCCTGCGCGGTCAGCCAGTTCGAGCAGCACGTCCGCGCGGTCTGCGGCTGGCCGCTGGGCGCGACCGCGCGCCATTCCGACGCGACGATGGTCAACCTGATCGGCGCCGAGGTCGAGGAGTGGCGCAACATCGCAGCCCAGCCGGGCGCGGCCTTGCACCTTTACGGCAAGCGGGAGGCGCGACCCGCCCGCAAGATGGGCCACGTCACCCGGCTCTATCCCCTGGGCAGCCGCCAGGGGTCGGCGGCGGGATCGGCGGCGAACGGTTCGCCGGAACCGGCCGTGGCCGGCGCGACCGGCCGGTCCGGGCCCAGCGCCGGATAGCGCAGGCGGGCGAGCACGCCGAGCGGCGAGGGCCCGCGCCGCGCCATGGTCCTCAGGGCCGCCTTGCCGCGCTCGAACCGCATGATGTCGGCGAGCCGCCGGTCCAGCATCGCCTCGGTCGCGACGCCCCCCGCGCCGGTGTCGCCGAACCAGGTGAACAGCACCGCCGACCATAAAGCCGCCAGGCTGGCGCGCTTGGTATAGAACGAGAAGTCGGTGCTGGTGTCGCCGACCGCGCGCCACATCGCATCGACGCTGCGCCACAGGCTGGCCGCCGCAGACGGGGCGTGGATCGGCAGCGCCTGGAACGCCGCCGCGCGGCGCGCCGCCTCCTTATGCGGCGCGAGCAGCGCGAGCCGGGCGCGCACCGCGCGTGCGATGCGGCCGCGCACCGAAACACCGTCGAACCCGGCGCGCGCCAAGCTTTCCGCCATACGCCGGTCGATATCGGCCCAGAAATATTCGACCAGTTCGATCGGTCCGCGCGGCAGGGCCAGCAGCGCCAGCGCCGGATCAATCCCCGCCTGCCGTTGCGCCAGCGCCAGGGCCCGATGCGACCAGCCGTCGAACGGAATCTGGGGCAGCGCCGCTTCCAGCAGCGCGGCGCGCACGGTATCGAGATGGTCGGCCATATCGAGACCGTCGACCATCTCGAGATTGTCGGTGGGCGGGGCCGCGCTCATGACGCGGGCTCGGCCTGCGCCGCCTGCGCACGCATGTCGGCCATCAGGCGGGCGAATTCCGATTCGAAGACCAGCATGCGCAGGTCCTCCATGCGTTGCGGATAGAGGATGCCGTCGAGGTGGTCGCACTCGTGCTGCACCACGCGGGCGTGGAAGCCGCGCGCCTCGCGCTCGACCGGCCGGCCGTCGAGGCCGAAGCCGCGATAGCGGATGTGGGCGGGGCGCGGCACCAAACCGCGCAGATCGGGCACCGACAGGCAGCCCTCCCAGCCCGATTCGAGCGCCTCGGTCAGCACCTCGATCTCCGGATTGATCAGCACGGTCAGCGGCGCGGTGTGGTCGAACCGCTCGGCCGGCTCTATCCCTTCGTCGACGCGCTCCTCCGGCGCCTGGAACACGACGATGCGCGCCGGCACGTGGACCTGCGGTGCGGCGAGCCCGGCGCCGTCGGCGTCGATCATGGTCTCGATCATGTCCTCGACCAGCGCGCGCACGCCGGGCGCGGTCGGGTCGGCCACCGGCTCGGCCCGGCGGCGCAGAACGGGGTGGCCCATGCGGGCGATCTTCAGGATGGCCATGGCCGCAATATGGCCTCCGCCGCATCGGCGGGCAATGCGCCGGCGCGTTCCGGCGATGTGAGCCGAGCCCGACGATGGATCCCGCAGTGCCGCGTTGCAACACCGTCCGCTCCGATGGACAGGTGCGCCGGTTCCTGATAGGAAAGGCGCCCCGCGCCACACGTCCATTACGGAATGTGCGGCCGAATCCGCTAAGAAAACCGCCCGCGTGCCCGGTCCAGGTGCAAGGGCAAGCTGTTCCTTGCAGGACCGCCACCTTTTTCGCGGAAAGCAAGGACGGAAAGGATTGACCCACGTGCACGTCGTCGTCCGTGACAACAATGTCGACCAGGCGCTGAAGGCGCTGAAGAAGAAGATGCAGCGGGAAGGGATTTTCCGCGAGATGAAGCTGCGCAACGCCTATGAGAAGCCGTCGGAGCGGCGGGCGCGTGAACGCGCCGAGGCGATCCGCCGGGCGCGCAAGCTGGCGCGCAAGCGGGCACAGCGCGAGGGCCTGCTCTAGGTTGCGAGCCCAGCGCTTGCAGCGAGCTGGATCTTGTCCGAGGCTCTGAGGAGGAGTCTGCGGGGCCGCGTAGCGGCCGATCGGGCCGCTCTTGCCAACAGGCCGCGCGGCGCGCCCGTGTCGATGATCGACAGGCGCTCTGATCGACGTGCGCTCAACGCCATCTTCTAGGTATTGAGGATCGGCTCGCGACCCTATCGCTGCAGGATGCGCCGCGCCATGTCCAGCACGCCCGCGCTCTCGTCGCCCAGCACCAGCTTTTCGGGGATGTCGCGCCCGACCTGCACCGCCGGCCGGGCCGCGATCGCGTCGTTCCAGCGGCGCAGGTTGTCGAACGGCGCCGTATCGACCCCCGCCCAACCGGCGATCGCCACCCACGGCCAGGTCGCCATGTCGGCGATGGAATAATCGCCGGCCAGGTATTCATGATCGGCCAGCCGCCGATCGAGGACGCCGTACAGGCGCGCGCATTCGTTGTGGTAGCGCTTGATGGCGAAGTCGATCTTTTCCGGCGCATAGCGATAGAACACGTTCGACTGGCCCTGCATCGGGCCGACGCCGCCCATCTGGAACATCAGCCATTGGATCGCCACCGAGCGGGCCTTTTTTCCCTGCGGCAGGAACTTGCCGCATTTCTCGGCGAGGTAGAGCAGGATCGCGCCGGATTCGAAGACCGGGAAGTCGCCCTCGTCCCGGTCGACGATGGCCGGGATACGGCCGTTCGGGCATATC
>JBDZUN010000324.1:0-3059 GCA_040255145.1 Hyphomicrobiales bacterium | reverse complement strand
GAGGCCCGCGGCCACGCCGTGCTGGATCGTATAGTCGGCCCAGGCGGACGCCATATGCGTCGGCACCTGGATCATGTGCTTGCCCTTGTCGGGGCCGTTGCTCTTGGTGACCTCGCTGTCGGTCAGCGCGTAGGAACCGACCACGCTGAAGCCCGGCCACAGGTTGGCGCGGCCCTCGAGCTCGATGCCCTTGACCCGCGCTTCCCCGGTCTGGACGCTGAACCCGGGCGGCCGGCCCGCCGCCGTGTCGGCGGTCAGCGCGTTCTTCTGCGTCAGGTGGAACGCGGCCAGCGTGAACAGCGCGTCGAGCCCGTTGGGCTGGTATTTGATCCCCGCTTCGTACTGCTTGCCCAGGGTCGGCTTGAACGGCGTACCGGCGAACGTCGTGCCCAGCACAGGCTGGAACGACTGCGCGAACGCGACATAGGGCGACACCCCGAAATCGAACAGATAATTCAGGCCGACGCGGGTGGAGAAGCGATGATCGTCCTGGTCGGTGCGCGTGCCCGCGATCTGGTTGCGGGTCACCGAATCGACCCAGTCGTGCCGGCCGGTCAGGGTCAGCAGCCAGCGGTCCCAGCCGATCTGGTCCTGGGCGTAGACGCCGACCTGGTTCAGCGTCTGGGCGGTGTGCGTCGTGATCGGCGGATCGGTGATCGCCGTGCCGTAATGCGGGTCGAAGATGTCGATGGTCGGGCCGGGGCCGCCGCCCTGGCGGGTCACGTCGTGCACGCGGCGATAGTCGACGCCGACCAGCACGGTGTGGTTGAGCGGCCCCGTGCCGAATTGCGCCTGGGCCTGGTTGTCGACGTTGAAGGCGGTCGTGTCCTCCAGATAGAGGAACAGGTTGCGGTTCAGCGTCCGCAGGTCGGCCTGCAGCCCGGCGCCGGTGATCGTGTTGTAGTCGAGGTCGACGTCGAGCCAGCGCAGGTTCTGGCGCACCGTCCAGACGTCGTTGAAACGGTGCTCGAACAGGTAGCCGATCGCATATTCCTCGCGGCGCAGGCGATCGTGGCCGGGCTCGCCGACGAAACGGTCGCGCAGAACGCGCCCGTTCGGATTGGAACGCAGGGTACCCTGCGACGGCAGGAACTGGATGCCGCTGCCGACCCGGTCGCGCAGGTAGAAGCCGAGCAGGGTCAGCGTGGTGTCGGCGGTCGGGCGCCAGGTCAGCGCCGGCGCGACATAGGCCCGCTTGTCCTTGACGTGGTCGATCTGGGTGTCCGAGCTGCGACCGAGCGCGGTCAGGCGGTAGAGGAACTTGCCGTCCTTGTCGATCGGGCCGGTGATGTCGCCCTCGCCCTGCAGGCGGTTGTAGCTGCCGGTCAGGAAGCCGACCTCGCCGCCGAATCGGTCCTGCGGGCGCAGGCTGACCATGTTGATCAGGCCGCCGGGCGGCGCCTGGCCGTAGAGCAGCGAGGACGGCCCGCGCAGCACCTCGATCCGTTCGAGGCCGTAGGGCTCCACCTTGGTCACCGAGAACACGCCCGGCGTGACCAGCATGCCGTCGAGATAGCGGTCGGGCGCGAAGCCGCGCACCAGCAGCCAGTCGTTGCGTGTGTCGAAGCCGAACTGGCCGGCGACCACGCCCGAGGTGTATTTCAGCGCCTCGGTCAGGCCCTGGTCGCCGCGCGACTGCACCTCGTCGCGGCTGATGACCGAGATCGACTGCGGCGTCGTCAGGATCGGCGTGTCCGTCTTGGTGCCGCTGGCGCTGCGCTCGGCGACGAAGCCGCGCACCGGACTCCAGGCGGTTTCGCCCGCGCCCTCCGCCGCGCCCTGCACCTGGATCGGCGACAGCGTGACCGGTCCTTTCGGCGCGGCGCCCGGCGTGCCGGATGGGGCCCTCGCGGCGGGCGCGCCGGACGGGGGCGCCGTGGTCCCCGCCTCCTGTGCCGCCGCTCCCGACACGGTCGACCCCAGGCTCGCCGCCGCCAGCAACCCGGCCGCGATCACTTGGCCCGCCAGCCGCCCGCCCGCGGCCTTCCGCACGTCTGCACGCCCCATACGTCCCCCCGACGCGATACGCGCGCCGCAGATACGAATGCGGCGCATTAGCAGAAGCCGGCGACAAATCCCCGTCGCCGCCGCCTCTCCGCCCCTAGCTACGGTAATTGCGAGTCAGTTGCAATATCTTCTGAACTGCGGCCGGCATCTGGACCGCCGTGCCGGCCGTGCTAGGCTCCGGGCACGCAACGACAAGCCAGATTGGGGAAACGCACGGCATGGAGATCATGAAGCCCGGCAGCATCGGCGCCTTCCTGTTCCCGGACAATTTCACCGGGCCGGAGCTTGCCGAATCCGCACAGCGATTCGAGGCGCTCGGCTACGCCACGCTCTGGTATCCGGAAGTCTTCTATTACGAGAGCTTCACGCTCGGCGGCTTCCTGCTCAGCCAGACCAAGCGCATCGCGATCGCCAGCGGCATCGCCAACATCTATGCGCGCGACGCCATGGCCACGGTGCAGGCCGGGCGCTCGCTGCGCGCGTTCCACGGCGAGCGGTTCATCCTGGGCCTCGGCGTCTCGCACGAATCGATCGTGTCGGGCGGCCACGGCCATGCCTACGGCAAGCCGCTCAGCACCATGCGGGACTATCTCGACGCCATGGACCGGGCGAGGCCGCATCTGGCCGGCGAGGACAGCCCGCTGATCCTGGCGGCGCTGGGGCCGAAGATGATCGCGCTGGCCGGCGAGCGCAGCATGGGTGCCCACCCCTACAATTCGCCGCCGGAGCATACCGCCTGGGCGCGCGATATCCTCGGCCCCGACAAGTGGCTGTGCACCGCCCAGCACGTCTGCTTCACCGAGGACGCCGCGACCGCGCGGGCGGCGGCGCGCCGGGCGCTGGAATTCTACTTCGTCACGCCGAACCACTACCGGAACTGGCTGCGCGTCGGCTACACCACCGACGACCTGGAAAACGGCGGCAGCGACCGGCTGATCGACGCGCTGGTCGCCTGGGGGACGGAGGCGCAGATCCGCGACCGCATCCGCCAGCATTTCGACGCCGGCGCGACCCAGGTGATCCTGAACACGATCCGGCCCGAGCCGGCGGGC
>JBDZUN010000323.1:0-3104 GCA_040255145.1 Hyphomicrobiales bacterium | reverse complement strand
CCGGCCCACATCGCATGGATGCCGGACAGGCCGCCGACATAGCCGGAGATGATCCGGCTGGTCGTGAACAGAAAGCTCGGCAGCGCGATGACGTCGCCGAACGGCGTCGTCGCGGCATAGTCGGGGTCGCACCACAACGGGTTGTCGTCGCCGATGCCGTGGGCGTAGTGGCGGATATTGTCGCGCGTCGCCTCATAGCACCACGGCTCGATCGTGTCGGTAATCGACACGCCGATCCGGGTGCGTAGCTCTTCCAGGCCGCGCTCTGTGATCTTGGGGAATTTCGCGTCGATCTCGACGGCCATTGCGTTTCTCCCGCCGCTTCTTATGGGGCTGGGGAAAGGTGTGGCACGCGATATTCCTGTTGTAAATACCGAATGCTTGTTTCATATACGAAACGATCAGATCATACGGCGAGGATCGCGTGGCGGATGGGATCGATGTGGATGGGCCGGCGCGCGATGGCGCGCCGGCGGTGGCGCGGGCCGCGGCCGTGCTCCGCCTCCTGGCCAGGAGCGACGAACCGCTCGGCGTCCAGGCGGTGGCGCGCGCGGCCGGGCTGGTGCCCAGCACCGCCCTCCACATCCTGCGCGCGCTGGCGCGGGAGGAACTGGTCGCCGTCGATCCGGAGACGAGGCGCTACAGCCTGGACGCCGGAATCCTGACCTTGGCCGGCCAATGGCTCGGCCGGAACCCGTTCGCGGCGCGCGCGCAGGCCCTGCTGCAGGCGTTGGCGCGCCGGCACGGCGTCACCGCCATCGGCGTCCAGGTGCGCGACCTCGACCACATCCTGGTCGTGGCGATCGCCCAGGCTGAACACCGCCTGCAGTTGCACGCCGAAATCGGCAGCCGATTCCCGGGCCTGATCAGCGCCACCGGCCGCTGCATCGCGGCGTTCGGAAATCATCCGTGGCCGGAGATCGAGGCCCGATTCCGCACCCTGCGCTGGGACCGGCCGCCAGTGCTCGATGCCTGGCGGGCCGAGGTGGCGGCGGTCGCGCGCAACGGCTACGCCCTCGACGTCGGGCACTACATGGCGGGCGTGACGGTGGTGTCCGCGCCGGTGTTCGACCGTGCCGGGCGCATGACCCACGCCGTGGTCGCCGTCGGAACCACGGATCACATCGAGGATATCGGGCGTGACGCGCTGATCGCCGACTCCAGGGACGTCGCCCGCCGCCTGTCGGTTGCCGGCGAAACGGGTGCCGGATCGGACTAGCCCAGCCGCCAGTCGCCCGGCTGTGGCACCGGCAGGCCCAGGTTCTGCCGCAACGTCGTACCCTGATAATCGCGGCGGAACAGCCCGCGCCGCTGCAATTCGGGCACGACCAGCCGCCCGAAATCCTCATAGGCGCCGGGCATGTGGGTCGCGGCCAGGACGAAGCCGTCGCAGGCCGGCGCCGTGAACCATTCCTCAAGCCCGTCGGCGACCTGGCGCGGGTCGCCGACAAAGACCGGCAGCTCGCGGATCGTGCCACGCCCGCTGAACTCCACGAAGTCGCGCACGGTCGGGTTCGGCTTGCCGCTAAGCTGGATCACCCGATCGCGATAGGCCTGGACGCCCTGGATCGATTCCAGCTCGTCGTCGCTGAACGGCTCGTCCATCTCCTTGCGCGCGAAATCGAAGCTCAGGATTTCCGACAACAGGGTCAGGGCGTCCTCCGGCTCGGCCAAGCCGTCGATCAGGGCCATCTTGTCCTCGGCCATCGCTTGCGTCTCGCCGACCACCGCGTAGATCGCGGGTGAGACGAAGACCTGGTCCGGGTCGCGGCCGAGCCCGGCGACGATATCCTTGAATTCGCGATAGGCTTTTCGGCCGAGCTCCAGGTTGGGGTAGATCAGGAAGACCAGCTCGCCCCAGCGCGCCGCGAATTGCCGGCCGCGCCCGCTCTGCCCCGCCTGGATCAGCACCGGGTGGCCCTGGGCGGAACGCGGCACCGTGAACGGGCCGGGCGAGCGGAACCAGCGCCCTTGGTGATTCAGCTTGTGCACCTTGGCCGGATCGGCGAAGCGGCCGGACGCACGGTCCAGGATCAGCGCGTCGTCCTCCCACGTGTCCCAGTGGCCGAGCACGACGTCCATGAATTCGTCGGCGCGGTCATAGCGCAGGTCGTGCGCCAACTGACGATCCTGGCCGAAATTGGCCGCCTCCGAATCGTTCAGCGAGGTGACGACGTTCCAGGCGGCGCGGCCGCCGATCATCAGGTCCAATGTCGCGAACAGGCGCGCGACGTGGTACGGCTCGTAATAGGTGGTGGAATAGGTGCCGCCGATGCCGAGCCGCGTGGTGGCCAGCCCCATCGCGGTCATGATCGGGATCAGGTCCATCTTCACCGCGCGGATGCCGTGCGCCACCGTGCCGGCGTAGTCGTTGCGGTAGATTTCCGGCATCGACAGCCGGTCATCGAAGAACGCCAGGTGGAACTTCGCGTCCTCCAGCGTGCGGGCGATGCGCTGGTAATAGGCCGCGCTGAGGAAGTCGGGCGTGGTGCCCGGATGCCGCCACGACGCCGGATAGTTGGAGCAGTTCTGCGCCTGCAGGAACGCGATCAGCTTCATCGTCCGGTCGTCGCTCGGCGGCATGGCTTTCGTTCCTCAGATCGCGCCGGATTTGCGCAAGGCGTCCAGCGCCGCGCGGTCGAGGCCGAGCAGCGATCCGTACACGTCGTCTGTATCGGCGCCCAGCGCCGGGCCGGCATGCTTGAATTGCGGCGGCGTCTCGGACATGCGCGGCACCGACGCCGGCAATACGACCGGCCCCGCGCGCGGGTCGTCCACGTGCAGCAGGTTTTCCCGCGCCTTGTATTGTGGGTCCTTGAAGATGTCGGCGATGGAATAGAGCAGGCTGCACGGCACCTCGTTGGCCTCGCACACGGCGATCGCCTCGTCGACGGTCAGCTTCTCCGACCAGTCGGTGACGATCCCATTGACCTCCGCCCGGCGGTCGAGGCGCGCGGCCATGGTGCTGTATTCGGCCGAGGTCGCCAGTTCCGGCCGGCCGATCGCGGTGGCGAAGCGGGCGAACATCTTGTCGTTGGAACAGGCCAGCGCGATCCAGCGGCCGTCCTTGGTCGGGAAATGGCCGTGCGGCACGACATTCACCG
>JBDZUN010000049.1:0-16307 GCA_040255145.1 Hyphomicrobiales bacterium | reverse complement strand
ACGGCTTCACCTACGAGGCCGATCTCGATGGGCTCGGCTGTCCGTTCGGTGCGCATGTCCGGCGCGCCAATCCGCGCACCGGCGACATGCCCGGCGGGCGCCAAAGCCTGATTTCGCAGCTGGTCACCCTGGCCGGCCTGCGCAAGGACGACCCGCGCGACGACGTGGTCGCCGCCAGCCGGTTCCACCGCATCCTGCGGCGTGGCCGCCGATACGGGCCCGAGCTTTCGCCCGAGCAGGCGATTGCGGCGGACGCGCCCGTCGCGCCTCGCGGCATCCAGTTCATCTGCCTGAATGCCAATATCAGCCGCCAGTTCGAGTTCGTGCAGAACGCCTGGCTTCAGGGGCCGCATTTCGCCGGCCTCGACGGCGAGACGGACCCGCTGCTCGGCACGCGCGGGGCGCGCCTCGGCGGCGGCCCGGCCGATCGCTTCTCCGCGCCGCAGGTCGGCGGGCCCAGCATGGTCGTCAGGGGGCTGCCGCAATTCGTCACCCTGCGTGGCGGCGGCTATTTCTTCCTGCCGTCGCTGCGCGCGATCCGCTTCCTTGCCGGGCCGGAATGAGCCGACGGGCGAGCAGACCACGATGAAATTTCGACGAACTGCCCTGAACACCGACGTCATCCCCGCGAAAGCGGGGATCCAGTAAACGCCGACTACGAAGAATACTTACGGCCTTCGTGCTCACTGGATCCCGGCTCGCGTGGCCTGCGGCCGCTTGGCCGGGATGACGATAAGGAGTGGACCGATTCACTGCGCCCTAATCGAATGTTTCGTCGCCGGTCGGCTCGATATGGGGCACGCTGTTCATCTTCTGCCGGAATCTCGACAGCTCCCAATACAGGCGCCGCCGCGCACGGCTCTGGTTGCCGAGCGGCCGATGCTCCGGTACCGAGTGCCACGGGTTGTAGGACAGGTTCTTGGCGAAGGCCATCTGCGCGGGCGTGTCGAACGTCTGGCGCGGGATGTGCAACGTTGCCGCCGGCACGAACGGCGACAGCTTTTCCGGCCAGCGCACCGATGCGTTTTCGATCGGCATGCGGAACGGATCGGTCTGGGCCTGGATCAGGAAGTCGAATTCCACATCCTGCGCGGCCAGGGTGCGCACCATGTTGTCGCGCAGGTAATTGTCAGCGGGATGGAACGGGATGCCGGGAATCTTCATGGGCACCTTGGTCCTGGGGCGCACGGAGTACATCATCGCGCGTCCCTCGCCGAGCAGGTAGGGCACGCAGCTGTAATAGCGCGCGCCGAGCGGATTGTACTGCGTCTCGTTCCACAGCGCCTGCATCGCCCAGTCGCGCAGGTGGTGGTCGCGCGGATCGAAGAAGTACCAGAGCGGCGTACCGGCCAGGATCCACTTCTGGAGCTTGGCGTTTTCCCGTGTGTTCGGCGTCACGAATGTCGGCGTGCAGACGGCGAGGAAATCCTGGGTCGCCTTTTCGTCGTCCAGCAGCTTCGGCCCCGGCACGCCCATCATCTTGATGCCGATGCTGACGAAGCCGACATCGTCGATGTCGCGCGGCAGGTCCGGCCCCGGCCCGGAAAAGCGCACCCACACCGGATAGCGCGCCGGCGCGGCGAACACGCCCTGGCGCAGATCGGGCGGCAGGTCGTCGCGGATGGTCATGGTGCCGCGCACGATGCCGTGGGTCTTGGTGTTGCCGCCGCGCTCGTAATTGCCCGGCTGGTAATGGCGGCGCATGTAATCGGCCATCGTGTCGATGATCGATTGCAGGCTCACTTCCTCGTCCGGGTCGATGCGCTCCTCGGCCAGCTTCAGGCCGTCGTCCCTGCGCTGGCGGTTGATCAGCCATTGCAGCAGCGCCGCCGTCGGCTCGCGCGCGACGGCGTTGAGCGCGGGGCGGAAGAACGGCTCCAGGCGCCGCTCGACATGCAGGACCTGGGTCAGGGCGTCGTGCAGCACTTGAAGGACCATCGGGTGCCTCCTCTCGCCGGCGGTCACGCCGCCCGTGCGTGGTCGCGCAGGATCACGTCGGCCGCCTTCTCCGCGATCATGTAGACCGCGCTGGCGATGAAATAGCCCGGAATGCGCGGAAACACCGACGCATCGACGATACGCAGGTTCGTCGTGCCGTATACGTTGAATCGGCTGTCGACGACGCCGCCCGCCGCGCGCGGGCCGATCGGGCAAGAGCACGAGGCGTGATGGCCCCAGGCGTTGTCGCGGACGTAGTCGGCCAGTTGCTCGTCGGTCCGGCAATGTTCGCCCGGCAGCTCCTCGGCGGCGATCACGCCGTCGCGGCGCAGCTCGTCGGTCATGGTACGGACGAAACGGATGGCCGAGACGACGGCGCGGAGATCGTCGCCCGCCTGGTCGCTGCCTTCCTCGAAATAGTGGAAATCGACCTGGGGCGGATCGCGCGGATCGGCCGAGCGCAGGGTGATCGCGCCGGCGCGGTTGCTGGTGTGGGCTTTGAGCACGGCCCAGGTGAAATAATCGGAATGAGCCGCGATCTCGCGCGAATAGCCGGGATAATAGCCGCTGAACTTGGCGAGCAGGCCCATGCAGAACAGGTCGGGCAGCGCGCGGCCTGGGTCGGAGCGGCGCACGACGGCGAGCGCGGTGCCGTTGGCCACGTACATGCCGGACCGGTCGTCGGCCCATTCGCGGTAGAGCGGGTCGGTCGTGTCGAAACGGGCGCCGCGCAGCACCTGCCACGGCTCGGTCATCCGGTTGACGACGCCGATCTCATAGCGGTCCTGCAGGTTGCGGCCGACCCCTGGCAGGTCGGCGCGGACGGGAATGCCATGCCGCTCCAGCTCCGCGCGCGGGCCGATGCCGGACAGCATCAGCAATTGCGGCGTGTTGAACGCGCCGCCGGCCAGGATGACGCCGTGCCGCGCGCGGATTTCGCGCGGCTCGCCCTGCGCGGCCGACGGGTTCGGGTCGGCGCGGTAGAGGTGCGCGCCCTGGCGGTAGGCGACGCCGACCGCGCGGTTGTCCGCGTCGAACAGGATTTGGGTCGCCAGCGCGTGCAGCTCGACCCTGAGCCGGTCGGGGTGGCGGCCGGCGACGGCGAGCACCCGTTCGCGCGCGCCGGTGCGCTGATGGTCGTGCGTGGTCAGCGGCGTGTAGCAGACGCCTTCGCGCCCCTGGCGCAGCATGCGGCCGTCATTGGGGTCGGCCTGGCTGCGGAACAGCCGCCACAGCCCTTCGAGCAGCCGTGGGCCTTCCTCCACCACCGAAAAGGCCGACGACAGCACAAGCTGCATCAGCACGCGGTCGTGGAACACGCCGGTCGGCCGGGCGTGCTCGGTACTGAGCCAGCCGTTCCAGCCGTGCCCGGTCGGGTTCAGCCCGAACAGCCGGCCGAGCCAGCGCCATTCCGGCCGGTGATGGCAATCCTCGATCCGGCGGAAATAGCGCCGCATGTTGGCGGCGCGCCAGGAGCGGTCGCCGGTCAGGCTGGCGATGCCGTTCCAGTCGGCGTCGTTGGGGCAGACCAGGATCATCGCATTGTGCGCCGTGCAGCCGCCGAGCCCGGCCGCGCGCGGATAGAACACGCCGCGCGCATCGGCCTTCGGGTCGCGCGCCTGGCGCGCCGCGTCGGCGTAATGGCGCACGAAGAATTCCCACGACATTGCAGGATTCTCAGACGCGAAGGGATGGAAGGCGGGCACGTCGTAGTCGGCCGGCATGCGCGGGTTGACGTCCGCGCGCGGGTCGCCCCCCGCCTCGATCAGTACGACGCGGCAGCCGCCTTCGGCCAGGCGCGCCGCAAGCGTGCCGCCGCCGGCGCCCGAACCGACGATTACATAGTCGCAATCCGCGTCGGCCGCCGCCATGCCCGCCAATCAGAACGTCTTGAGGAATTCGATCAGCGCCTTCTTGTCGGCGTCGCTCAGGGCGGGTTCCTCCTTGAAATAGGACGTGCCGAAATAATGGCCGCGGTTGACGATGAAATCCGGGCACTTGCTCAACTTCATCAGCGGCGCGCGCAGGTCGGCGAAGTGCTGGCGCAATTCCTCGTCACTCGCATTGGGCGGCACCGAGCCGAGGTCGCGCTTCATCCG
Source organism: Hyphomicrobiales bacterium (assembly GCA_040255145.1). Lineage (GTDB taxonomy): Bacteria > Pseudomonadota > Alphaproteobacteria > JBDZUN01 > JBDZUN01 > JBDZUN01. The sequence continues at coordinate 12,270 of JBDZUN010000049.1, read as the reverse complement.
GGCGAGCAGGCCGACCACTTCCTTGGTGTGCGCGACCGGGTTGTCGCCTTCCGGCAGCGGCTGGAGGTTGGCCAGGAGGTCGACCGGCACGCCCGCCGGGATCGGGCCGAGGGTGATGTCGCCGCCTTTCGCGAACAGCCACGGCAGCCAGCGATGCAGCGTGCCTTGCAGCGGGTGCAGCATGCCCGGCACATAGCCGGCCGGAATGACGATCTGGCTGCGCGCGGTGGTGCGGTCGATGGCGCCGGGGATCTTGTCGCCCAGCACCGCGTCCCTGGTCCGCGTTGCCGGCCACAGCAACTGGGTGATCGAAGCATTGAACACCCGCATGCGCGCATCGACCGACGGGCTTTCGTCGAACGGGCCGAGGCTGTTGTTGAGCAGGAACGGCGCGGTCGACCACAGGCTGACCAGCGACGGCGGCCTGGTATAGCCGCGCCCGCCGGCCGGCATCTTGTACTGGCTGGGCGCGCCGGTAAACGGATCGTAGACCGTGATCGAGCCGACCGAGGGCAGCTCCTTGTAGGACGTCGAGGTGAAGTCGTCCCAGATGTCGCCGCGCAGGCCGTTGGTGGCGAGCGGACTGCACGCATTGGTCTGCAACAGCGTGACCGGTACCCGCAGGTCGGTCGACAGATAGTTGTTGTCGAGGAAATCCGGCGCCAGGACGATCGCGCGCATCTGCCGCTTGTAGGCTTCGGTCTTGGTCCAGGCCCAGTATTTGTTCCAGCAGGTCAGATAGTTCGGGCCGGCGCAGCCGCCCGGATCGACGCCCACCGCCGGCGTCGGCGCCTTGCTGGAATGGCAGCGCGCGCAGGTGTCGGCGAACACGACCTTGCCGCGCTCGACCACCGCCTGGCTCGCGGTCAGATAGCGCGCGCCGCCGGGCGCGTCCTTCAGGTGGTCCGGCGCGCCGGCCTTGATCAGGAACGCGGCCATCTCGGGTGTGGCGCGCTCGGTCGCCTGCCAGTAGACGGAGTTCTTCTCGGCGTCCGCGATGCGGATCGGCGTGATCGGCTTGCCGCCCACCACCGCGTTGAAGTGCAGCAGCCATTCCTCGCTGAACAGGCCGATATTGAGGTAGACGCGGTTGAGCGCGCCGAGCGCGCCGACCGAATCAGCGCCGTCCTTCAGTACATGCGGCGTCCACACCGTGCCCGGCGGCTGGAAGAACCGGGTCAGCGGCCCGTCCTTGACGAAGTCGTTGAACTGCTTGTTGTCGCGCTCGCCGCCGGTCAGCTTCTCCTCGCCCCAGCGCTTGGCCAGCCCGAGGCGCGCGCCCAGCTCGTAGATCGCGTTCATCGTGCGCGGATTGTTGATGTTGTCGGTCGAGATCAACGACGTGTCCATCGCGCCCGGCCGGTAGGTGTGGACCAGCTGGTACATGAAGTTGTCGCTCTTCGCCGCGTAGATGAAGAGGCGGTCGACCCACATGTACTGCGCGCCGACGACGGAGCTCAGATCGCTCCATTGCGGATGTTCCGGGTCCGTCGGCGGATGTATCGGGCTCGGCCCGACATGGCAGAAGCCGCAGGACATGCCGACGCGGTAGGGCCGCACCAGGTCCTTGCGCTCATAATAGCTCGGGTCGGTGTAATAGCGTTCCGGGTCCCACGCCTTCTTCGCCTTCTCGTCGAAGGCGGGATTGGGGAACAGGCGCAGGCCGACGATGCCGGTGGCATAGCCGTAATAGGAGCCGATCGGCACGGTCGTGCCGCGCGCGCCGATCTTGACGCCCGGATATTCCTTCTCGTTCTCGAACGGGTCGGGCGGGCAATCCTTGCGCCGCACGTCGAGCCACAGGCCGAATCGCTTCGGGTCCGGGCCGGTCGGCTTATCGAAGCAGGGCGCGTTGACCACGCCCAGATACTGCCAGCGATTGTCGCGGTTGAACTTCTGGCCGGGCCGGGACGTGACGATCTTCAGAAGGTCGAAGGCGCCGAAGGTGGAATTGGTCATTCCGTCCCAGAAGCGGTCGTTGCCGCCGGTCCAGACGATCCACATGTTGCGGCCCGCCACCTCGTCGGGCGTCAACGCGATACCGCGGTCCATGTCGTGGAAATAGTCTTCGGTCGCTTGCGGGAACGAGGCGGCGTCGCGGCCGGCCTTGTGCGCTTCGTCCGTGACGTGGCCGGATTTCAGCCGATCGCACCCCGCCGACAATACGAGCAAGCATAGCAGCGGCACCGCCTTGGCGGTCCACCAGCCCCATCGTGTCATCGCCAGCCCCCCTGCGAATCCCCGTAGGCCGGCCGCCGCGCGCGAGCGAAAAGGCGCAGCGAACCATCCGTCATCAGAACAGATCGCGCGGGGCTTGGCTATATCCTCGGCGGGCGGGGCGCGGCGGCCGTGCGTCCGGCTATACGCGGGATTTGCACGGGCCGGCATCTGCACCCACGCTATTCCCGTAGCTCGTTACGGCGGGGTTCTGGAGATACGGCCTCACCGTACAAATCGGCGAGAAAGTCCACAAGATATCAGTACATCCTGATAAAATATCGCACCGATAGCCCGTCTATGACACAACTAAACTTGACCGGGGCAGGGAAATCGGCTCAATAAACCAGCAACGAGATAAGCATCTGGAGTATGCGGCGGGGGGGATGCGCGGGTTTTCCAGGTTTGTTGTGCGGAATCGGCTGGGTGTGCTGGCGTTCGTCGCCGTCGCCACGGTCGTGCTGCTGATGGGCAGCGGCCGCCTGACGGTGGTCATCAACCCCGACCAACTGCTGCCCCAGTCCCACCCCTACATCCAGGCGAACAATTTCGCCGAGAAGGCCTTCGGCCATAAATTCCCGATCGTCATCGGCCTGACGCCGAAGACCGGCGACGCCCTGCAACCGGCGGTGCTGCGTGCGGTCGCCGAAATCACCGCGCAGCTACGCCGCGACCCGGCGGCCATCCGCAGCAACGTGCTCAGCCTGGCGGCGCCCAAGGCCAAGGAGATCAGCGGCGCGCCGGAAGGCATCGTCGTCCAGCGCCTGCTGGACCGGCCGGACCCGTCCGCGGCCCATCGCGCCTGGCTGCGGCGGGTGCTGGCCGACGATCCGCTCTACAAGGGCCTGCTGATCTCGAACGACATGCGGACCACGGTGATCGTCGCCGAGTTCCGGGACGACCCGCGTGGCTTTCACGCCATCCTCGATCGCGTGGACGCGATCGTCGCGCCCTATCGTTCGCCCGACCTGCGCATCGCGGTCGCCGGCCATACGGTCTATCTCGGGCTGACCGAGCGGTTCTCCGACCGCATGAAGTTCCTGTTCCCGCTGGCGCTGCTGGTCATCGGGCTGGTGCATTTCGAGGCGTTCCGGTCGCTGCAGGGCCTGTTCCTGCCGCTGGTGACCGGCCTGGTCGCCGTCGTCTGGACCTTGGGCGTGATGGGCTGGGCCGGGGTGCCGCTCGATCCGTTCAACGCCACCACGCCGATCCTGATCCTGGCGGTCGGCGCCGGGCACGCCGTCCAGGTGCTCAAGCGCTATTACGAGGAGTACCGCCGCGCGGCGGGGCAGGGACTGGCGCCGCGGCGCGCCAACGACGAGGCGATCGTCGCGGCGGTGGGCGCGGTCGGGCCGGTGATGGTCGCGGCGGGCCTGACCGCGGCGGCGAGCTTCGCCTCGCTCAGCGTGTTTGAGATGGAGACGATCCGCACCTTCGGCATCATGGCGGCGTTGGGCATCGTCTCGACCCTGATCGTCGAGCTGACGCTGATCCCCGCCTTGCGCGCGATCCTGCCGCCGCCGGGGGTGCGGCAGGTGGTGCAGGAGACCAGCGACACGGCGTGGCGGCGCCTGGCGCTGAAGCTCGCCGACCTCAGCGTCCGGCGCGCGGGCGCCGTCCTCCTGGTCTCGCTCGTGGTGTCCGGCGGGCTGATCGCCTGCGCCGGCCTGGTCCAGGTCAACAATTCGGAGCGGTCCTACTTCCTGCCTTCGATCCCGGCGCGCCAGGACGACGCCTATCTGAACCGGCGCATGGCGGGCAACAACCTGCTCTATGTCGTGGTGCGCGGCGACAAGCCGGACGCGATCAAGTCGCCGGCGGTGCTGAAGGCGATGGCGGAGACGCAGGCCTTCCTCGACAAGGACCCCGAGGTCGGCCGCACGCTGTCGATCGTCGACTTCCTGCGCCGGATCGACGCGGCGATCAACGACCGATCGGTCGGCCGCCTGCCGCAGACGGCGGAGCAGGCGGCGCAGTACCTGCTGCTCTATTCGATGTCGGGCGAACCCAACGATTTCGACGCCTATATCGACTATTCCTACCGCGACGCCGTGATCACCGCCTATCTGAAGGAGGAAAGCTCGCCCTATCTGCAGGGCCTGGTCGACCGCCTGCAGAACTTCATGGCGGAGCGCTTTCCGCCCGGCATCCATATCGGGCTGGGCGGCACCGTGCTGACGCCGGTGGCGCTGAACGACGCGCTGGTGCGGACCAAGCTTTTGAACATGGGGCAGATCGCGCTGTGCGTCTTCGTGATCTCCTCGATCCTGTTCCGCACGCTGCTCGGCGGCGTGTTCGTCCTGATTCCCCTGGTCCTGGCGGTCGTGGCGAATTTCGGCCTGATGGGCCTCACGGGCATCCCGCTCCAGGTCGCGACGGTGACGGTCAGCGCGATGGCGGTCGGCATCGGCGCCGACTATGCGATCTATTTCCTGTACCGGCTGCGCGAGGAAAGCGCCAAGGCGGCGACGCTGCAGGACGCGGTGCGCGAGACCTTCGCGTCCTCGGGCAAGGCGGTCATGTTCGTCGCCACTGCCGTTGCCGCGGGCTACGCCGTCCTCCTACTATCCTGGGGCTTCCTGATTCATTTCTGGCTTGGGCTGCTCATCGGGATGGCCATGATCACGAGCGCGACGGCGACCCTGACCACCTTGAGCGCGGCGGTGGTCTGGCTCCGGCCCCGCTTCATCTTCGGCCCGCTGGCGGCGCGCGCCAGGACACCGCTGGTGGCGGGGCTGGCGCTGCTGGTGCTGCCGCTGGGCGCCGGCCACGCCGCGGCGGCGCCCTCGGCGGCCGAGATCATGCAGCACAATTTCGTCGCCACCAAGGTGACGGATTCCACCGCCGACGCCACTTTCACCCTGGTCAATGCCGATGGCCAGCAGCGTGTGCGCAAGACGGTCACGATGACCAAGCTGGAGGATAACGGCGTCGACAACATGCGCGTTGTGCGCTTCCTGTCGCCGCCGGACGTGCGCGGCACCGCGACCCTGACGGTCGAGCATTCGGACAGCGACGACGACATCTGGATCTACCTGCCCGCGTTGCGCAAGACCCGTCGACTCCTGGCCTCGAACAAGAAGGATGCTTTCGTCGGCACCGATTTCAGCTATGGCGACATGATCGGCTTCAAGGTCGCCGAGTGGCGCCACACGCTGCTGCGCGAGGAGGCGATCGACGGCAAGCCGTGCTACGTCGTCGAATCGGTGCCGGCCACGCCGAAGGCGGCGGACGAGAGCGGCTATTCCAAGCGCGTGCAGTGGATTCGCACCGACGGCTTCGTCACCGTGAAGGGCGAATATTACGACCCGTCCGGAAAGTTGCTGAAAGTCTTCCAGGCGAGCGACGTGCGGGAGGTCGATCCCAAGGCGGATCGGTGGCAGGCCATGCGGTCCGAGGTCAAGAACGTCCAGACCGGCCACTCGACCGTCATCCAGCTCGAGAACTTCAAGGCGAATCAGGGCCTCTCCGCGCGCATGTTCACGGCGCGCGAGCTCGAACGCGCGCAGTGAGGGCGCGGGTCGTCGGGCTGGCGGCGTTCGCCGTCTTCCTCCCCGGCGCCGCGATGGCGCAAGATCCGGCGCCGTCGCTCGTCGATCGGCTGGCGCTGACCGGCTCGCTGCGCGCCGGCTATTGGTGGTCGGACCGCGAGTTGGACGACCGCCGGTCCTTCACCCCGCTCAGCCTGTGGCTCAAGGCGACACCCGATCTCGGCTCCGGCTTCTCGCTGCAGGCGGAGGGCTGGGCGGCTGACGAGGGGCCGCTGCGCGGCAAGGGCCCGCGCGGCGAGCTGCGCGAGGGCTTCCTCGCCTGGCGCGGCGACACGGTCGATCTCAGCGTCGGCCGGCGGCTGATCGCCTGGGGCCGCGCCGACCGGATCAACCCGACGGACGTGGTCGCCTCGCACGACTACACGCTCCTGTTCAGCGACGACAGCGACCAGCGCCGCGGCAGTTTGATGGCGACGGCCGGCTACCTGATCGGCAATCTGACCCTCACCGCGCTGTGGCTGCCGGAATACCGGCCGACGGTCTATCCGATCCGCAAGCCGCCCGGCTTTCGCGTGCATCAGCCGGACGGGCGCTTCTACCCGAATCAGTTCGCGGTGCGGATCGACCAGACCGGCGGCGACTTCGACTGGTCGCTGTCCTATTTCGACGGGATCGACCGTGATCCCGACGCGCGCATCGAGGCAGTCGGGCCGTCCGGGGTCGACGTGCTGGTTGTCCACCGCCGGCTGCGCCAGTTCGGCGCCGACTTCGCCACCAATATCGGCAATTACGGCCTGCGCGGCGAGCTGGCCTATGCCTGGCCGTCGACCGGCGGCGGGCGGGACGCGTTCGAGCGGCATTCGTTCGCGGCGCTGGTGCTGGGTGCCGACCGGAACCTCACCGGGCACGTGAACGTCAACGTGCAGTATCTGCTGCACTACGTGACCGACGACACCGGTTTCGGGGCGATCGCCGACCCGGTGGAGCGGCTGGTGGCCAGCCGCGCCGCGCTGCTCAACAACCAGCTCCGCCGGGTGCAGCAGGGCGCGACCTTCCGAATCGCTTATACCGGCTTCAACGATACCTTGACCGCCGAGCTGGCGGCCGGCGGCTATTTCACCGACAAAAGCGCCGGAATCCGGCCGAAGGCGACCTATGCGCTCAGCGATACCGTCAAGGTCATCGTCGGCGCGGATATCTTTTTCGGAGCGGCCGATTCCTATTACGGCCAAATCAAAACCAACAGCACCGGCTACGTCGAATTGAGATACAGTTTCTGAGCGGTCGTGTTGTTATGGATTGGCGCGCTGTTAACCATAGTGTATTTGTTGCAGTTGGTGTATATGTGCCGACGCCACCTTCCGCGAGGGACAATCCGGCAAATGAATCGAACGAACGGGAGAGAATTTACGCTAGAGTACAATGTTCGTATTTTGTTAAATATGTATGGTTTACTTCTTGTTAAGCCGGCCTGGGTAGGGTAGCGATTGCACCTGGGATGCCATCTTTCGCTAGATTTCTCCGGGGGCACGTGTAGTCGACATGTATTGTGTTACCGGGAGGATGCTTGCTTATGATGCCGGATACCACTGCTCGGACGCTGCGTCAGGTCGCGGAAGTTTTGCGCGGCATTCATCTTTGGGACGATACCATCGAGCACGAATTGGCAACGACCTCACGGCGGCTCGATATGCTGGCCGATTGCGTCGACGATAAGGTGATCGAGTTTCCGACCCCGGTCCGATTCACACCGAAAGTTCACCTGGTAAATGGAATCGAATAACGATCTGGCTCGGTGGATACGGGAATCGTTGAACCGGGCCCTTGCTCAGATCAATGAGACGTATAGCCAGGTCGAGCCGAACTTCTGGATCATCGGGATTTTCGGCGTTATCGGTTTTCCGTTATATTATTTCGTTTGGCAATATCTTCTCCCGCAATCCTATGAAAATCTGACCTTGCGGCTAGTCGGTGCGGCTCTGTGCGTGCCGTTGCTGCTCGTCAACCGACTGGCCGAGCCGGTCAAGCAGCATTTCCGCCCGATCTGGTACGTCATCATGACGTACAACTTCCCTTTCTTCTTCACCTACATGCTGATCCGTAACGACTTCGCTGCGGCGTGGCAATTGTCGTTGCTGTGCACGGTGTTCATCGCCTTCCTGATCTTCGATTGGCTGACCGTCAACATCATGTACGTCATCGGCTCGCTGCTGGCCTGGGGGGTCTGCTACGTCCAGGGGGCCATGCCGGCGCACCCCGAATTCTATCTTCAGGACCTGCCGATCTTTGCGTTCCTGGTGATCGCTACGATGATCTTCGACCGCAAGACCGAAATGGTGCGCCGCGAGCGGCGCCACGCGGCCGAGGCCGTGCGCACCGGCATCGCGGCGGAGATGATCGATCCGATCCTGGGCATCGCCACCGGTGCGACCGGCCTGCGGAGCCATCTGCCGATGCTGCTGGAAAGCTATCGCGTGGCGCGCAGCGAGAACCTGCCGGTGCCGCCGATCGACGCCGCGCTGCTGCAGGCGCTGGAGCACGTGACCGAGCGGGTCCAGAACGAGGCGCGCCACCTTAGCACCATCGTCGATCTGCTGCGGCCGCTGCGCAAGGATCAGCTCGACCAGCGGACGTTCGGCACGCTGTCGATGCGCGAATGCGTCGAGAACGCCCTGGCCCGCTATCCCTACCGCTCGGTCGAGGAACAGCGACGCGTCCGCTTCCGCAGGATCGAGGATTTCGAGTTCCGCGGCCTCAAGACGCCGATCGAGAACGTCATCATCGGCCTCGTCCATGACGGGTTGACCAGCATCCAGCGCATCGGCCGCGGCGACCTGACCATCTGGCTCAAGGCCGGGACGAAGGAGCACACGCTCTATCTGCGCGACACGTCGCGCGCCTTCGACGGCCCGATCCCCTCCAGCCGAACCGAAAACGCGAACGGCACGCCCGAGGACGTCTGGGGCCTCGCCAATTGCGAGGCGACGCTCGCCGTGTTCGGTGGTGCCCTGACCCGGGTGTGGAAGCCGGGTGAGCCGTTCGAGTATCACCTCAAGCTGCCGGCGAACGTCGGCGCCCTGCGCCAGGTCTCTTGACCGGACCGGGCCGGCGACACTGTCCGGGCGGGATGCTGCGGCTGGCCGCCGGTCGGTGGGTCCCACCCGCCGCGGACGAGTTTCCTCTAGAAGCCGTTCACCGTTTCATGGAAACGCTGAACGATCTCCAGGTTCTCGGTTTATCGCGTTTCCGAACCGCAAAAGGGGCATCCACTTTTGCTGGAAACACTCTAGGCGATAGCCCGCAGCGGCACCTGCACCTTGCGCCGCGCGATCGACGGCAACTCGTCGCGTACCTCGGCGCATACCGCGATCACGCGGTCGATCTGCTCGTCGCTCAGCGCGCTGGTCACCGACAGCCGCAGCATGCTGCCGTTCTTGGGCGTCGCGGGGGCACAGAACACCGCGCCGATGACGTTGCGCGCCTCGACCGCACGCCGCAGCGCGACGGTCTGGTCCTCGGGCCCGGCGATCAGCGGCACGATCTGGGTGGTGCTGTCGCCGAGATCGTAGCCGAGCGCCAAAAGGCCCGCGCGAAGCCGCTCGGTATTGCGCTGAAGCCGCCGGCGGCGGTCCCCGGCCTGGCGGATGGCGTCGAGCGTGGCGGCGAAGCCCGCCACCTCGAAATCCAGCACCGCCGAGCTGAAGATCGCCGGCCGCGATTCATAGCGCAGGTATTCCAGTACCTTGGCCGGGCCGGCGATAAGACCGGCGCGGCCGACGAACGCCTTCGACAGGCTGAAGGTGCGGAAATCGACCTGGCTGGCCAAGCCCAGGGCCGCGGCCAGGCCCTCGCCTTCGTCGCCGACGACGCCCATCGAATGGGATTCGTCCACGACGAACAGGCAGCCTTCCTCGCGGGCGATCGCCGCGAATTCCGCGATCGGGCAGACGTCGCCATGCGTGCTGTAGATCGAGTCGACGGCGATCACGCCCGGGCCGTAGCGGCGGATCGTGGCGCGCAGGCTGTCGGCGTCGTTGTGGCGGAACGGCCGCGCCTTGGCCGATGCGCTGTGCGCGCCCTGCCACAGTGAGGTGTGGGCGTAGATGTCGATATAGACCGGCGTGAACGGATCGGCGATGGCCTGGATCAGACCGTCATTGGCGCACCAGCCGGACTGGCACAGCACCGTGTCCTCGGCGTGCATGAAATCGGCCATACTCCGCTCATAGGCCCGCTGCGGGCTCTGATCGGACAGGAACACGCCGGACATGAAGACGCTGTCGGTTGCGGCGGCTAACGCATCGATCTGCGCCTTGACGATCCGGGGATCGGAAGCAAGGGCCAAATAATCGTTGGTCGATAAAACAATACTGTCCGCGTCCGGTGCGCGCCCTTTGGTTGAGTGGCCATCAGGATATCGGGCGAAATATTGTTCAACCCGCGCGGCGAGTCGATTGTTTTTATCTAAAGTTGTATCTGATATTGACGAGTTGGTGCCCATGACGATCGCGCTCATTACAACCGCTCCCCTCCACTTGGAGTCTGTCTACTTCTTTCGGCCATAGAATTCCAGAGTCGAGCACTGGATTCTTTCACCTGAAGCGTCTCCCCGCCACGGGTCGTTTGTTAACCAGTTCGTGCTAAATCTTGCTGGCTTGACTTCGATTCCATAACACGACTTGCGGGAAAACACACGCGCGCAATCGTTCCGCGACCCATCTCGCTCTGCAATTCGAGTCGACCGTGATGCTGTTCTGCCATAGCGCGGACCAGCGCGAGGCCCAGCCCGGTGCCCTGGTGGCGCCGGTTGAACGCGCCTTCGATCTGGACGAAGGGCTCGAAGACCCGCTCGAGATCCTCGGCGGGGATGCCGATGCCGCTGTCCCGGATGCCGATGCAGAACTCTGAATCGCTCAAGTATTCCATCGACAGCTTTACCGTTCCCCCCATCGGCGTGAACTTCACGGCGTTCGACAGCAGGTTCAGGACGATCTGTTTCAGCATGCGCTCGTCGGCCAGGAGGCGCGGCGCCGGCTCGGGGATATCCACCGAGATCGTGACGCCGGCCTTGGCCGCGCCGTCGCCGATCATGCGGATCGAGAATTCGGCGACCTCGTCGAGCGGCACGCTGGTTTCGTGCATCTCGTGCTTGCCCGATTCGATGCGCGAGATATCCAGGATGTCGTTGATGATCTGGAGCAGGTGGCGGCCGCTGTCATGGATGCTCTGGGCGTATTCCAGGTATTTCGGATTGCCGACCGGCCCCAGGATCTGCTGGCTGATCGCCTCCGAAAAGCCGATGACGGCGTTGAGCGGCGTCCGCAATTCGTGGGAGGTGTTGGCGATGATCGCCGACTTGATGGCGCTGGCCTTTTCCGCCGTGCGCTGGGCCTGCAGCAATTGCGTGCTCAATGACGCGGAGCTGGCGATCAGGCGGGTGGTCCAGAACTGAACCAGCAGCGCCACCGTCAGGAACACCAGCGCCAGCATCGCAACCTGCGCGCACAGCGGGATGCCCATGAAGGCCATGATCACTGCGCCGATCACCGCCGGGATCAGATAGGCGATCGTGACCACGATGCCGCCGGGCACGAAGCCGCACGCCGCGCAGGCGATGACCGTCGCCGCCAGGCTGACCGCGACCTGCGCGATCGGTGAGGAAGTCGGCTGAATCAGAAAGCAGGTGGCGGCCCACAGCGCCGCGCTCGCCCAGGTCGTGCCCAATACGAAGGTCGACGGCGTCCAGATGCTGCTCGGCCCGGGTCGCGCCTGCCGGCGCATGCCCAGCGCCCGCAGGATCACGACCGCGTAAAGCACGATGATCCACAGCGAGACGTGGGGTGCGCGGAGATCGTCCCAGAATGCGGCCACCAGCAGCGCACCCAGGACGGCTTCCAGCGCGCACATCCATACAAGGCCATTCCGGATGCGGAACAGGAAGCCTTCCGAGGACGGGCCCTCAAACCATCGGATGGTCATGTCTCGCCTGGGCACTCGGTTCGCGGCGGTCGGAGGCTCTGCGCCAAGAGCGATCGTTAAACTCCACGAAATTCGTTAACAGCGCGTTAGGGTAGTAATGCGTCGACCGCGACATGGTTCGTGTAACATCCATGTAACGCGCGCGATAATTCACGATCATGCGGACGGGCGCGGGTGCCCGCAAGCCGCCGGCGCCGCATCTGCGTGGCCGGCGGGAAAGGCCCTTCGCGCGACGGGGACCGATGGCCCCTAGAGATCGTTCAGCATATCATGGAAATGCTGCACGATCTCTAAGTCCTTGGTTTATCGTGTTTCCGAACAGCAAAAGTGGCATCCACTTTTGCTGGAAACGCTCTAAGCCGCCCGCCCGCCGCGCAACAGGCGGCCGGGAAGGGCGCCGGTGCAGCGGCCTTCCTCGAAGGTGACGGCGCCGTTGACGATGATCGCGCGATAGCCGTGCGCCCGCTGGACCCGACGCCATTCGCCGCCCGGGAAGTCGTGCACCACCTCACCGACCCATTCGGGTTCGATGGCGAGGCCGTCGAGGTCGTAGACCACCACGTCGGCCGCCGCGCCCTCGCGC
>JBDZUN010000048.1:0-16407 GCA_040255145.1 Hyphomicrobiales bacterium | reverse complement strand
GCTGGGCCCGGTTCATCTGATCGCGCTCGGCATTGGCGCCGTGATCGGCGCCGGCATCTTCGTCATCACCGGGCACGCCGCGGCGCTCTATGCCGGTCCGGGTGTGGTGATCTCGTTCGCGATCGCCGGGCTCGGCTGCCTGTTCGCAGGACTGTGCTACGCCGAATACGCCTCGATGATCCCGGTCGCGGGCAGCGCCTACACCTATACCTACGCGACCATGGGGCGCCTGCTGGCCTGGATCATCGGCTGGAACCTGGTGCTCGAATACCTCGCCGCGTCGTCGACGGTCGCGGTCGGCTGGGCCGGCTATTTCACCGACTTCATGTCCCGGATCGGCCTGCCGATCCCGGCCGCGATCGCCCATTCGCCGATCGCCTACACCGATGCGAACACGTTCGTGTTCACCGGCGCCTGGCTCAACCTGCCGGCGGTTGCGCTGATCGTCCTGGTCTCCGTGTTCCTGGTCGTCGGCGTCCGCCTCTCCGCCGGGTTCAACAACGCGATGGTGGCGATCAAGGTCGCCATCGTCCTGCTGGTGATCGGCTTCGGCCTGCCCTACGTGATCCCGGCCAATCACGAGCCGTTCATCCCGCCGAACACCGGCACGTTCGGCGAGTTCGGCTGGACCGGCGTATTCCGCGGGATGGGGATCATCTTCTTCTCCTATATCGGCTTCGACGCGGTGTCGGTCGCGGCGCAGGAGGCCAAGAACCCGCAGCGCGATGTTCCGATCGGCATCCTCGGGTCGCTGTTCATCTGCACCGTGCTGTACATGCTGATGTCGTGGGTGGTGACGGGCATCGCGCCCTACGCCGACCTCAACGTCGCCTATCCCGTGTCGCGGGCGGTCGAGCTGGCGTCACCCGAGATTCACTGGTTGACGCCGCTCATCAATGTCGGCGCGATCGTCGGGCTCGCCTCGGTCGTGCTGGTGCTGCTGCTCGGCCAGTCGCGCGTATTCTACGCGATGGCCAGCGACGGCCTGATCCCGCCGATCTTCTGCCAGATCCATCCGCGTTTCCGGACGCCGTGGCGGGGCACCGTCGTGACCGGCCTGTTCGCGGCGCTGCTGGCCGCCTTCCTGCCGCTTCACATCCTGGGCGAGCTGGTCTCGATCGGCACCTTGGCGGCGTTCACCATCGTCTGTGCCGGCGTCATGGTGCTGCGCGTGCGCGCGCCCGATATCGCGCGGCCGTTCCGCGCGCCGGTCGTGTTCCTGGTCGCGCCGCTGGGCATCGCCACCTGCCTGTTCATGATGGTGTTCCTGCCGCTCGACACCTGGATCCGCCTCGCCGTCTGGACCGCGATCGGCCTGGTCATCTATTTCGGCTACAGCGTCCGGCACGCCCGGCCGCGGCGCTGGTTCATCGGCGTCGGCGAAAGCGGCTGATCCGGCCCGCGCCGCCCTACACCACCGCCTCGATCAGGGCCGGGCCGGGCTCGGCCAGCGCCGCGCGGAACTGCGCCGCCATTTCCTCCGCCGTCTCGGCGCGCGTCGCCGGCACGCCCATGCCCCGGGCCAGCGACACCCAGTCGAGGTCGGGACGCCCGAGGTCGAACATGCCGAGCGCCTTCGGCCCCGGATTCCCCGCGCCCAGCCGCATCAGCTCCATCTGGAGGATGGAATAGCGCCGGTTCGAGAAGACGATCGTCTTGACGCCGAGCCCCTCGCGCGCCTGGGTCCACAGCGCCTGGATCGTGTACATCGCGCCGCCGTCGCCGTGGAGGCACACGACCGGCCGGTCCGGGCACGCGATGGCCAGCCCGACCGACAGCGGCAGACCCTGTCCGATCGCGCCGCCGGTGATGGTCAGCCAGCTATGCGACGGCGCGTTCACCGTGGCGCTGAAGCAGCCGAAGCTGGCTGTCAGGCCCTCGTCGGAGACGACCGCGTCCTCGGGCAGCATAGCCGCCAGGATCGTCGCCACCTTGGTCGGGTCGAGCTTGCCGGACGGCAGCCCCGGCCGGACGAGGCCCGCGCGCCGGACCGCGCCGCTACCCGCGCCGAGTGCTTCGGCGATCGCCGCCAGCGCCGGCGCGACGGCGCCGCCCGGCTCGACCAGGACATGCCGGTGGCAGGCTTCGGGCGCGGTCTCGCTCGGCTGGTCCGGATAGGCGAAGAACGTCACCGGCGCCTTGACGCCGACCAGGATCAGGTCGGTCAGGCCGGCCAGAAGCTTGACTGCGTCCTCGGGGAAATAGGGCAGCCGCTCGACCACCGGGCGGCCCGCGCCGCGTTCGATGCGCGCGGCGAAGGTGTCGCAGATCGTGCGGACGCCGGTGGCCGCGGCGATCCGGCCGAGCGTCTCGAGCGCTTCGCCGCGCAACGCCTCGGCGCCGACGAACAGGGCGACGTGGCGGCCGCCCTGGCTGGCCGCGCGCAGCACCGCGACCGCGTCGTCGACGGCCTTGTCGTCCGGCGCGGGGCGCGGTTCGGCCGCGGGGATCGGCGCCGGGCCGGACGCCCCGCCCCAGGCGCAGTCGGCCGGGATGATCAGGCTGGCCACGCGGCCGGGCGGCCCCTTGGCGGCCGCGAGCGCCGCCGCGCCGTCCGCCGCCAGCGCCCCCGATTCGCGTACCGAGCGCATCCAGTCGGACATCGGCCGGGCCACGCCCTCGACGTCGCTGGTCAGCGGGGCGTCGAAGCGGCGGTGGTAGGTCGCATGGTCGCCGACGATGTTCAGGAGCGGGCTGGCCGCGCGCCGTGCGTTGTGCAGGTTGGCCAGCGCGTTGCCGAGCCCCGGCCCGAGATGGAACAGGGTGCAGGCCGGCTTGTCGGCCATGCGGCCATAGCCGTCGGCGGCGCCGGAACAGACCCCCTCGAACAGGCCGAGCACCGGCCGGATGCCGGGCACGCGGTCGATCGCGTCGACGAGGTGCATCTCGGACGTGCCCGGATTGGCGAAACACACCTCGACCCCGCCGGCGACCAGCGTGCGGATCAGGCTTTCGGCTCCGTTCATGCGACGTCCTTTCGACTCTTCGGAATGCGCCGGGAGTCTGCCCCGAACCTCGAATCCGGCGCAACAACGGTCGCTAACGCCCTGGAAACCGTCACCCTGCCTGCGCGTTCAAGAGAAGGACAAGGGAAGGAACCGTGCGGAAACCCAACCGATCCACGTTGTATGAGTATGAACGCACCGAATATCCGAGCCTGGCGGGGTGATTCGCGGCCCAGACTGCGCGTCGTGGTGGTCGAAATCCGCTCCGATCCCGACCCGGCCGAGGCGCTGGGTCGCGAACTGCGCCGACTGAATCCCGACTTCTGCCTCGTCCAGAACATTGCCGTGCCATTTGCCGAGCCCTGGCTGGAGGCGCTGGCCACGGAGATGGGCGCCCACGTCGTGTCCGGGCCGAACCTGGTGCTGCGGAACGGCATTGCCGGCCTGGCCTTGCTGACCCACCGGCCGCCGCTGACGAAGCGATTCGCCGACCTCAGCCTGCCGCCGGCGCCGGCCAACGGCGCGATGGACCTGGAATTCGAAATCGACGGCAACACGATCCGCATCGTCGCCGCCCAACTCAGCCCCCGGCCGGACGAGCACGCCGCCGAGACGGCGCACCTCCACACCATGCTGGCGCGCCGCCCCCGGCCCGCGCTGGTGCTGGGCCGCTTTTCGGCGTCCGATCTTCAGCCGGCCGCGTCCCGGCGCACCGGCGGGCGGCGCGCGACAGCGTCCTGGTCGAGCCGCCTCGGCCTTGCCCGCCGGGACGGGCGCGTCCGCATCGGAACCTTCCCGCCGTATCCGCTGGATGCCGCCCCGTTCATCCCGCCGACGCCCACCATGATCGGCTTCGAGGTCAGCGCGCCGGCCGATCCGCTCGCCGCCATGCCGTGGCCGGCCAGCATGGACTTGGCGTCGGATTAGGCAGACGCGCCGGCGCCGGCCGCGCTGGACGGCGCGGCGTGCGATTCCGCTGGGCCGGAAACCGTTCCGGACGTGCTAAACATTCCGTCATGGACGACCAATCGCCGGGTCAACCGACCGCGCCGACAGCCGATAACGCGCAGCAAACCGCCCCGATCGTCGTGGCGATCCGGGGAACGGCCGCCTCGACGCAGACCGTGCAGGGCGGACAGCGGCTGGCGGTCGCCGCCGGCCACCCATGGTATGTCGTCCATGTTACCCGGCCGTCGCTGTTCCGGCGCGCGACCGCAACGCGCAGCGATGCGCTCACGCGCACCTTCGCCCTGGCTGAGCGGCTCGGCGGGCGCACGGCAATGCTGCGCGGGCGGAACGTCGCCCGTGGGCTACGCCGGTTTGCGGCCCGTGAAGGCGCGACGCTGATCGTCGTCGGCCAGTCACGGCCGGGGCTCTGTCCGCTCCCGCGCAAGACCCTGGCGCAGAAGCTGCGTCGCGGAACCGGCCCGGTCGACGTGCATGTCATCGCCAAGCAGGTCGGCACGGAGGGCGGCTGGCGGGAAATGCGATCGCACGCGACACGGTTGGCCAGCGCGTTCTATCCATATCTCGTCGGCGCCGCGGTCGCCGTGGGCACGACCGCGTTCGTCCAGGGGCTGCAGCACCTGTTCAAAGACATCGAAGCGCTCGGGATGCCCGTCGTGGCGGGCGTCGTCTTCGTCGCCCTCCGCTACGGCCCGGGACCGGGCCTGTACACGACACTCCTGGGTGTCGCGCTGTCCGGCGTCTTCCTGACCCCGGCCGGGCACCGCCTCACCCCCGACAGCATTGCCACGCTCGCCTGCCTCGGGGCGATCGGCGCCGGGGTCAGCTTTTACGTCGGCCGCATACATCGCGCCCGCGCGGCAGGCGAACTGCGCGAGGCGCGGCTGCGCGCGCTGTTCCGGTTCGGCCGCGACATCGGCGCGGCGGCGGGCGCGCAGGACGTGCTCCGCGCCATCGTCGAACAAATCGACGACATCCTGGGCGCCAGGACCGTCGTGCTGTTGCCGACCGGCCCCGAAGGGCTGCTTCAGGTGGCCTACCCGTCCGGCGCGGAGCTTTCGGCGTCGGACGCCGAGGCGGCGGAATGGGCCTACCATTTCGACGACCTGTCGGGGCGCGGCACCAATACCATCGAGGAGGCGACGCGCCTCTATCACCCGATGCGCGGTCCGGAACAGCCGATCGGCGCGCTGGGCATCGGCGATGTCGGGCAGCATGGCTTCCACGATCCGGAATATCGTTGGCTGCTGGAGGCGCTGGCCGGCCTCGCCGCCATCGCGATCGAGCGCGCAGACCTGTCGCGCCGCATGGCGGATGCCCGCGTCCTGGCCGAGGCGGATTCGCTGCGCGCCGCGCTGCTGTCCTCGATCTCGCACGACCTGCGCACGCCGCTCGCGACCATCGTCGGCTCGGCCAGCACGCTACAGAGCTACGGCGCAAACCTGGACGCCGAGACGCGGCGCGATCTTCTCGCCGCGATCCGGGAGGAGGCGGAACGCCTCAACCGCTTCATCCGGAACCTTCTGGAGATGGCCAAGCTCGAGGTCGGCGCGGTCGTCCCGAAGCGCCAATGGGTCGCTCTGGAGGAGATTATCGGCGCGGCGCTGGAACGGTTGGGCAAGCTGCTCCACGACGCCGACATCCGGACCGAGGTTGCGCCGGAAATGCCTCTCGCCTACGTCGATTTCGTCCAGATCGAGCAGGTTCTGGTCATCATGCTCGAAAACGCCATCGCCTATTCGCCGGCCGGCGCGCCGGTCACGCTGTCGGCCGTCGCGGACCCGGCAGCGAGCCGCTTTCGGATTTCGATCGCCGACCATGGCGCCGGCATCGCGCCCCAGGACCTGGGGCACATCTTTGACAAGTTCTACCGGGCACAGTATCGGGATCGGAAGATCGCCGGCACGGGCCTCGGTCTGTCCATCTGCAAGGGCCTGATCGAGGCGCATGGCGGGACCATCCGCGCCGAGAGCGAAGGCAGGAACCTCGGCGCCCGGTTCTCGATCGAACTGCCGTTTGAAACAGGCGAGACGCCGGCGCGCCACGGGACGATGAATGCCGAACGGGCCTAAGATCCTGATCGTCGACGACGAGCCGCAGATCCGGCGCTTCCTGCGCGCCAGCCTCGGCGCCCACCAGTTCCACGTCGTCGAGGCCGAAACCGGCGACGGCGCGATCAAGACCTGCGCCGCCGAGCAGCCCGACCTGACGATCCTGGACCTCGGCCTGCCGGACATGGACGGCCTCGACGTCATCGCCCGGATCCGGGAATGGTCGACCGTGCCGATCCTGGTCCTTTCGGTCCGCGCCGACGAGGCGGACAAGATCGACGCGCTGGATCGCGGCGCCGACGACTACATCACCAAGCCGTTCGGGGTCGGCGAACTGATGGCGCGGGTCCGCGCCGCCCTGCGCCACGGCATGCAGGCCAACGACCAGGAGCCGGTCTTCGCGAATGGCGACCTGCGGGTCGACCTGGTCCGGCGCCAGGTCAGCGTGGCCGGCAACGAGGTCCATCTGTCGCCGAAGGAATACGACCTGCTCAAGGAACTGGTGACCCATTCGGGCCGCGTCCTGACGCACCAGCACCTGCTGCGCAACGTGTGGGGGCCGGCGCATGTCGAGGAGACCCAGTATCTGCGGGTCTATATCGGCCAGTTGCGCCAGAAGGTGGAATCTGATCCCGCGCGCCCCCGCTACATCGTGACCGAGCCGGGGGTCGGCTACCGCCTGAAGGAACCGGTCGCCGAATGACGCCGTTGGCGCCGTGATAGGGCGGATGCCGGTCGTGCCGGCATCCGCCCCAATTCGCTGTTCAGGTATCGATTACGCCGCGAGGCGCGCGGCCTCCAGCGGGTCGCCCGCCTTGCTCATGCGCTCGAAATTCTGCGCCACGAACTTCCAGTTGATGAGATTGTCGAGGAAGGCGTCGAGATACTTGGCCCGCCCCTCCTGGTAGTCGAGATACTAGGTGTGCTCCCACACGGCCGAGGTGAGCACAACGAACAGCTTGTCGACCGTCGGGTTGACGGCGTTGGGCGTGCCACGGACCTTCAGCTTGCCGCCCTCGCCGACGAGCCAGACATAGCCGCTGCCGAACTGGCCGACCCCGGCCTGCTTGAAGGCATCGCGGAACTTGTCGAAGCTGCCGAAATCCTTCTCGATGGCGCACTTGATGGCGGCGGCCGCCGTGCCGCCGCCCTCCGGCGCCATGCAATGCCAGTAGAACGTGTGGTTCCAGACCTGGGCCGCCTGATTGAACAGCGTCTTGTGCTCCTCGCTGTTCGCGGTGGCCACCACGATCTCCTCGACGGCCATGTCGGCGAAGCGTGTGCCCTTCACCAGCTCCGCCGCCTTGTCGACATAGGCCTTGTGATGCTTGTCATGGTGATGGTGGAGCGTTTTCGCGGAAATGTGCGGCTCCAGCGCATCGTAGGCGTAAGGCAGGTCCGGAAGGACGATCTTCATAGCGCGCACCTCTGTTTATAGGCCCCAACGGGGCTCTTGAACGACGCAAGGCACGCCGGAGGTTTCGCGGCGAAGCGGTTCCGCTTCGCCCCGAGAATCGCTCCTCATGCCCCGCATCTGCCATGGATACAAAGGGAACGGGCAGGACCGCAACCGCGTTCCCGCCCGTTGGTGCGTACGAAAGGTCTGGGGCGCGCACGGAAGGTCAGGCGGCGTCCAGTTCGTTGCCCGCGCCGAATACCCCCGACCCGTCCAGGACCAGGCTGCCGCGCAGCTTGGCCCGCGCACGGAACAGCCGGGACTTCATGGTGCCGACCGGCAGGTCCATCGCATCCGCCGCCTCGCGATGGGAGCGTTCCTCGATGCCGAGCAGGCGCACCGCCTCGCGTTCCTCATGCCCCAGCGTGCCGAGCGCGCTGACGGCTTGGTTGAGGAAGATCTGGGTCACCTGGACCGGCGCCGTCACCTGCGACGATTCGACCTTCACGGTCTCCGTATAGCGCTGCGACACCTTTTCGCGACGCTTCCGGTTGATGAACAGGTTCCGCATCATCGTGAACATCCAGGCCCGCAGGTTGGTGCCCGGCCGGTAGAGGTCCGATTTGCGCAGCGCCCGCTCGACGCAGTCCTGCACCAGGTCCTCCGCCTCATCGGGTGAGCCCGCGATCTTCAGCGCATAGCGGTTGAGATGCGGAATGACTTCCACGATCTGCTGACTGAAATCCGACATGCCTGCCTCCCGCGCAAATTGCGAACGACCTCTTTGGCCGTTCTCGATGACAAAACGATGCGCGGGATCGGCCTAAAGGATCGATTGGGAATTCGGGCCGCCGATATAAGGGCGCCATAAAGGCGGCTTTGGGGGCCGGGCGGCGGCTATCGCCCGATCGCCATCGTGCCGGGAGCGTCCATACCAAAGCCCGGCGCGTTGGCGCGTCGGGCTTTGGCAAGCGCGACCGCGCCCCAGCTTATGCGAGGAAAGCCAAGCGAGCGGAAGCGAGCCTCGGCGCTTGAGGTGCGCGTTGATCCGCTCCGATCAACGCGCTTTAGCCTCAGGCGTCCTTCTGGTCGTAGCGGAATCCCA
The DNA here is from genome assembly GCA_040255145.1 of Hyphomicrobiales bacterium. Classification (GTDB taxonomy): domain Bacteria; phylum Pseudomonadota; class Alphaproteobacteria; order JBDZUN01; family JBDZUN01; genus JBDZUN01. The sequence continues at coordinate 7,944 of JBDZUN010000048.1, read as the reverse complement.
CCTTGACCGTCACCTGGAAGTGCGCCACGTCGCCGTCGACGATATGGCCGCGTATCTCGCTCACCTCGAACCATTCGAGGTTGCGCAGCGTCTTCGCCGCCGCCCTGACGGCCGTGCGAACGGCATCCTGGATACTGTCATCCGACGAGCCGACGACGTGCGTGATCGCGTAAACGTTGTCCATGAGCGCCTCCCTCGATGGCGGTTGCGTGAATTCCACGGGGACCAGAGCCAGCAACATCTTCGTCCGCCGGTTCGTTGCCGATCGTCGCAGCACGGCATGACGGACTTGCGGTGCGCCAGCGTAGCCCCTGTCCGTAACGTCTCAGCAGGCGGCGGGGGTTAGATTTCGTTCATTCCGCGCTGCTAATCTTGGCCGCGCCGCTAACCTCGGCGGCGCCCGCTCTGCGCGCGCGCCCGCAATCCGCTTGCCCCCGACGTTCCGCGGACGGTCGAGACCGATGGCCTCTTTCCTGCTTCTCCTCGCGGCGGTGATCCTGCTCGGCTTGGCTTTGCTGGCCGGGACCGCCTGGCTTCCCGACGCGATCGGCAGCGCGGGCGCCGGCGCGCGCTGGGGCCTCGGCCTGGTCGCGCTGGGCGGGTTCCTGCTGCTGGCGCTTGGCCGCCGGCGCGGCGCCGTCAACCGCATGGCGCTGCCGGCGGTGCTGATCGTCGCGGCGGCCGCGTGGCTGATGTCGATGACGGCGCGCCACGCGGCACAGCCTCCGGCGCCGGCGGCGCAAACCGGGACGGCGCAATCCCCGCCCGCCGTCGCCGCCGCGACCGTCCGGCCGGCCGTGCCGCGGGCCGATCCGTCGCCCGAAACGCTGGTCGATCCACTGGCCAGCACGCTCCGCATCCCGGCCGACAGATCCGGCCATTTCCTGATCCAGGGCCGCGTCAATGGCGAGCCGGTCACGTTCCTGGTCGATACCGGGGCGACGCAGGTCGCCCTGTCGGAGGCGGATGCGCGCCGCGCCGGTCTGCATCCGCTGGCGACCGATTTCACCCACCGAGTGAACACCGCGCACGGGTCGGCCATGACCGCGGAGGCGACCCTGCGCTCGGTCGAGGTCGGCCCGATCGAGGTGCGCGACGTGCCGGCGCTGGTCGTGGATTCGGACCTCGGCGTCTCGCTGCTGGGCATGAGCTTCCTGAACCGGCTGAGCAGCTATTCGGTCGAGGACGGGGTGCTCGCCCTGCGGCGCTGACCCTCCGCCTCGCCCGACGCGGCGCGGAGTCCATTTCCGCACAATTCTCGTATAATGCGCGCCGGCAAACGAGAACCGGGGGGAAACCATGACCGACGCCGCATCCGGCGCCAACGCCGATCAGGTCGAATTCTGGAGCGGAGAGACCGGCAATCGCTGGGTTCAGCGCCAGCAGCGGCTGGACGACATGCTCAACCCCTATGGCGCGCTGGCGCTGGCCCGCGCCGCCGCGCGTCCCGGCGAAGCCGTGCTGGACGTCGGCTGCGGCTGCGGCACCACCACCCTGGCGCTGGCCGGGCAGGTCGGCGCCGGCGGCACGGTATTCGGCGTCGACATCTCGAAGCCGATGCTGGCCCACGCGGAGGCGCGCGCGCGGCAATTGCCGCCGCCGAAAGCGGATATCCGGTTCGCATTCATGGACGCCCAGACCGGCGCGCTCGGGGGGCCGCGCTTCGACCTGGCCTTCTCCCGCTTCGGCGTCATGTTCTTCGCCGACCCGGCGGCCGCCTTCGCCAACATCCGCGGCGCGCTGAACCCGGGCGGGCGCGTCGCCTTCGCCTGCTGGCGCGCGCTCGACGAAAACCCGTGGATGGCGCTGACCCTGCGCGCCGCGTTCCAGCACCTGCCGCCGCCGCCGCGGCCGGGGCCGGACGATCCCGGCCCGTTCTCGTTTGCCGACCCCGACCGCGTGCGCCGGGTCCTCGATACCGCGGGCTTCCGCGACGCGACCCTGGAACCGCACGACGTTCCCCTGACCCTCGGCGGCACGTCCGACCCGGCCGAGGCGACGACCTTCATCATCGAGGCCGGGCCGCTATCCGGCCCGATGGCCGAGGCGGATGCCGCGACGCGCGACGCCGTCCGGCGATCGGTCCATGACGCGCTCGCGCCGTTCCACGGCCCCCAGGGGGTCCGCATGAACGGCGCGGTCTGGATCGTCAGTGCCCGGAACGCGTGACGGGGCGTAATCGCAATCCGCTCTAGAAGCTGAACACGAGGCCGAGCGAGACCGAGCGCGGGTCCTTGCCGAAATCGGTCGAGATGCGGTCGCCGTGGCCGCCGTCGGCGATGGCGTAACGGGCGTTGGACTGGTTGCTGGTCATCGCGCCGATCAGATAGACGCTGGCCCATTTGTTGAGGTCGTACCAGGCGCCCAGCGAATACATGGTCGCCGCCGTGTCGCGGGTGCCGCTGGCTTCGGTCGCGTGCAGGATCTGTGTACCGAGCGAAAGCTGGTCGGTCAGCGCATAGCGGATGCTGCCGCCGAAGGCGTCACGGCCCAGCGTGCCGAACGCGCTGGTCGGCCGCCCGCGCGCGTCCACCTGCGTCCGGTTCTTCGGGTCGATGTGCTCGTAGATCGCGGAAATCTTGACCGGCTTCAGGTCGACGGCCGCCGCGACGCGCACGCCCCAGGTGGCCTCGGCGCCATCGCCGACCGCGAGATCCTTGCGGTCGCGTTCCATCGCCGCGCCGAACGAGAAGATGTCGTACTTGTATTCACCGCCGACGCTGAACGAACTGTTGCTGTTGATGTCGGGATCGTGGGCGGCCTGGGTCTGCTGGTCGGCGCTGTACTGCGCGATCAGCAGCAATTGGTCGCTCTTGAAGCGGTACATCGCGACGTTCTTGTAGCGCACGTCCATCCGGTTGCCGTTGAAGGCGGACGCGCCCAGGATCGAGCGCCGGTCGGCGATGGTGTCGCCCCAGATCGTGAAGTCCTCGCCGATCACCTTGAACGCGCTGTCGTAGTAGCCGAACATGAAATCGCCGGCCCGCGTGCCCAGGCCGATGAAGCTGTTCCGTGTGCCGAACGTATCGCCGCCGCCGCGATCGACGTTGATCTCCTGCTCGAACTGGAACAGCGCCGACAGCGGCATGGCGGTGCCGAGCGGAATGACGCCCCTGAAGCCCAACCGCGTGGAGTTGCTGGACACGCCGAACTCGCCGCCGTCGGTGGTGCGGCCGCGCGTGCCGCTGACGCTGCGGCTGGTGTCCGAGTCCTGATAGTCCAACGAGATATGGGCCTTGCCATAGATCTCGAACCGCGTGCCGATGATCTCGTAAGCGCTCGCGTGGATTGGCGTCAAACCGATGATTGCCGCCGCGCTCATTGCCAGCCCCGACACGCGTCGATGCGTCTTCATGCCCGAAAGCCTCCAATTTCCCGTCATTGGAGGAGCCCTTGGTGCATCCGCCTTCACGCCTCGGCCTGCTGGCCGCGACCCGTGGGCCGGATGCGCCGTACCCCTCGCGTCCGTGGTGGACGCGGGGCGGACCCTGCCGGAGCGGCGTGACGCTTCGGTCTCGGTTCGGTTACGGATCGGTGACAGGGCGGCGGCGTGGCATGCCGGCCACAGCCACGATCGTCATCCCGCGGGCACGGCCTCCCGGTCGCGCGTGCGCGCCAGGGCGTCGGCCAGCACCTCGGGGCCCGCGCCGGGCCGGTGCGCCGCCTCGGACAGGTGGCGGCGCCAGGCGCGCCCGCCCGGCCGGCCGCGGAACAGGCCGATCATCGGCCGCGCGACCGCCTGGATCGGCGCGCCGCGCGCGCGGGCGCGTTCGGCATAGGCGATCATCGCATCGACGACCGCTTCGCGCTCCGGCGCCGGCGCGCCGGCCTCGCCGAACACGTCGCGGTCGACCGTGGCCAGCAGGTACGGGTCCTGATACGCCGCGCGGCCGAACATCACGCCGTCGACATGGGCGAGGTGCGGCAGTGCGTCCGGCAGGCCGGTCAGGCCGCCGTTCAGCACGACGGTCAGATGCGGGAATTCCTGCTTGAGCCGATGCACGCGTTCATGGCGCAGCGGCGGGATCTCGCGGTTCTCCTTCGGGCTCAGGCCGCGCAGCCACGCCTTGCGCGCATGGACGACGAAGGTATCGCAGCCGGCTCGCGACACCGCGCCGACGAAGGCGGACAAGGCCGCCTCCTCGTCCTGGTCGTCGATGCCGATGCGGCTTTTCACCGTGACCGGCACCGTCGCGGCGCGCAGCATCGCCTCGACGCAGCGCGCGACCAGGTCGGGTTCGGCCATCAGGCAGGCGCCGAACCGGCCGGACTGCACCCGGTCGGACGGGCAGCCGACATTCAGGTTGATCTCGTCATAGCCGAAGCCTTCCGCGATGCGCACCGCCTCGGCCAAAGCCGCCGGCTCCGACCCGCCGAGCTGCAGCGCCACCGGGTGCTCGACCGGGTCGAAGCCGAGCAGCCGCGCCCGGTCGCCGTGCAGCACCGCGCCGGTGGTCAGCATCTCGGTATAGAGCAGCGCGCGCCGGCTCAGCGCCCGATGGAAGACCCGGCAGTGCCGGTCGGTCCAGTCCATCATCGGCGCGACGGAGAAAAGGTGGGATGCTGTGCTCATATATTCATATGTGAGAGACTAGGTGGACATGAACTTATCAGATATGCATCCGGACATGATGTCGGAGACAGGAGACTACGAACGGCCGCGCACGACGGCCATGGGCTTACTCACCGACGCCAAAGAAATGCTTACTGCAGCCAAAATCCTTCATGAATCAGGTGTCTGGCAAGTGCTCAGGCCTACATACTATGTGCTGGGTCACGCCATGGACGAGCCGCGACGAATATAAGGCGAAGCTGGCCGCGGCAGACTCACCGCGACGTGGGGATCGCGATGGCCGCGGCAACCTCTCGCTCAAAGCTCTTCAGGACTTCACCCTCTGGTTTCTGCGCATCGCGCTGGACCAGGTCGAATTCATGACCGAGCTGTTCGACCTCAACAATTTCGGTGCCCGTCTCAGGCGCATCGTGACGACGACGCCGGATCTCGACCCGCGCGGCGCCGCCATTCTCGAGGCCGTCCTGGCGCGCGGCGAACTCCCGAGGGGGGACGCCGCCGCCATCACGGGACTTGGCGACCGCATGGGACGGACCATCCTGTCCCAACTGGTCGGCACAGGGCTCCTGACCAGCGAACCCCGAAGGGACCTGTCCGCATCGGCTTGCCAACGGACTACGTTGACCAGCTATTTCCTAAGCTCTTCTACGAAGCCTAGCCGCGTCGGGCAGGTTCCAAGGGCGCGCGCAACCTCTTCGGTGGCGATTTACCAAAAATCACCTGCACCCCTTACGCGCATGGCGGCCTCGCGCGCCGGCGACGGTTGCGCCGCGCGCGGCCGGGGAGTGGAATGGCGCGACCCCGCATACAGAACGCCGCACCGTGAAGGACGCGCCATGACCGCCGCCGACACCTTCTTCGCCGAAGCGGCCGAGGCCATTGCCGGCCGGCTCGACGACGCGATGCAGACGGGGCTGCCGCGGCCGGGATTCTCGGAGCGGGAGACGATCGCGCTGGCCTGCCGCGTCCTGGCCGACGAGGGGCACGCCCGGACGCTCGCCGGGCAGGTCACGGTGCGCGCCGCGGCCGGCGGCTTCTGGACCACGGGCTTCGGCGCCGGCTTCGCCGATACCGATGCCGGCAACCTGGTGCGCGTCGACGCCGCGATGAATGTGCTGGAGGGGGACGGCATGCCCAATCCGGGCGTGCGCTTCCACCTGTGGATCTATGCGCGCCGGCCGGACCTCGGCTGCATCTTCCACACCCACCCACCGCATTGCTCGGCGCTCGGCCTGGTCGGCCAGCCGCTGATCGTCGCGCACATGGACACGGCGATGTTCTTCGACAATTGCGCCTTCCTGGCCGAATGGCCCGGCCTGCCGATCGCCAACGACGAAGGCCGCATCATCGCCGACGCGCTGGGGCCGAGCCGCGCGATCATCCTGGCGCATCACGGCATGCTGACGGTCGGCGCCGGGATCGAGGAAGCGGCCTACCTCGCCGTGCTGCTGGAGCAGGGCGCGGGCGTGCAACTGGCCGCGATGGCGACCGGCCGGCCGATCCGCGCCGTCGATCCGGCCCTGGCGCGGGAGGCGCGCGACTTCCTGCTGAAGCCATCCTTCACCGCCGCGACCTTCGACTATTGGGCGCGCCGGGCCGCGCGCCGCCACCCCGACGCGCTGGCGCGCCGATAGCGCACCCCAAGCGCCGCATTGACGGCGCCGGCCGGCGGCGGTCTCCTGTCCGCAACGAATGGAGGAGGAACCGGCCGATGGACGCGAACAACCATATCCGCCGCCATCACCACATGACCCTGTGCGTCGGCGGCGCGCAGGAGGACTATGACTTCCACACCAAGGTGCTGGGCCTGAAATCGGTCAAGAAGACCGCCTTGTTCGACGGTACCGAGCCGATCCACCACCTCTATTACGGCAACGACCTGGGCGATGTCGGCACCATCGTCACCTGCTTCCCGATGCGCCAGTCGGGTCGCGCCGGCCGGCGCGGCACCGGCCAGATCGAGACGGTGGCTTTGTCGGTGCCGCACTCGGCGCTCGGCTTCTGGGCGCGCCACCTGCGCCAGCACGGCTTCGCGGTCGAACAGGCCGAGCGGTTCGGCGAGCCGATGCTGTGCTTCGCCCATCCGTGCGGCATCGGCTATGCGCTGGTCGGCACCGCCGACGACGACCGCCGCCCCTATTCCAACGGCACGATCCCCAGCGAATACGGCGTCCGCGGCACCCACGGCGTCACCGTCGCGGTGCGCGAGGCGGAGGGCTCCGACGAATTCATGCAGACCGGCTGGAACGGCGCGGCGCGGGAGACCGACGGCGCCTTCGTCCGCTACGAGGTCGGCGCCGGCGGCAGCGGCACGATCGTCGACTTCCACGTCCGGCCCGAGGTCGCGCAGGGTAGCTGGACGTTCGGCGAAGGCATCGTCCATCATTGCGCGTTCGAGGTCGGCGACCACGACATCCAGAACGCGGTCAAGGCGCATCTGGAAGGGCTCGGCTATACCGACGTCTCCGACGTCAAGGACCGCGGCTATTTCGATTCCGTCTATGTCCGCACGCCGGGCGGCGCCTTGTTCGAGGCGACGGTGTCGAAGCCCGAGGGCTTCCTGGTCGACGAGGCCTATCCGGCGCTCGGCTCCGCCATCCAGATCCCGCCGCCGTTCCGCGACCGGGCGGCCGAGATGCTGGCCTATCTGGAGCCGATCGCCGATTGACGGTTCGCGGCCGCCGCGTTCTGGGGTAGACGTTCTGGGGTAGAGAAGCGGCCCCGGCCAACCGAGACCTTTGTGCCTCACCCTTCAATGTCCATGCGGCCGTTCCTGAGCATCCGCGCCCACAGGCGCCCCCGGCCGGGCCGGCCCTAGGTGCTGCGCGCCGCGGCCCGGGTCGGCGGGCTCACCCTCGGCAGCCGCGTCCTCGGCTTCGTGCGCGACATCCTGACCGCGCAACTGCTCGGCGCCGGCCCGGTCGCCGATGCATTCTTCGTCGCCTTCCGCATCCCGAACCATTTCCGCACCATCTTCGCCGAAGGCGCGTTCAACGCCGCCTTCGTGCCAACCTACGCCAAGCTGCGCCATGGCGAGGGCGGCGCGCCGGCGGCGCGGCTGTTCGCCGAGCACGTGCTGGCCCTGCTGCTGCTGAGCCAGCTCGTGCTCCTGGTCCTGGTGCTGTGGGGCATGCCGAGCCTGGTGCGCGTGCTGGCCCCCGGCTTCGTCGGCGAGCCGGTGCGCTTCGGCCTCGCCGTCCTGTTCAGCCGCATCACCTTCGGCTACCTGCTGTGCATCGCGCTGGTCAGCCTGTTCGGCGGCATGCTCAACGCGCAGGGGCGGTTCGACGCCGCCGCCTTCGCGCCGACCCTGATGAATGCCTGCTTCATCGCGTTCCTGCTCGCGGCGCGCTGGTTCCCCACGCCGGGTC
>JBDZUN010000047.1:0-16515 GCA_040255145.1 Hyphomicrobiales bacterium | reverse complement strand
TGCCTTCGGGCCGCGCCGTCGCGCGGCGCCGGCTTCGCACGAGTCGTAACGATGGCGCAGCAGAACCCCGCCCCGGAACCCGTACAGACCGGCACACGGCCCGCCGGCATGTGGGCGCGCTCTCCCGCATTGTCGCCGCTTCGCTACGACCTGTTCCGCGCATTGTGGGTCGCGACGCTGGTATCGAATTTCGGCACCTGGCTGCAGCAGGTCGGCGCCGCATGGCGGATGACCGCGATCGCCCCGTCGCCCGACATGGTCGCCCTGGTCCAGGTCGCGACGGCGCTGCCCGCGCTGCTGCTGTCGCTGCCGGGGGGCGCGGTCTCGGACGTGGCCAGCCGGCGCCTTGTCCTCCTGATCGCGCAAAGCTGGATGCTGATCGCCTCCGGCCTGTTGGCCGCGCTGGATTTCGCCGGCCTGGTCGGGCCGTGGACCCTGCTCGGACTGACATTCGCGCTCGGTGTCGCCGCCGCCTTCAACGGACCCGCCTGGCAGGCCGCGGTCGGCGACCTGGTGCCGCGCCACGAAATCCCCGCCGCCGTCGCGCTGAACTCGATCGGTTTCAACATCGCGCGGTCCCTGGGTCCGGCGCTCGGCGGCCTGGTCGTCGCCGTGGCGGGCGCCAAGGCGGCGTTCCTGCTCAACGCCCTGTCCTATATCGGGGTGATCGTCGTGCTGTTCGGGTGGAGCGGTCCCGCGAGCCAGGACAGTGCGCTGCGCGAGCGCGTATGGGGCGCGATGATCGCCGGCATGCGCTTCGCGCGCCAGTCGCCGACCGTGCGTTCGGGCCTGATCCGCACGATCGCCTTCACGTTCCCGGCCAGCGGGATGTGGGCCCTGCTGCCGCTGGTCGGCAAGTCGGGGGTCGGCGGCGGCCCGGTCACATACGGGCTGCTGCTCGGCGCCCTCGGGTTCGGCGCGATCCTGGGCGCCGGCATCATGCCGCGCCTGCGCCAGCGCTTCGGCAACGAGTTCGTGGTCAGCATCTCAGGCGCGATGTTCGGCGTGGTCATGCTGGCGGTCGGCTATATCGCCTATATGCCGGCCCTGATGGTGCTGCTGCTCGGCGCCGGCGCCGCGTGGATGTCGGCCCTGTCGAGCATCAATACGACTGTCCAGCTCACTGTGCCGGGCTGGGTGAAGGGCCGCGCCCTGTCGATCTACCTGATGGCCTTGTACGGCGGCCTGACCGCCGGAAGCTGGTTCTGGGGCCGAATCGCGACGGACTACTCGCTGTCGGTGTCGCTCAGCGCGGCGGGGGTGCTGGCCCTCGGCACGCTGGGCCTGTACCGCCGCTACAGGCTGCCCGGGTTCGACGATCTCGACCTGTCACCCTCCGACTCGGTGCCAGACCCGGTACCGGCCTTTGCCGTCGCGCCCGATGCCGGCCCCGTCCTGATCACCGTGGAATATCGCGTCTTGCCGGAGCGGGCCCACGAATTCGTCGCCGCAATGCGCGACGTACGCCGAATCCGGCGGCGCGACGGCGCGCGGAGCTGGGACATCCACCGCGATATCGAGCAGCCGGATCGCTGGCTCGAATCGTTCACGGTCGCCTCCTGGGCCGAGCACCTGCGCCAGCATCGGCGCGGCACGGCCGACGACGCCCGCATCTTCCAGCAGGTGCGCGCGTTCCATTGCGGGGACGCACCGCCCAAAGTCACGCATCTGATCGCCCACGACCCGACGCCGGGTCGTGTCATCCCGCTGCACGGACCGCAAAGTCCCTGAGCGCCCAGCCAACCGGATATCCACGACCATTCGACGAAAGGAGCACCGCGTGGGACTCGTCAAATCGGTGTGCGTCTATTGCGGCTCGCGGCTCGGGCACGATCCGGCATACGAGATCGCCGCGCATCAGCTCGGCCAGTTGCTGGCGCGCAACGGCATGCGCCTGGTCTATGGCGGCAACCGGGTCGGCCTGATGGGCGTCCTGGCGCGCGCGGCCCTGGACGCCGGCGGCGCCGTGGTCGGCATCCTGCCCGAGAATCTGCAAGACCGCGAGGTCGCGCAGGAAGGCCTGACCGAACTCGTGATCACCCGCTCCATGCATGAACGCAAGGCGCTGATGTTCGAGCACGCCGACGCCTTCGTGACCCTGCCCGGCGGCATCGGCACCCTGGACGAAACCATCGAGATGCTGTCCTGGCGGCAGCTCATGCTGCACACCAAGCCTTTGGTGCTGGCTGACATCAACGGCTATTGGCAGCCGTTCCTGGCGACGCTGCAAAGCGCGATCGCCGGCGGCTTCGCGGGCGAGGCGCTGCGCGACTTCTTTGCCGTGGTGCGCGATGTCGAGCGAATCCCCGCTATTCTGGAGGGCCTCAAGGAACGGTTGAGCGGCCGATAAGCCCACCCGCACAGCGACGCTTCCGCCCAGCGGGTCTGGATGCTATATCCCGAAACCGCCGCGTCCGCGCGCGCACCGGAATTCCAGGATAACAGGGGTTGCATGATGGGCAGGATCAAGGTTGCGAATCCGGTCGTCGAGCTCGACGGCGACGAGATGACCCGGATCATCTGGACGATGATCAAGGACAAGCTGATCCTGCCATACGTGGACGTACCGCTCGATTACTACGACCTGGGCATGGAGCACCGCGACGCGACCGACGACAAGGTGACCGTCGACGCAGCCGAGGCGATCAAGCGCCATGGCGTCGGCGTCAAGTGCGCCACCATCACGCCGGACGAGGCGCGCGTCGCCGAATTCGGCCTGAAGAAGATGTGGAAGTCGCCGAACGGCACCATCCGCAACATCCTGGGCGGGACCGTGTTCCGCGAGCCGATCATCTGCGAGAACATCCCGCGCCTGGTGCCCGGCTGGCGCAAGCCGATCGTGATCGGCCGTCATGCCTTCGGCGACCAGTATCGCGCGACCGACTTCGTGGTGCCCGGCGCCGGCAAGCTGATCATGCGCTTCGAGCCGGCGGGCGGCGGCGCACCGATCGAGCACGAAGTGTTCGACTTCCCCGGCGGCGGCATCGCCATGGGCATGTACAACCTGGATTCGTCGATCCGCGACTTCGCCCTGTCGTGCTTCAACTTCGCGCTGGAACGCAAGTGGTCTCTCTATCTATCGACGAAGAATACCATTCTCAAAGCCTACGATGGGCGCTTCAAGGACCTGTTCCAGGAGATCTACGACGCGAAATTCAAGGCGGATTTCGAGAAGGCCGGCATCACCTACGAACATCGCCTGATCGACGACATGGTCGCCGCCGCCCTGAAATGGGAAGGCGGCTTCGTCTGGGCGTGCAAGAACTATGACGGCGACGTGCAGTCCGATACCGTGGCGCAGGGCTTCGGCTCGCTCGGCCTGATGACCAGCGTGCTGATGAGCCCGGACGGCCGTACGGTCGAGGCCGAGGCCGCCCACGGCACGGTGACGCGCCACTACCGGCAGCACCAGCGCGGCGAGAAGACCTCGACGAACCCGATCGCCTCGATCTTCGCCTGGACGCGCGGCTTCGAGCATCGCGCCAAGCTCGACGACAACAAGCCGCTGGGGGATTTTGCCCACGCGCTGGAACGCGCCTGCGTCGCGGCAGTCGAAGGCGGCGAGATGACCAAGGACCTCGCCATCCTGATCGGGCCGGACCAGCCCTGGCTGACCACCGAGGAATTCTTCGACGCCATCGTGGCGCGGCTGGAAAAGAGCCTGCCGGCACAGGTCGCCTGACGCTCATGCGGCAACCCTCCCCGTACGGGGAGGGTGTTGCTCCTCGGCCTGCCCAGAGCGACGACTTTCTTGACGGTAAAACCCTACGCCGCGCCGGCGAGTTCCTCGAGCGAACGGGTGATGGCATCGAGCGCCGCCTGCGCCGCCGCGCCGTCCGGGCCGCCCGCCTGCGCCAGGTCGGGCCGCCCGCCGCCGCCCTTGCCGCCGACGACCGCCGCGCCGCGGCGGACCAGATCGACCGCGCTGTAGCGGCCGGTGAGGTCGTCGGTCACGCCGACCGCGATCGCGGCCTTGTCGTCCTTGACCGCGGCGAAGGCGACGACGCCTGAGCCGATCTGACGCTTCGCCTCAACGACCAGGCCGCGCAGATCCTTGTGGTCGAGCCCCTCGAACACCCGCGCCGCGACCTTGAGCCCGGCGACCTCGCGCACTTCGGGACCGGATTTGGCCGGGCCACCGCCGTCGGTCGCGAGCTTGCGCTTGACCTCGGCCAGTTCCCGTTCCAGCCGCCGACGTTCCTCGACCAGCGAGACCACCCGCTGCGGCAGTTCGTCCGGCGTCGTCCTGAGATAGGCCGCCGCCTCGCGCGCCGCATGCTCCTGGCGAGTCAGGTAGAGCCGAGCGGCCTCGCCGGTCAGCGCCTCGATGCGCCGCACGCCGGCCGCCACCGCGCCCTCGCCGATGATCTTGAACAGCGCGATGTCGCCGGTGCGCCGGACATGGGTGCCGCCGCACAGCTCGACTGAATAGGGCTGGTCACCGCCCGCGTCGCCCATCGACAGCACACGGACCTCAGACCCATATTTCTCGCCGAACAGCGCCAGCGCGCCTGCCTCGATCGCCGCCTCCGGAGCCATCAGCCGCGTCGCCACCGCCGCATTGCGCCGGACCTGGGCGTTGACCAGACCCTCAACCGCCTCGGTCTCCTCGGCGCTCATCGCCTTCGGATGGCTGAAATCGAAGCGCAGGCGGTCCGGCCCGACAAACGAGCCCTTCTGCGTCACGTGCGGCCCCAGCACCGAGCGCAGCGCCTTGTGCAGCAGGTGCGTCGCGGAATGGTTGGCGCGCGTCGCGTCGCGCCGCGCCGTATCCACCTTCATATCGAGCACGTCGCCAACGCGAATCCGGCCCTCAACACGGCCAAAATGGACGTAAAGTTCCCCGGCGCGACGCTGGGTATCCGTTACCGCCAGCCGCCCGCCTTCGGCGGTCAGCGTGCCGGTATCGCCAACCTGCCCGCCCGACTCGGCGTAGAACGGCGTCTGGTTGGCGACCAGGGCCACGTCCTGCCCGTCCTCCGCTATGTCGACCTCATGCCCGTCGACCACCAGGGCCTGGACCTGGCCGCCCGCCTCATCGGCGTCGTAGCCGAGGAATTCCGTTGGACCGACGCGCTCGCGGATCGCCAGCCAGACCGCCTCTGTGGCCTGTTCACCCGAGCCCGACCACGCCGCTCGCGCCTCCGCCCGCTGGCGCGCCATGGCTTTGTCGAAACCGCCGAGGTCGACGCCGAGGCCGCGTTCGCGCAACGCGTCCTGCGTCAGGTCGATCGGGAAACCGTAGGTATCATACAGTCGGAACGCCGCCTCACCGGGCAGCACGCCGCCCGACGGCAGGCCGCCGACCTCCTCATCCAAAAGACGAAGACCACGCTCCAACGTCTCGCGAAATCGTCCTTCTTCAAGCTTCAGCGTCTCGCGGATTAGCGGCTCGGCCCGGACCAACTCTGGATAAGCCGCGCCCATCTCGGCGACCAGCGCCGGCAGCAGACGCCAGAGCAACGGCTCGCGCGCGCCAAGCCGGTGGGCGTGGCGCATGGCGCGCCGCATGATCCGCCGCAGCACGTAGCCGCGACCTTCATTGGACGGCAGCACGCTGTCGGCGACCAGGAAGCTGGAGGCACGCAGATGGTCGGCGATGACACGATGGCTGGCGCGCTGCGCGCCCGCCGCACGCGTGCCGGTCTCCGCTTCCGACGCCGCGATCAGGTGACGGAAAAGGTCGATCTCGTAATTGTCGTGGACGCCCTGGAGCGCGGCGGTGATGCGTTCGATCCCCATGCCGGTATCGATCGACGGCCTCGGCAGGGCGACCCGCTCACCGCCTGCCGCCTGATCGAACTGCATAAAGACCAGGTTCCATATCTCGACGAAGCGGTCACCGTCCTCATCCGGGCTGCCGGGCGGGCCGCCTGGAATATGGGCGCCATGGTCGTAGAAAATCTCCGAGCACGGCCCGCACGGGCCAGTCTCGCCCATCGACCAGAAATTGGCTGACGTTGCGATGCGTATGATCCGATCTTCCGGCAGGCCGGCGATCCGCCGCCACAGGCCGAACGCCTCCTCGTCCTCCGCATAGACCGTGACCAGCAGCCGTTCAACCGGCAGTGCGAATTCGCGCGTAATCAATTGCCAAGCCAGCGCGATCGCCTCGTCCTTGAAGTAATCTCCGAACGAGAAATTGCCGAGCATCTCGAAGAACGTGTGATGCCGCGCGGTATAGCCGACATTGTCGAGATCGTTGTGCTTGCCACCGGCGCGGACACATTTCTGGGCGCTGGCGGCGCGGGTGTAGGGCCGGGTCTCCTGGCCGGTGAAGACGTTCTTGAACGGCACCATGCCGGCGTTGGTGAACAGGAGCGTCGGGTCGTTGCGCGGCACCAGGGGCGCCGAGCGCACCACCTCGTGGCCCCGGCCGCCGAAATAGTCGAGGAACGTCGTGCGGATCGCGTTGAGCCCGTGCGCCATCTGCTTCATCGGTTCGGTTCGACCGCTCCCAAGCGGCGGTGTCCGCTTGTATCCCGCCAAGTCGCGGAGGTCCAGAAACAGACGGCATATGAGGTCGGCGGACGCCGGACGCCAGCCGGCGTCGTGCTATCGGCGCCGCGTAAAACTCCAACGGACCGCCGAATGCCGGCGGCAGCGTGTCGGACACGGTGGATAACGGTCAGGCCTCGGCGCTGTCCGCCCCATCCTCACTTTCGGGGCCGGCCATGATGCGGCTGGCGATCAGACCGGCATTCTCACGGATCGCCTGCTCGATCGTCTCCGCGATATCGGGATGGTCGCGCAGAAATTGCTTGGCGTTTTCGCGACCCTGGCCGATGCGCTGGTCTTCGTAAGAGAACCAGGAGCCCGACTTCTCGACTACGCCGGCGCGGACGCCGAGGTCGATCAGCTCGCCGGTGCGCGACACGCCCTCGCCATACATGATGTCGAACTCGACCACCTTGAACGGCGGCGCGACCTTGTTCTTGACGACCTTGACCCGGGTCTGGTTGCCGACCACCTCGTCGCGGTCCTTGATCGCGCCGATCCGCCGGATGTCGAGCCGCACCGAGGAATAGAATTTCAGCGCGTTGCCGCCCGTCGTGGTCTCCGGGTTGCCGAACATGATGCCGATCTTCATCCGGATCTGGTTGATGAAGATGACCATGCAGTTCGACTTCGAGATCGAGCCGGTCAGCTTGCGCAGCGCCTGGCTCATCAGCCGCGCCTGCAGGCCGACATGGCTGTCGCCCATCTCGCCTTCGAGCTCGGCGCGCGGCGTCAATGCCGCGACCGAATCGATCACGACGACGTCGATGGCGCCGGAGCGGACCAGCGTGTCGGCGATCTCCAGCGCCTGCTCGCCGGTATCGGGCTGGGAAATCAGCAGCGATTCGACTTCCACGCCAAGCTTGCGCGCGTAAGTGGGGTCGAGCGCATGCTCGGCGTCGACGAAGGCGCCGGTGCCGCCGCGCTTCTGGGCCTGGGCCAGCACGTGGAGCGCGAGCGTCGTCTTGCCGGACGACTCGGGGCCGTAGATTTCGACGATGCGGCCGCGCGGCAATCCGCCGATGCCGAGCGCGATGTCGAGGCTGATCGATCCGGTCGGGATCGCCTCCACCTCCACCACCTGGTCCTGCCCCAGCCGCATGACGGAGCCCTTGCCGAACGCGCGCTCGATCTGGCTAAGGGCGGCTTCAAGCGCCTTCTGCTTGTCCATATTGTCCTTACCTACGACGCGAAGGAGGGGGCTCGGCATGATCGAACTCCTTATTCCATGATGCCGGTGCGGCTTCAACGGACTCCGAAAGTACCTGTTTTGTTCCCCTGCCGCAAGCCCCGCGGAAAACACGTCAGTCCTGGCTCAATGCCTCTTTCACCGTGCTGGCCAGCTGCTTGAGACTGAACGGTTTCGGCAGGAAGATGAAACCTTCGTCCCGCTGCATGCTCTTGCGGAAGGCCTCCTCGGCATAGCCCGACATGAACACGATCCGGATGTCCGGGCGGTGGTTGCGAATCTCCTGCAGCAAGGCCGGCCCGTCCATGTTCGGCATCACCACGTCGGTGATCACGAGGTCGATCGGCCCGGCATGCTGCTGGACGATCTCGAGCCCCTTCAAGCCATCCCCCGCCTCCAGCACCGTATAGCCACGATTGGCCAGCGCGCGCGCCGCGAAGGCACGCACCGCATCCTCGTCCTCGACAAGCAGTAGCGTGCCCTTGCCGCTGAGGTCCGAGGGCGCCTCGCGTTCCTCCGCGCCCGGCTGCGCAACGGCCGCGGTCGCCGGCTCGTGGCGCGGCAGGTAGATGCGAAATGTCGCGCCCCTGCCCGAATCGCTGTCCGGGAAGATGAAGCCCCCGGTCTGCTTGACGATGCCGTAGACGGTCGACAGGCCGAGCCCGGTCCCCTTGCCCACCTCCTTGGTGGTGAAGAACGGCTCGAAAATCTTGCCGATATGCTCTTTCGGGATGCCAGTGCCCGTATCCGAAGTCTCGATCAGGACGTATTCCGCCGGCGGCATCAGCGCATGGCCGAGCTTGCGGGCTTCCGCGATCGGCACGTTGGCTGTGCGGATGGTGAGCGTCCCGCCGTCCGGCATCGCGTCGCGGGCATTGACCGCCAGGTTGATGATCACCTGCTCGAACTGGCCCTGGTCGACCCGCACCGGATAAAGGTTGCGCCCGTGCAGGACGCGCAGCTCGATCCGTTCGCCCAGCAGCCGGCGCAGCAGGCTGGACAGTTCCGACAGCTCGTCGGTCAGGACCAAGACTTTCGGCCGTAACGTCTGCTTGCGCGAGAAGGCGAGCAGCTGGCGGACCAGGTTGGCGGCCCGGTTGGCGTTCTGCTTGATCTGCATCACGTCGCCAAACGACGGGTCGCCCGGCCGGTGCCGGACCAGCAGCAGGTCGCAAAAGCCCAGGATGGCGGTCAGCAGGTTGTTGAAATCGTGCGCGATGCCGCCGGCGAGCTGACCTACCGCCTGCATCTTCTGCGACTGCGCGAATTGCAGCTCCAGATTCTTCTGTTCCGTGGTGTCGATGAAGTAGAGCACGATCGAGGGCTCCGCCCCCTCCTCGATCCGGCTGACATAGAGTTGCGCGAACCGCTCGCCCGGGCCGGTCAGCCGAATCTCGACCAGGGGCCGCGCCGAGCGCCGGGTGGCCGCCTCGCGGATGCGCGCCGCCACCTCGGCCCGGTCGTCTTCGGCGATGCCGTCGAGCAACTGGCCGCCGATCGCCGGCGCCGGCTCCGCCATCGCGCGGAAGGCTGCGTTGGCGACCTCGATGACGCCGTCGGGCCGGACGATGACGATGCCGACCGGTGCATTGTCGAAGAATCGCGCAAGGCGTTCGCCGGCGCGACGCGGACTGCTGGTACGCCTCTCGGCCTCGGGTATCGGGAAGTCGGTCGTCTCCGCGATTTCGCCCCTCATCGCCACGTCTGGGACTGCGGCGGCCGATGGATCATCTGCCTCCGCCTGGCTGACCGGGGCTTCCTGTGTTTCGGACGGTCGCTCCTGCCGCGGCGGATCGTCGAGCTCCATGGAAGCCGCGGCCGGTTCGGCGTCGCATTGCGCGGGGGGTGCGGGCGCCGGTTCCTCAAGGGTCGCGCTGATGCGCCAGACGGCCAAGTCCGGCGCAGCGCTGAACGGGCGCACCGCGACGCGGAACCGGCCGGTCCCGGCCCCGCCCGCGGCCTGAGGTACGACCTCCTCCAATCGTTGGCCGTCGCGCGCGGCGCGCGCCAGGCGGAAGACGGCCGACCCCGCCTCCGGCGTCCGGAACAGGCGGTCGATCCCCGGCAGGAACCCGTCGCGCGCGCCTCCGGCCAGCTCCAGATAGGCGGGATTGGCATAGACGACCACGCCGGCGCGGTCGGTGACCGCCAGACCGTCGTCGTCCTCCTCGACCAGAAGACCGAGAAGCTCGGCATCCGGCCGGCGCTTCCTGCGGCGCAGCGCAGCGATCACGCGGAACCCCTTATGGTCGTCACGGCCGGCCACGGCGCGGCGGCGAGGCATGCATCGGACCGCCCGGCAACCCGGCCTTGAGCTGCATGACATAACCGATGACCTGCGCGACGGCCCTATAATGTTCCGGTGGGATGTCCCGATCAATCTCAACCGTCGCGTGCAGGGCGCGCGCCAATGGCGGGTTCTCGATCACGGGAACCCCGGCCTCCTCGGCCACCGCGCGGATGCGCACGGCAAGCGCGTCAACCCCCTTCGCGACGCAGCGCGGCGCCGCCATTGCATCCGCATCGTAGCGAAGCGCAACGGCGTAATGGGTCGGATTGGCGATGATCACAGTGGCGTCAGGCACCGCGGCCATCATGCGCCGGCGCGCGCGCTCGTTGCGCAACTGGCGGATCTTGGCCTTGATCAGCGGGTCACCGTCGCTTTGCTTCATCTCGTCGCGCAGTTCCTGCCGGCTCATGCGCAAACGCTTGGTCATCTGGAAACGCTGCCAGGCGAAGTCGGCGCCCGCGACGATGCCCATGACGATCAGCGTGGCGGCAAACAGCTTGACCGCCAGATGCTGCGTCAGCCCCAGTAGCGCGACGGGATCGAGCGCGACCAGCGATTCCAGGCGCGCGTGCTCGGGCCACAGGACGCGTGCCAGGACGGCGGCGACCACCAGGATCTTGATCAGGCTCTTGGCGTATTCGACCAGGCCCTGGATCGAGCCCAGCCGCTTCAGCCCGGCCAGCGGTGAGATGCGGGACAGCTCCGGCTTGAGCTTTGCCGCCGTCAACACCGGACGGTGCTGGATCAGGCCGCCGACCAGGGCGGCCGCGATCAGCGCGAGCACCGGCAGCGCCAGCGCGACCGCCAGCGCGGCCGCGACATTCCAGCCGACCGCCAGCAGGTGCCCGGGGTCGGCGTCGATGCGGTCGGCGTCGCTCAGGAACGGCACCATTATCGTGCCGATGCGGAATGCCGTCGGCGCCGCGAACAGGCCGACGGCCGCCGCGCCGCCGAGCAACATGAACCAGTGCTTCAGTTCCTGGCTGCGGGCGACGTCGCCGCGCTTATGCGCATCGTCGAGCTTCTTCTGGGTCGGCTGTTCTGTTTTCTGTTCCTGGTCCTGCTCGGACATGCGACCGCTTCCCTATTGCGTAAGCGGCGTCCAGCTATTGCCGAACGCGGTCAGGAACAGGGTCATGCCAGCGCCCAGCGTGACCAGCAGGATGCCAAAGCCCGCGAGAATCTGCGCCGGCGCCGCGATGAAGAAGATCTGCAATTGCGGCATCAGGCGCGACACCAGCCCAAGGCCGATGTTGAAGAGAAGGCCGAACACCAGGAACGGCGCCGCGATCTGAATGCCGAGCGCGAAGGCGCGACCGACCATGGCGACGGCGAGGCGTCCGAAATCGCCGGTATCGGGCAGATGCGCGGGAACGAACAAGACATAGGAATCGCGCATCGCCGCGATCATCACGTAGTGCAGGTCGGAAGCGAAGATCAGCGCGAGCCCGAGGACGCTGAGGAACGTGGTGACGGTGACCGACTGCCCGCCCTGACCCGGATCGACGCTCTGCGCGAAGCTGAGGCTGGTCATCGACGCGATCACCGTACCGGCGACGTGGAGCGCGCTGAAAATGATCCGGCCGGCGCCCCCGACCAGCGCGCCCACCGCGACCTCGCCGCCGACCATGAAGGCCAGCGGCAGAAGCCGGCCCGGCTGTGGCGGCAGCGTGTCGTGGACCAGGGGATAGATGACGAGCGTGATGGCGAGTGCGAGGACGAGCCGGATTCGCGCCGGAACGCTGAGTTCGCCGAACCCCGGCAGCAGCATGGCGATGGTGCCGAGCCGCGCGAATACCAAAAGATATCCGAACAGCGCGCCGCCGAGCACATGTTCCAGCACCATTCTTGCCCGGAAATTACTGGCCGGTGATGATGTGCTGCGCGAGACGGGTCATCAGGCCGCCCATCGCCTCGCCCATGAACGGCAGGAACAGCAAGAGCGAGACGAAGATCGCCAGGATCTTCGGCACGAAGGACAGCGTCATCTCCTGGATCTGGGTCAGCGCCTGGATCAGGGCGATCACCAGCCCGACGACCAGCCCGACCACCATTACGGGGGCCGAGACCTGAAGCAGGACGGTGATCGCATCACGCCCGATATCGAGGATTTCCAATCCGTTCATGGTCCGCACATTCTGTGGGAGCGACGGTAGGCAGGGCGGGATTGCGGCCGGTCAGATCGGCATCTTCATGATGTCGTCGTAGGCCTGGATCATCTTGTCGCGAATCGCGACCACGGTCTGCAGCGACATCTCGGCATTGCTGACCGCGGTCACCACGTCGGTCACGTCGGCCTTGCCGGACAGGGCGGCCACCGACGCATGCTCCGCCTTCGTACCGGACTGGACGGTCTGGTCGACCATGTCCTTGACCATGGCGGCAAAGCTCGGCCCGCCGCCCTTGATCGTAGCAGTGGCGTCGTCGCCCCCGATATCGAGCCGTCGACGGGCGGCTTCGGCATAGGCGGCAGCGCCGCCGACGGTATTGATCGCCATGACCCGACCTTTCCGGAAACTAGAGTCCCTGGTTTGTCACGTTTCCGAACCGCAAAAGTGGCATCCACTTTTGCTGGAAACGCTCTAGTTGCGCAGCAGATCGATGGTGCGCATCAGCATGGAGCGCGCGGCGTCGATCACGTTCAGGTTCGCCTCGTAGGAGCGCTGGGCTTCCTGCATGTCGGAGATTTCGATCACCGGCTCGACATTGGGCGTCTGAACATAGCCAGACGCATCGGCGACCGGGTTGCCCGGATCGTATTTCCGGCCGAACGGGGTCGCGTCGGCAGTGACCCCCGACGCCTCGACCAGCGTGGACCCCGATGAACGATCCAGCTCGTTGCGGAACGTCACCATCTTGCGCCGATAGGGTTGGCCGTCCGGCGATTGGGCGATCGAGTCGGCGTTCGCGAGATTCTCGGCGATCACCCGCATCCGGGCGCTTTGCGCCTTCATGCCGGAGGCGGAGATCAGCAGCGATTTCATCAGGTCCATCGGGACGCTCCTCAGCCCTGGCCTCTGCCGAGCGCGGTGCGCAGCATGCCGATCTGCTTCTGGTAGAGGTTCAGCGCCATCTCGTAGGACGCCCGCGTCTCGGTAACCTTCATCATCTGTTCCTCGAGCGAGACGCCGTTACCGGAGGGCGACACCTCGAACGGCTTCGACGAATCGGTCTTGAAGCCGGCGGGATCGTCCCCTGCCGCGACCGCGATGTGGCGGGGATCGGTGGTCGCGAGTCGCACCCCCGGCGCGGCGCCCGCCACCATGGTCTTGAAATCGAGCGACTTCAGATCTTTCGCGCGGTAACCAGGCGTATCGGCGTTAGCCACATTCTGCGCCAACACCGACTGGCGCTCGTTCAGCCACGCCATCTTCGTCTTGATTGCGGCGAATAGTGGAATGCGGCTGAGGTCCATCAGGCCGTCCTGGGCGGGTCGTGCGCACCGACCCCTTGCCGGCACACGGCAACTCTTGCCGACATTTGCTTAAGGATATCTGAATGCGCCGGGAGGCCTCCGGCTATCCTGCCGGGACGCCGTTTGCACCCGTATCGACGGCCGTATATCGGCGATTAATCCTTTCTTATCCAAGACGCGCGAGGCTGCCGCGGCGCCGAGAAGCGGCGCGCGGATACGCCAGGGATATTCAGTGCAGAATGCAATGTCCTGCCCTTGCCTTGTCACGCAGGCGGCTCGATGGGCGTGACCGAGCTTGCGCGGTTCGCCGGCGCGCTCGGCATCGTCCTCGGCCTCATCTTCCTTTGCGCCCTCGCCGCGCGCCGCGGCGGCCTGATCCCGACCGGCCGCGCCGGCCGGCGGGCGGGCCGGATCGGCATCGTCGAGAGCGTGGCGCTCGACCCCAAGCGCCGTCTGGTACTGGTGCGCCGCGACGACCGCGAGCACCTGGTCGTGCTCGGGCCAGCGGGCGATCTGGTGGTCGAACGCGGAATCCCCACCCCGTCCATCGCTGACGGGGGTGTGCCGACACAGGAGCCGGCGCCGTGAGCGCCGCTTGGCGCCGCCTGGCGGCGCGCTCGATGCTCGCCCTGTTCGGCGCGATGGCCTTTGCAGGCACCGCCGCCGCACAATCGGTGACGCTCGACCTGGGCGGTGGCGGAAGCAGCGGGACCGTCACGGGACGGATCGTCCAGATCGTACTGATGCTCACGGTGCTGAGCATCGCGCCGTCGATCCTGATCATGGTGACGTCGTTCACGCGGATGGTGGTCGTGCTGTCGCTGCTGCGCAGTGCGATCGGCGCGCAGCAGACGCCGCCCAATTCGGTGCTGA
This sequence comes from Hyphomicrobiales bacterium, assembly GCA_040255145.1. GTDB lineage: Bacteria > Pseudomonadota > Alphaproteobacteria > JBDZUN01 > JBDZUN01 > JBDZUN01. The sequence continues at coordinate 2,250 of JBDZUN010000047.1, read as the reverse complement.
TCAGCCTGGCGTTGTTCCTGACCGCCTTCGTGATGACGCCGACCCTGCAGCAGGCCTACACCCAGGGCGTCGCGCCGCTGATGCGCGAGGAGATCGACGTACCCACGGCGTTCACCCGAACCGCGGCGCCGTTCGAGACCTTCATGCTGCACAACGTGCGCGAAAAAGACCTCACACTGTTTGTCAACCTGGCCAAGGTGCCGGAGCCGAAGACGCCGGAAGCGACGCCACTTCAGGTCCTGGTGCCGGCCTTCATGATCAGTGAACTGCGACGCGCGTTCGAGATCGGCTTCCTGATCTTCATCCCGTTCCTGGTCATCGACCTGGTGGTCGCCTCGGTGCTGATGTCAATGGGCATGATGATGCTGCCGCCGGTAATGATCTCGCTGCCGTTCAAGCTGATCTTCTTCGTGCTGGTCGACGGCTGGGGCCTGATCGCCGGCTCGCTCATTCAGAGCTTCCACGGCGGCTGACCGCCGCCTGCCGCGGCGGGCATATCCCGCTTTACGCACGGGTTTCCCAGCGCCGGATTCCGTGCGAGTATCGGTTGCGGTTGACTTTGGCGGCATTCCCCGACGGCAAGCCTTATATATAGGTGTGCACAGCGCCTATATGTGGCGCGCATAGCGCTTTCGGGATCGGCCAGGAGCCGCGGCGCGGCTGACGCGCAGGCTCTTCACCGCTGACATGGACGAGGATGCATCGATGGAAGATCTCAAGCTTTTGATCAACGGCAAGCTGGTGGCCGGCGACAGCACGATGCCGGTCATCAACCCGGCCACGGAAGAGAAACTGACCGATTGCCCGCGGGCGTCGAAGAAGCAGCTCGACGAAGCAGTCGCTGCGGCAAAGGCCGCTTTCCCGGCGTGGTCGGCCCTGCCGATCGGCGAGCGGCGCAAGTATCTCGTCCAGATCGCCGACGCGCTCAAGGCCAATCGCGATGAGCTCGGCCGCATCCTGACCCAGGAGCAGGGCAAGCCGATCAAGGACGCGACGGGTGAAGTGGCTGGCGCATCGGCCTTCTTCCGCTACTTCGCCAGCCTCGACCTGCCGGTGAAGATCATCGAGGACAGCGACGGCCGCAAAGTCGAGGCGCATCGCAAGGCGCTCGGCGTCGTCGGCGCCATCATACCGTGGAACTTCCCGGTCTTCATTCTCGGCTTCAAGGTTCCCGCAGCCCTGCTCGCGGGCAACACGATCGTGGTGAAGCCATCGCCGACCACCCCGCTCTCCGCGCTGAAGTTCGGCGAGATCATCAAGGACATCCTGCCGCCCGGCGTGGTCAACATCATCACCGACGCCAATGACCTCGGCGACGCGATGACCAAGCACCCGGACATCCGCAAGATCTCCTTCACCGGCTCGACCGCCACCGGCCAGAAGGTGATGGCGAGCGCGGCCGCGACGCTGAAGCGCATCACGCTGGAGCTTGGCGGCAACGACGCCGGCGTCGTGCTCGACGACGCGGATCCGAAGAAGGTCGCGCCCGCCATCTTCCAGGGCGCGTTCTGGAACAGCGGCCAGGTCTGCCTGGCGCTCAAGCGGCTCTACGTCCACGAGACGATCTACGACGACATGGTCACCGAGCTGTCGGAACTGGCCAATGCCGCCGTGGTCGACGACGGACTCAAGCAGGGCACCCAGCTCGGCCCGCTGCAGAACAAGATGCAGTACGAGAAGGTCAAGGGCTTCCTGGACGACGCGCGCGCCAACGGCAAGATCGCCGCGGGCGGCGAGGTTCTCGATCGCCCGGGCTATTTCATCCGGCCGACCATCGTGCGCGACATTACCGACGGCACCAAGCTGGTGGACGAGGAGCAGTTCGGCCCGGTCCTGCCGGTCATCAAGTATTCCGACCCGAAAGACGCGGTGAAGCGCGCCAACGCCTCGCCGTATGGCCTGGGCGCCTCGGTCTGGTCGTCCAACCCCGAGCGCGCCTATGAAGTGGCGCAGCAGCTTGAGGCCGGCACGGTCTGGATCAACAAGCACCAGGACCTGGCCCCGCACATCCCGTTTGGCGGTGCCAAGAGCTCTGGCATGGGCGTCGAGTTCGGCGAGGAAGGTCTGGCCGAGTTCACCCAGCTCCAGATCATCAACGCGGCGCGCTGACACGCACGCCGACCGCCCCGGCGGTCAGAAACGAAAGGCCGCCCGGTTCGCCGGGCGGCCTTTTCGTTGCTAGAGCGTTTCCAGCGAAAGTGGATGCCACTTTTGCGGTTCGGAAACGCGACAAACCAAGAACTTGGAGAT
>JBDZUN010000322.1:0-3133 GCA_040255145.1 Hyphomicrobiales bacterium | reverse complement strand
GCCGCCTATCTCGACATCGCCGAGCTGCACGCCGAGGGCGACGAGATGGTCGGCGATTCGATCGCGGCGCAGGGCATCGAATATCTGCGCCGGATCAATGACGGCCGGCGCCCGCTGCGCGGCATAGCGGCGGAGTAGTGCCTCACGACGCCGTGGCGGCGGCGCGGGCGACCGCCTCGGCTTCGAGCGCGCGGCGGGTCTCCGCGACGAAGGAGTCGTATTCCGGGCCCTGCCACGCGCGGTGGTTGCCGGCGCGATAGGCCAGCGCGTTCCAGCGATAGAGCAGCGCGTTGAACTTGTTGCCGACGTAATTGTCGCGGGTGCGTGCGACGCGGCCTGGCGCACCCAGCACGATCGAGCGCGGCGGGATGCGCGTGCCGGCGGTCAGCAGCGCGCGTTCGCCGATGATGGTGTCGTCGCCGATCTCGCAGCCGTCCATGATTACCGCGCCGACGCCGACCAGCACCCGGTCGCCCAGCCGGCAGCCGTGCAGGACGGTGTGGTGGGTGATCGAGCAATGGGCGCCGATGACGGTCGGCGTGTCGTTGCCGACGTGGATCATCGCGAAATCCTGCACGTTGCTGCACGGGCCGATCACGACCTCGTGCATCTCGGCGCGGATGACGACGTTCATCCAGATCGAGGCGTCGTCCCCGGCGCGGACGCGGCCGAAGATCTGGGCGCTGTGATGGACGAAGGCGGCGCGGCCGAGATCCGGCCCGTCGCCGCCGGGCGGCGGGGAAGGCGTCATGCGGCGATTGTCGCCGATCCCGCTCAGAAGAAAAACATGCCGCCGAAGACCTGGAGCGATTCGCCATCGCGCGCCAGGATCGGCACCTGGGCCGCCTCGAACACCACGCGCTTCGTGCTGAGCGCGATGTAGGAGTTGCGCACGCAGGTCGGCAGCCGCCGCTTGGTCACGGAATTGTAGAGCCGCCGGGTCGCGGCGGCGGATTCGCCTTCACAGATCTCGCGAAGATGCCTTCCGGTGAACTCGATGCCGGCGCGCGACGAGATGTTGCCGCCGGCGAGGCGGAAGAACCAGTCGTCGCCGACGCATTCGGCGATGAACAGGTCGGGCAGCAGAGCGAGGATTTCGCGCGGCACGATCGCATCGCGATGCAGCAGCGGCGCGTCGCCCCGCTTCGCTTCGCAATAGACGAAGAAGTCCCGGGCGCGCGGATGCTCCGGCGGCGCGAGCTCGGCGCTGAGCTTCAGTCCGCCCGGACCGAAGCCCAGGAACGGGTGGCTCGGAACCGCGATGCTTTTGGTGTTCGTATTCACTACAGGCTTCCACGCTGGCGTGAGACGATGGCGCGGTCGATTGTGCTTCGGTCGGTCGCCTCTAGTCCATAACGGGTGATAGCGCCAGATATCCTGCTGCTTCCATCCTATTTATCGGGCCATCATTAAAATAGCGATAATGACCTCAGTTGATGCGGCATAGACATGCCATAGCGTCTTCGATAACAGGGGGCGCCTCCCCCAACGATCCGCAGGCGCCCATGCTCTCCTCGAAACCGATCCCGCCCGAAGAGCGGCTCATCTTCGCCCTGGACGTTCCGGGCGCCGAACAGGCCCGCGCGCTGGTCGAGGCCCTGGGCGATTCGGTGCACTTCTACAAGCTCGGGCTGGAGCTGTTCATGGCTGGCGGCTACTACGAATTGCTGGCCTGGCTGAAGCAGCGCGGCAAGCGCACCTTCGTCGATCTCAAGTTCTTCGACGTGCCCAACACGGTCGCCTCGGCAGTACGCCAATTGCGGGCGCACCGCCCCGACTTCGCCACCGTCCACGGCAACGACGCGATCCTGCAGGCGGCCTGCGCCGAGAAGGGCGACATCAAGGTTCTGGCGGTTACGGTGCTGACCAGTCTCGACGACGGCGACATGCGGGCGCTCGGCTTCCAGGCCGATGCCGGTGCGGTCGTGCTGTCGCGCGCGCAGCGGGCGCTCAGCCTGGGCTGCGACGGGGTCATCTCGTCGGGGCTGGAGGCGGAGCGCCTGCGCGATGCGCTCGGCCCCAACTTCCTGGTCGTCGTGCCCGGCATCCGGCCGGTGACCAACCGGGACGACCAGAAGCGCACGGTCGACGTCGAGGAGGCGTTCGAGAAGGGCGCCGACTACATCGTGGTCGGCCGACCGATCGCCCAGGCGGCCGACCCGCGCGCCGCCGCCCAGGCCATCCAGGACCGCATCGCCAGGCTGTTCGCCGCATAGCGGCAGCCGCGCCGATCCGCTAGCCTCGCCCCGGCAGATCCAGCGAGGGGAGGATCAGAATGGGACGCGTGGACGGCAAGGTCGCGCTGGTCACCGGCGCGGCGCAGGGGCTGGGCGCGGCGACCGCGAAGCTGCTGGCGCGCGAAGGCGCCAGGGTCGCGCTGACCGACGTTCAGGAGGACGGCATCCGCGCGGTCGCGGCGGAGATCAACGCAGCCCGCGCCGGCGCCGCCATCGCGCTCGGCCACGACGTGACGGACGAAGCGCGCTGGCAGGCGGTGCTGGCCGAGACGGCGCAGGCCTTCGGCGGGCTGAACATCCTGGTCAACAATGCCGGCATCGCGCTCAGCAAGACGGTCGAGGACACGACCTACGAGGAATGGCAGCGCGTCCACCGCATCGACCTGGACGCGGTGTTCCTTGGCTGCAAATACGCCATCCGGCATATCCGCGAGTCGGGCGGCGGCGCGATCGTCAACATCTCGTCGGTGTCGGGCATCATCGCCGGACACAATCTGGCGGCCTATAATTCCGCCAAGGCGGGCGTGCGGCTTTTGAGCAAGTCGGTGGCGCTGCACTGTGCCCGGCGCGGCATGAACATCCGCTGCAATTCGGTGCACCCGACCTTCATTCACACGCCGATGCTCGATTCGATGCAGCGACCCGGCGCGCCGGACGTGATGGAAAAGCTGGCGCGGCAGGTACCGCTCGGCCGGGTCGGCGAGCCCGACGACATCGCCTACGCCGTGCTCTATCTGGCTTCCGACGAATCGAAGTTCGTCACCGGCGCCGAACTGGTCGTCGACGGCGGCATCACTGCGATGTAGGCGCGGATCGCCGCCGGCTCAGCCGATGCGGCGCATCGCGGCGAAGGTGATCAGGACCGGGATGTGGCGGCCGAACACCCGGTCCGCGCC
>JBDZUN010000046.1:9537-16570 GCA_040255145.1 Hyphomicrobiales bacterium | reverse complement strand
CCCGGCGGGCATTACGGTGTTCGAGCCGGCACCGTCCGCCATCGCCGACGTTCCCCCCGACGTGCTGATGCTGGCGGTGAAGCCACAGGCGATGGCGGACGTGCTGCCGGCTTTCCGACCGCTGGCCGCCGGCGGCGCGGTGGTGTCGATCGCCGCGGGCCGGCCGCTCCGCTTCCTGGAATCCGTCTTCGGCGCCGATGCCGCGATCGTGCGGGCCATGCCCAACACGCCCGCGGCGATCCGTCGGGGCATCACCGTCGCCTGCGCCAATCCGGCCGTCGACACGGCGCGGCGGGCCCGCGCCGAACGGCTGCTGGCGGCGGTGGGCGAGGTCGCGTGGGTCGAGGACGAGGGACTGATGGACGCGGTGACCGCCGTGTCGGGCAGCGGACCGGCCTATGTCTTTCTGCTGGCGGAGTGCCTGGCGCAGGCCGGTCGCGCCGCCGGCCTGCCGGAAGACCTGGCCCGGCGGCTCGCCCGCGCCACGGTGGCGGGCTCCGGCGCACTGCTGGGGCAGGCGGCGGACGAGCCGGCCGTACTGCGGCGCAATGTCACGAGCCCCGGCGGCACTACCGAGGCGGCCTTGCAGGTGCTGATGGCCGAGGCGGACGGACTGCAATCCCTGATAGATCGGGCGGTGGTGCGGGCGGCCGAGCGCTCGCGCGCACTGGCGGGTTGACCCGGCAATGTCCCGCCGCCGCGCCATACCGGAGCGTTCGGTCGTCACCGTCCTGTTGCGGCTGGTGGTCGAGCGCGGCTGGCGCCACGTCTCTCTGCTCGATGTCGCGCGCGCCGGCGGCTTCGCCCTGGCCGACCTCCATGCGGCGTTCCCGTCCAAGGAGGCGGTGCTGACCGCATTCTCGCGGGAGCTCGACCGCCAGATGCTTGCGGAAGACGATGCCGCCGCGGATTCGGAGTTGCCGCGCGAGCGCCTGCTTGATGTCGTGCTGCGCCGGTTCGATGCGATGGCGTCCTATCGCGAGCCGGTGCGCGTCCTGATGCGCGACTTGCCGCGCGACCCGGTGGCGTTGGCGCGGCTCCGGCCTGCCATCCTCGGCGCGCTGGGCGCGATGCTCGAGGGTGCGGGGCTGGATTCCTCCGGCCTGCGCGGCGCCCTGCGCCGGCGCGTGCTGGGCGTGGTCTTCCTCCAGGCGCTGCGAGTCTGGGTCGACGACGACAGCGCAGACCTCAGCCGAACCACGGCTGAGCTCGACCGCCGCCTGCGCCGGGCCGGCGGCCTGATCGGCGCCACCGGTGCCGCGCCGCGCGGCGCGAGCCATGAATCGGGAGAGCCCGGCGGTGCCTGACGCGGCGCCGGCCGTGGTGGCCTACGAGGATTTCGTCAGGCTCGACATCCGGGTCGGCACCGTCATCGAGGCGCATCCGTTCCCCGAGGCGCGTAAGCCCGCCTATCGTCTCAAGGTCGATTTCGGGCCGAAGCTGGGCGTCCGCCAAAGCTCGGCCCAGCTGACTGCCCACTACCGCCCGGACGACCTTGTCGGTCGGCAGGTTGCGGCGGTGGTCAACCTGCCACCCCGCCGCATCGGGCCGGTACGCTCCGAGGTGCTGGTGCTCGGCTTCCCCGACGCCGGGGGCGATGTCGTGCTGGTCGCGCCGGAGCGCCCGGTGCCGAACGGCGGCCGTCTCTACTGACGCGCTGCCGCCGGCCTTGCGCCGCCTGAGCCCGCTCCGAGGTCCGCGCTCGCGGCCCGGTCGGCCGGCTGCGTTGTTACTGACAATAAAATCATTGAACGCGATTGATGTCCGAGACAGGATACTCACAGTCTCCGCATGTGTAATGCGTCAATTTTAGCTAAAAACTCTGCGCACTTGATCCAAGAATAAAAATATCGTTGCGTACTAGGAATTAAAAAAAGGAGCATATTTACGAGACGAGTATTCGGGAATTCAACCGATATCAGAACAAGGCCACGAAATGTGGCCGGAACGGGGAGGAATCGGATGCACCGGATAAAATATGACCTCGAATATACACGTCGTTATTTCCTCGAGAGCGTCGCGCGCGGCGCGATCGGCGCCGGGGTGCTGATGCCCGTATGGGACGCCATCGCTAAAACCGGCGACGTCTCTGCCGCCTATCCCGAGGAACTCCTGTCCATCGAGAAGTACACGAAAGGTCGAATCAAGCCTGGCACGGTCATCGACGCATCGAATGTCGACGAGGTGAAAGATCTGCTGACGCCGATCCAATACCAGGAGATCAAGAACGACGGACGGATCATCGACATCGTTGAGGCGCCGACCGACGTGATCCAGATGGGGCCGAAGGCCTTCCTGGAAGCGACGGACCGCAATCGAGGGAAGGGCGCGTTTGACGAGAATGGCAACATCGTCGTCAAGGGCACGGCCGATCCCTGGATCGGCGGCATTCCGTTTCCGCAGGCGACCACCGCGCAGGAAATCATCGTCGGGCACGCCTTGAGCTGGGGCCGCCACGATTCGTTGGGTTATGCGTTTCGCGAAGAAGAAATGAATGGTTCCGGCGAGGTGCAATATAAGTACGAGGGGTACTGGGTCGAAGTTCAGGCGACAAGTCGCGTTATCCTTGATCCAAAGCCATATTTGGATCCTAAGAAGACTCGATATAATACATTTCTGTATACCGGACCGGCTGATGTTGCTGGAACGTCCTACTTGAATATCTGGAGCTACGATCAGCGGGAATTTCCCGATCTCCACGGGTTCATTCCCGCCTTCAAGCGGGTGCGCCGATTCCCGACGAACCAGCGCTTCGAGCCTGTCGCACCGGGCGCTTCCGCCTATCTGAGCGACACGTGGGAACTGGGCGATCCCTATCTGACCTGGGGCAATTTCAAGGTCCTCGGAAAGAAGCCGATGCTGCTCGGCCCGACCGGCAACTGGAACTACAAGGACGCGAACTGGTCGCCGGTGCGCTGCGGCGGAAAAAACGGTCGGAAATATGTCCGCACCAAATTTTCACTGGCGCCGGAGGTTTACGTCGTCGAGATGGAACCGGTGAAATACCCTCGCTCGCCCTACAGCAAGAAATGGTTGTATTTCGATGCGCGGGTTCTTTTACCTCACACGCAGATCATGTTCGATCGCCGCGGCCAGATGTGGAAGCAGTGGGAACAGTCCTACGACTACCTGAAACCGGCTGAGGGCGACCCGTTCATGGAGGAGACCGGCGATATCGGTTGGTCATGGGTCGTGCTGAATTGCCATGACATACAGGTGGGGGCCAACGGCGCGTGGTGGCTGGCGCCGAGCTCCGCCGGTGGCTACCGCACGATGTTCAACGGAAAGGACTTATACGAGAACTTCACGACGCTGCAGGCGCTCCAGCAACTTGGGGCCTGATCCGCGGCGTGGCGGGACGGGCGCGCCGGAGGCGGCCGCCCGTCCCGCCGGCGCCGGGCTCAGACCGGCAGCCGCACAGTGGCGCGCAGGCCGCCGAGCGGGCTGGCGGCCAGCTTCACGTCGCCACCCTGACCGCGCGCCAGGTCACGCGCGATCGCCAGGCCGAGGCCGACGCCACCCTGGTCGGGCGATCGGCTCTCGTCCAGGCGGTGAAACGGGCGGAACGCCTCCTCGCGGTGGGCTTCCGGGATGCCCGGCCCGTTATCGTCGACATGGATCTCGATGTAGTCGTCCCGCCGCTGCGCGCTCAGCGCGGTGCGCGTGCCGTAGCGTCCGGCATTCTCGACCAGGTTGCCGATGCAGCGCTTCATGGCGTTGCGGCGGATTTCGACGGTGAGGTCGCCGGCTGTCTCTAGCGCAACCTCCGCGCCGCGCTTGCGGGCGTCGCCGGCGATCTCCTGCAGAAGCTCGGCGATATCGGTCGGGACCGGACCCTCGGTGCTGCGCCCGCCGACGAAGGCGAGGTATTCGTCGACGATCCGCTCCATCTCGGCGACGTCGGCCTTAAGGTCGCCGACTTCCTCGGATTCGGGCAGCAGCGCAAGCTGCAGCTTCATGCGCGTCAGCGGCGTGCGCACGTCATGGCTGACCGCGGCCAGCATCACGGTGCGCTGTTCGATGTGCCGTTTGATGCGCGCGCGCATGCGGATGAACGTGGTCGCCGCCAGGCGGACCTCGCGCGCCCCGCGCGGGCGGAAGCCCGGCACGTCGCGGCCCTTGCCGAACTGGTCCGCTGCCTCGGCCAGCTTCAGGATCGGCCGCACCTGCTCGCGCAGGAAGAACACCGCGACCAGCATCAGCACGATCGCGCTGCCGATCATCCAGCCGAGGAAGATGTGCACCGTCTTGGACGAGATACGATCGCGTGGCGCCAGCACGTTGAGTACGCCGTTCGGCAACTGGATGCGGATGTCGATCTGGCCTTCCTCGGCATGGGTATTGACCCAGTAGGGATAGTCCATGACGCGCTTGATCTCGTGCTTCAGCTCGCGTCGGAAGAAGGCGAAGAACAGCCATTGCTGGTGCTGCGGCAGTTCGGCGCCCGGCTCGAACGCGACCTGAAGCCGCATGTCCTGTTCGGCAAGCTGGTTCAGGGCCTGGGCCTGCTCGGGCTTGGGGAACAGCGCGTAGGCGTCGATCAGGAAGTTGATGTCGGAGGCGACGCCGAGCGAAAGCCGGCGCGTCACCGTGTCGAAATGCCGCTCGAAGAACACATAGGTCATCACCGCCTGGAACAGCAGCATCGGTACGATGATGATCAGAAGCGACTGGCCGAACAGGGTACGGGGTACAAAGAATTTCAGCCAACGGCGTAGCAGGCGAGACATCAGTCGGGCACCAGTGCATAGCCGACGCCGCGCACCGTCTGCAGATAGCGCGGCGTGCGCGCGTCCTGCTCGATCTTGCGGCGCAGGCGGGTGATCTGGACGTCGATCGAGCGTTCCTGGCCGGCCCCGGTCGCCTCGGCCAGCGCCGTGCGGCTGAAACCCTTGCGCGGGTTGTTGGCCAGGATGCGCAGGAGCGCTAGTTCGCCCGAGGTCAGGCGGATGCGCTCGTCCCTCGCCACCAGCTCGCCGCGGGCCAGGTCGACGGTCCAACGGCCCAGGGTCAGCGGCTGCTTGGACGCCGCGCCTTGCGTGCGGCGCAGGATGGTGCCGATGCGCAGCAGCAATTCGCGCGGCTCGAACGGCTTGGGCAGATAGTCGTCCGCGCCGCTCTCCAGGCCGGCGATGCGGTCTTCGGCCTCGCCGCGCGCGGTCAGCAGCAGCACCGGGACGTCGGATGTCTCGCGCAGGCGCGCCGTGAAGACCAGCCCCGAATCGCCCGGCATCATCACGTCGACCACCAACAGGTCGAAGACCAGTCCGCGCATCAGCGCCCGGGCGTCTGCCGCGTCCTGGGCGGTGCTGGCGATATAGCCGTTGTCGGTCAGATAGCGTTTCAGCAGGCGGCGCAGCCGCGTGTCGTCGTCGACCACCAGGATGTGGGGCGCATCGTCGCGCCAGGGCGCCTCCGCCTGCGCCACCTCACTCTCCTTCGAGCATCGTCAGCACGTGCTCGCGGTCCTTCTCGTCGATCAGGCCGAGCAGGACCTTGCGGTAGCCGGCGACCGCCTCGGGGCCCGCCTCGCGGAACGCGCGCGCGACCCGCTCGCGCTGCGGCCGGGACAATTGCCGCTCCAGCTCGGCGCCCGCCTCGGTCAGGCGCAACAGCCGCTGGCGCCGGTCCTGGCGGCCCGTCTCCTGCACGATGAAGCCGCGCTCGACAAGCTGCTTCAGGACGCGGCTCAGGCTCTGCTTGGTGATGCGCAGGATGCCGAGCAGCTCCGCCACGTGCAGGCCGGGCCGGCGGCCGACGAAATGGATCACGCGATGGTGGGCGCGGCCGAAGCCGTAATGCTCCAGGATCGCGTCCGGGTCGCTGGTGAAGTCGCGATAGGCGAAGAACAACAGCTCCACGCCCTGGCGCAATTCGGCGTCGCGCAGGTAGAGCAGGTTGGCACTGGATGGAGGGTCGCTGCGCTTTAGGTCAGTCATATTGACATATTAGGCGGCTTCGAACAGGATGGCGGTTCAGTGGCTGCCACGGCGTTCAACTTGCCGCATCCGGACGTGCGCGTCACAATCGTCGGCGAGGATACGCCTTTTCGGGACCGAGCACATGACCACGATTCCTTTCGATGACCGCGACGGTTTCATCTGGTTCAACGGCCAGCTCGTCCCGTGGCGCGACGCCAAGATCCACGTCCTTACCCACGCCCTGCATTACGCGAGCTGCGTATTCGAGGGCGAGCGGGTCTATGACGGCGAAATCTTCAAGCTGCACGACCACACCCAGCGCCTGCACGATTCGGCCAAGATCCTCGGGTTCCAGATTCCCTACACGGTGGAGCAGATCGACCAGGCGTGCCGCGAGACCGTAACGGCCAACCGCATCGTCGACGGCTATGTCCGGCCGATCGCCTGGCGCGGCAGCGAGATGATGGGCGTGTCCGCCCAGGCGACACGCATCAATGTCGGCATCGCGGTCTGGCAGTGGCCGTCCTATTTCGACCCGGCGGAGCGGGCGAGGGGCATCCGTCTCGACCTGGCCGAATACCGCCGGCCCTCGCCCGAGACGGCGCCGTGCCGCAGCAAGGCGGCGGGCCTCTACATGATCTGTACGATCTCGAAGCACGCGGCCGAGGCCAAGGGCTATGCCGACGCGATGATGCTCGATTGGCGCGGCCTGGTCGCCGAGGCGACCGGCGCCAACGTCTTCTTCCAGAAGGACGGTAAGCTGCACACGCCGACGCCGGACTGCTTCCTCGACGGCATCACGCGGCGCACGGTGATCGATCTGGCGCGCGCCCGCGGCATCGAGGTGATCGAGCGGCATATCAAGCCGGAGGAACTGGCCGGTTTCGAGGAATGCTTCATCACCGGCACCGCAGCCGAGGTGACGCCGGTGTCCGAGATCGCCCAAGACAGCTTCCGGCCCGGCGCGATCACCCAGGCGCTGATGCGCGACTACGAAGGCGCGGTGCGGCGCAAGCAGGCGGCGTAGACCGGAATAGACCCGTAGCCCGCATGAAGCGCGGCGGAATCGAAGTAATAGCGATCCCGGATTGCGCGGAGCCTGTCCTCGGGCT
>JBDZUN010000046.1:5515-9527 GCA_040255145.1 Hyphomicrobiales bacterium | reverse complement strand
TCTTCTCCCCTTGCGGGAGAGGGTGGCCGAGCGAATGCGAGGTCGGGTGAGGGAGGGCTGGCGGTCATTGCTTCGTCGCTGCCGCGCCTCGCGATGACCGCGGATCGTCCTAAAGCTCGATCTGGCTGCCGACCTCGATCACGCGGTCGGGCGGAATGCTGAAGAATTCCGTCGCGTCCAGCGCTGCGTGGTTGAGCGCGATGAACAATTGCTCCTCCCACGCATTCATGTCGCGGCCCGGCTTGGGCAGAAGCTTCTCGCGGCTCAGGAAGAACGACGTCTGCATGATGTCGAAGGGCGGCCCGCATTTGCGGCACTTCGCCAGGGCGCGCGGGATGTCCGGCGACTCGAAGAAACCGTAGCGCACGAGCAGCATGTGGAAGCCGGCGGCCAGCGGCTCGGCCGTCATGCGCTCGGAATCCAGGAAGCGCGGCACGTCCTCGGTCCGCACGGTTAGCAGGATGACGCGCTCGTGCAGCACCTTGTTGTGCTTCAGGTTGTGCAGCAGCGCCGAGGGCACGATGTCCGGATTGCCGGTCAGGAACACCGCCGTGCCGGGCACGCGGGTCGGCGGATGCGCCTCGATCCACTCGGCGAAGTCGCGCACCGAGGACGCGGCGCGGCTGCGCCGCTCGTGCACCACGCGCCGGCCCTTGCGCCAGGTCGCCATGGCCGCCACCGACAAGGCCGCGAAGCCGATCGGGAACCAGCCGCCGTGCGGGATCTTGAGCACGTTGGCGCTGAAGAAGGACAGGTCGACCGTCAGGAAGACCAGGAACACCGACATCGCGGCCAGCCGGCTCCAGCCCCAGCGGCGCCGCGCCACGACATAGGCGAGCAGGCTGGTGATCGCCTCGGTCCCGGTCACGGCGATGCCGTAGGCGCCGGCCAGCGCGCTGGACGAGCCGAAGCCGACCACGACCAGCGCGACCACGGTCATCAGGAGCCAGTTGACCCGCGGCACGTAGACCTGGCCGATCTCCAGCTCCGAGGTATGGTGGATCTGGAGGCGGGGCAGGTAGCCGAGGTTGACCGCCTGCCGGCTCAGCGAGAACGCGCCGGAAATGACCGCCTGCGATGCGATCACGGTGGCCAGCGTCGCGAGGATCAGGAGTGGATATAGCGCCCAGGGCGGCGCCAGCAGGTAGAACGGGTTCTCGACCGTGCGCGGGTCGTGCAGGAGCAGCGCGCCCTGGCCGAAATAGTTCATCACCAGCGCCGGCAGGATCAAGCCCAGCCAAGCGACCTGGATCGGCCTTCGGCCGAAATGGCCGACATCGGCATAGAGCGCCTCGGCGCCGGTGATCGCCAGCACGACGGCCGCCAGGGCGACGAACGCGGCCCAATGGTGGTCGAGGAACAGACGCACGGCGTAAAGCGGGCTCAGGGCGCGCAGGATGGCCGGATGGGCGACGACGTGGATCAGGCCGATCGTCGCCAGCGTGACGAACCAGACCAGCATGATCGGGCCGAAGAATCGGCCCACCGTGTCGGTACCTCGTCGCTGCAGCAGGAACAGACCGACGAGGATCACCAGCGCCAGCGGCACGACCAGATGGCGCAGGCCAGGCGCGGCGACCTGCAGGCCCTCCACCGCGCTCAGCACCGAGATGGCCGGCGTGATGACCCCGTCGCCGAAGAACAGGCTGGTGCCGACCATCGCCAGGATCGCGATGACCAGGCGCCCGCGCGGCGTGGTCGAGGTGTCCTGCGCCAGGGCGGACAGCGCCATGATGCCGCCCTCGCCCTGGTTGTCGGCGCGCAGCACCACGGTCACGTACTTGATCGTGACCACCAGGATCAGCGCCCAGAACACCAGGGACAGCACGCCCAGGATGCTCTCCGGCGTCAGCGGCAGCCGGCCGGTTTCGCCGAACGCCTCCCGCATGGTGTAGAGCGGGCTGGTGCCGATATCGCCGTAGACGGTGCCGATCGCGCCCAGCACCAGCATCTTCATCCGCGCTTGGCTCGGCTCGGACTCGGCCCCATGAACCGGGTTGAGCTCGATTGCCGTCGGGGCCGGTTCGCTGTCTTCAGCGGCCATGAACCATCTCCGGCGGTGGGAGGCTACCCGATCGCCCGTCAGCTCGCGGGGTGCGGCGCGGCCGTGCGGCGCGCGTCCCGGCCTGCGGAAGCGGGCAGGGTGCGGCTACCTGGCGCGCCGTACTCCCACGGATTTCCCCAAGAAAATCGTTGTTTGTTCAAACCGGATGCGTGCAATATGATTGGCAACCATACGAATTTTTGCCCGTGCATCGCGACCGGATAGGGAGATGGGAATGGAACACGCCGTTCAGCGCGATTTGATCAACCGCCTCTTTACCTACCTCGACACGGGCACGACGGCAATGGCTCCGGAGGTCGGGCACAACCCGATCACCGCCTATACGTGCCCGGACCGGCTCGCGCGCGAGGAACAGATGCTGTTCCGGGGCATGCCACTGTTCATGGGTTTCTCGTCCGACTGGCCGGAGCCGGGCGCCTTCGTTGCGCAGGACATGGCCGGGGTTCCGGTGCTGGTGACGCGCGGCGCGGACGGCAGGCTTAATGCGTTCCTGAACGTGTGCCGGCATCGCGGCGCCCCGGTGGTGGAGGGCAGCGGCCGGCGCAAGCTGTTCACCTGCCCGTATCACGCCTGGAGCTACGATTGCGACGGCAAGCTGGTCGCGGTCCCGGACGAGCGGAGCTTCACTGGCTGCGCGCGCGCCGATTACGGCCTGACCGCGATCCCGATCGTCGAGCGCGACGGCCTGGTCTGGATCGGCCTGACGCCGGGCGCGACGCTCGACCTCGACGCCCATCTCGGCGGGGTCGGGACCGACCTTGCGTCCTACGGCTTCGCGCGGTTCCAGCCGTTCGACTCGATCCGCATGACCCGCCGCATGAACTGGAAGTCGATCGTCGACACTTTCCTCGAAGGCTATCACCTGCCGGCGCTGCACAAGCGCACGGTCGATCCCATCCTGTACGGCAACACGTTGACCTTTGACACGTTCGGCCGGCACATTCGCATGGCGATCCCGCGCCGCACCTTCGATGAGCTGCGTGGCCGGCCGGAGACGGAATGGGACATCATCCCCTATACCGCGATCATCTACGTGCTGGTGCCCAACACGCTGCTGATCGCGCAGCGCGGCCATTTCGAGATGTGGCGGTCGTTTCCGATTCCCGGCAAGCCCGACGAGGCGACGATCGACTTCGCGCTCTACACGCCGGGGCCGATCGAGACCGACAAGGCGCGCGACTTCTATCGCCGCAACTGGGATCTCGCCCTGCGCACCGTCGACCAGGAGGACTTCCCGCTCGGCGAGGCGATCTATCGCGGCTATGCCTCCGGTGCGCAGGATGCGGTCACGTATGGCCGCAACGAGCCGGGGCTGATCCACTATCACCGCGTGCTGCGCCAGGCGATCGGGGCGGAGGCGGCGTAGCGCCGGCCCTCTTCGCGGCCCGTCCTACCCGCCACGGGGATCGCGGGCACGGTAGGCGCGATCACGCCGCCTCGATCGTGTAGCCGATCTTCGGGAAGTGGACGACCACTTCGCCGACCTGTGGGTCCTCGCGTCGGATCGACACGCTCTGGACAGTGGTGGCGACGAGCTCGCCGGTCACCGGCACCTCGGCATAGTCGGAAGGTGTGACCGCCACCATGGTGCCCGCGGCGAGGCCGAGCGGGTCATCGGCGGCGATGCCCGCCGGCGGCTGCGGCCGCGCTTCCTTCGCGATTTGAAGCGCCCGCTTCGGGTCCATCTCGGCGCGCGTACCGTGGCCGATCGCGGCGAGTCGTGCCTCCCATGCCGCGATCCGGGGAAAGCCGTCATAGGTCCGCTTCGCCTCATCCGGCGCGAAGCGGCGCAGGAACCAGGGATTCCACATCGCGTGCAGGTCGACGAGACCCGGCCGCTCGCCGGTCAGGAAGGGCCGGCCGTCGGCGAGCTGCATGTTGATGAAATCCGTGTGGGCGCGCAGGTGCGCGCGATACCAATGCAGCTTGGGCTTGAGCGTGTCGGTG
>JBDZUN010000046.1:0-5505 GCA_040255145.1 Hyphomicrobiales bacterium | reverse complement strand
GGCTCAGCCACATCTTCTTGCGGTCTTCGTAGAAGTGCCTGGGCAGCGGGATGTCGCCGGCGAACGGGTCGTCGGCGCCCATGTAGATCGCTACCGCGGTCACCACGTAAGGCCCGTGCGCCCAATGGCCGAGCGCATAGGCCAAGCCCGGATTGCCGTCGGGGAACAGGGTCGGGTCGGGGAACCGCCGTTCCAGTTCGGCGGCGATCAATTGCGTGTCGCAATAGACGTCTGCGCCGATCTGCAGGACCGGCGTCCGCCGATAGCCGCCGGTCAGGGGCATCAAGTCCGGCTTCGGCAGCGCGGCCGGGATGATGACCGATTGCCACGACAGTCCCTTGATGCCGAATACCAGCCGGATTTTCTCGGCGAACGGCGCTTCGTCGTAATGGTGGAGAATGAGTTCGGCCACCGTGTTCCCTTCCTGGTTTTGCACTGCCTTATGGGCGAAGCCTAGGGCGCGCCGAAAGGCGCCTCAACGGCCTTCGTGCGTGCGGGGAGCGGAGCCGGACGTCTCCGTCCAGCGCGCGGCGGCCCGGTCGTCGTCGGCGTGCGCCGCAACCCAGCGCGCGCCGCTCGCCGTCGTCTCGCGCTTCCAGAACGGCGCCCTGGTCTTCAGCCAGTCGACCAGGAATTCGGCCGCCTCGAATGCGGCCTGCCGGTGGGTGCTGGCCGTGACGACCAGGACGATGCGCGCCCCCGGCGCCAGCCGGCCATGGCGGTGCACGATCAGGCAGGCGTCGAGCGGCCAGCGCGCGTGCGCCTCAGCTTCGATGGCGGCCAGCTGTTTCTCGGTCATGCCGGGGTAGTGCTCCAGCGTCATGGCCGTGATCGTGCCGGCCGCCGTCGGCGCGAAGTCGCGCACGAGGCCGGTGAAGGTGACGACCGCGCCGATGTCGCGCCGGTCGCCAACCAGTGCCTCGATTTCGGCGCCGATGTCGAAATCGGCTTCCTGTACCCGAATCATGGCACCCGGATCATGCGCCGCCCCCGGTCACGGGCGGGAAGATCGCCACCTCGTCGCCCGGTCCGATTGGGGTGCCGGGCGGCACGTGCTCCTGGTTGACCGCGACCCGCACCGCCGACGGATCGGCCAGCGCGGCGTCATAGCCCGGGCCCCGCTTGCGCAGCCAGTCGAGCAGGCCGGCCACGTCCCGTATCTCCGGCGGCGGCTCCAGCACTTCCGTGCCGCGGCCGATCCGCTCCCGCACCCAGGCGAAATAGAGCAGGGTCATGTCGCGGCGCGCGCCTATCGTCCGCCCGCGGATTGCGTCGGCCCGGTCGACGATCCGGTTGCCAGGCGCGCCCGCTTTTCCGCGACGCGGCGCTCGGTCTCGGGATTGACGACGTGCCGCATGCCGGCCTTGAGATAGTCGTAGCCGGTATAGAGCGTCAGCAGCGCCGCGAGCCACAGGCCGGCCTCGCCGATCACGATGGTGCCGGGCAGCACCGCCTCGCCCGCGTCGCCGGCCAGCAGGAAGCCGATCGCGACCATCTGCAGGGTGGTCTTCCATTTGGCCAGCGTCGTGACCGGCACGCCCACATCGGCCTCGGCCAGGAACTCGCGCAGGCCCGAGACGATGATCTCGCGGCACAGGATGACCACGGCGGCGAACAGGGTCGGGCCGGCGATGGTGCCGTTGTAGACCAGCATCAGCAGGGCGGTGGCGACCAGCAGCTTGTCGGCGATCGGGTCGAGCATCCGGCCCAGCGGCGATTGCTGTGCCATCGCGCGGGCGAGATAGCCGTCGAAGAAATCCGTGATACCGGCGACCGCGAACAAGGCGAGCGACAGCCAGTCGGCCAGCGGCCCGCTCAAATAGAACATCGTCGCGACCAGCGCCGGAATGATCGCGATGCGCAGGTAGGTCAGCATGTTCGGAATCGTGATCAGCATCGGCGATCCGGCGTCAATCGAGGCGGGGTTGCTGATCGACAACCCTACAGCACTCCTCGCTGTCGGGCCAGTTGGCGGAGGCGGGGCCGCGCGGGCCGGGCGCCGGCGGCCGGTCCGCGGCCCATCCGCGCGCCGCGTCAGTGCGCCGCGTGGAAGTGGTCGTGGATGCGCTGAGCGACCGACCTGCTGATGCCGTCGACCTGCTCGAGGTCGGCGAGCGGCGCGCGCTCGACCGCGCGGGCCGAGCCGAAATGGTGCAGCAGCGCCCGCTTGCGCCGGGCGCCGATGCCGGGAATGTCGTCCAGCGTCGACTGGCCGATCGCCTTGGACCGGCGCGCCCGATGGCTGCCGATCGCGAAACGGTGCGCTTCGTCGCGCAGACGTTGCAGGAAGTAGAGCGTCGAGTCGCGTGGCGGCAGTTCGAAGATCGGCCGGCCCGGCACATGGAACTGCTCGCGCCCGGCATTGCGGTCGGGCCCCTTGGCGATCCCGATCAGCGGCACGTCCTCCAGGCCGAGCTCGGCCATCACCCCTTGCGCCGCCGAAAGCTGGCCGGCGCCGCCGTCGATCAGGACCAGGTCGGGCCATTGCGCGCCCTCGCGCGCCGGATCCTCGCGCGCCAGGCGCAGGAAACGGCGCTTCAGAACCTCGCGCAGCATCGCATAGTCGTCGCCGGGGACGAGCTCCGTGTCGCGGATGTTGAACTTGCGGTACTGCGCCTTGTCGAAGCCTTCGGGCCCGGCCACGATCATGGCGCCGACGGCGTGGCTGCCCTGGATGTGGCTGTTGTCGTAGACCTCGATCCGCCCTGGCGGCGCGTCGAGGCCGAACAGCGCCCCGGCCTGCTCCAGCAGCCGCTTCTGCGTCGACGATTCCGCCATGCGCCGGCCCAAGGCCGACTGCGCGTTGCGCAGCGCGTCGATCACCAGCTCTCGTTTCTCGCCGCGTTGCGGGATCAGCACGCGGACCCGGCGCCCGGCCTTGATGGTCAGCGCCTCCTCGATGATCGCGCGCTCCGATACCTCGCGGTCGAGCAGCACGAGGCGCGGCGGCGAGCGTGTGTCGTAGAACTGGGTGATGAAGGCGGCCAGCACGTCGTCGGCGCCGAGGCCCTGCTCATGCCGCGGGAAATAGGCGTGGTTGCCCCAGTTCTGGCCGACCCGGAAGAAGAAGACCTGGATGCACGACTGGCCGCCTTCCTGGTGGATCGCCATTACGTCGGCCTCTTCCAGGCCGCGCGGATTGACGCCCTGGTGCGACTGCACCTGGGTCAGCGCCCGGATGCGGTCCCGGTAGACCGAGGCGCGCTCGAATTCCAGATTCTCGGACGCCTCCCCCATGCGGCGCGATAGCGCCTCCTGGACCTCGCGGCTGCGGCCGGCCAGGAACTCGCGGGCCTGATCGACCAAGGCGGCATAGTCGGACTGGCTGATCAGGTCAGCGCACGGGCCGCTGCAGCGTTTGATCTGGTACAGAAGGCACGGCCGCGTCCGGCTTTCGAACAGCGCGTCGGAGCAGGAGCGCAGCAGGAATGCCTTCTGCAGCGAATTGAGGGTACGATTGACCGCGCCGGCCGAGGCGAACGGCCCGAAATATTCGCCCTTCTGGCTGCGCGCGCCACGGTGCTTCAGGATCTGCGGGAACGGGTGCGCGGTGGTGATCAGCACGTCGGGAAACGACTTGTCGTCGCGCAACACGATGTTGTAGCGCGGCTTCAGCCGTTTGATCAGGTTGGCTTCGAGCAGCAGCGCCTCGGTCTCGGACCGGGTGGTCACGATCTCCATCGACCGCGTCGCCGCGATCATGCGCAGGATGCGGTTGGAATGGCCGGTCGGCTTGGTGTAGGCGGTGACGCGCCGGCGCAGGTCCCTGGCCTTGCCGACATAGAGGACCTGCCCCTTGGCGTCGAGCATGCGATACACGCCCGGCGCGCCGGGCAGGGTCCGCAGCACGCGGCGGATCAGCTCGGCGCCCTCGGGCCGGTCGCCGTCGATGGCCTCGTCCGTCAGGTCGATCTTGACGACCGGGCCGGTCTCCACGCCGGCTATGGTCTCGGTATCTACCACCATTGTGTTCTATCAGGTCCGGCCGGGCGATCCACGCCCCACGCCGCGGCCGGCCAAAGGGGCCAGGAGCGGCGGTTTTCGACGGTTCTGCGACACTGTCCACGGAACCTGTGGAAAACCCTGTGCAGAAGCAGCAGACAGACGGCGGCGCGCGGCAGACTCCTTGGCTCGATACCGCTTTGACTAATTTTGAGGCACAGCTAAGGGTTTGATTTTATTGAGTTCTGCTGAAAACCGGCGAATCCTGGCCGGACCGAAGGCGCTTATGAGACTTTTATGTCGATATACGTTCGCTGTGTACAAGTTCCAGCGATTCGCGCGCCTGGAATGCGAGCTTCGCCTATCTAGGCACCTGAATCCGCTCGATTTCGATGCCCACGCTGGCGGCCTCGGGGATGGCCGCGAGCTTCTCCACGCGAACCCGTGCGGCGTCAACCCGTAAATCCGCGAGGCAGGTCTCGGCGATCCGCTCCGCCAGGGTCTCGACCAGGTTGACATGGCCCAGGGCCAGGATCGCCTTGACCTGGTCGACCACGTTCTCATAGCAAACGACATTGGCCAGGCTGTCGTCCAGGGTCACGCCCTCGTCACGCACGGCGAGATCGATATTGATGCGCACCGGCTGAGCGCGCCCCTTTTCCGGGCCGTGCACGCCGATACGGGCGTCCAGCCGCAGATCGCGCACGAAGACGTGCCGGACCGCCCGCTCGGCGTCGGCGATCTTGCGGGGAAACGGTGTGACGGTCTGCGCCATGATGGTCTACTCGGTCATGTCGGCGTCGGGGGTGCGCCATGCAAGGTGCTGGCCGCCATCCAGAGCGATCATCTGGCCGGTCATCGACCGCGCGTCGAGCAGGAAGCGGATCGCGGCGCAGATTTCGTCCGGGTCGGCGCCCCGGTTCAACAGCGTGACCTGGCGCTGGCGTGCGAAATGCGCGTCGGACTGGCGGCGGCTCTTCATCGACGGGCCGGGGCCGATTCCGTTGACCCGGATGCGCGGCGCCAGCGCCTGCGCCATGGTCTGGGTCAAGGTCCACAGGCCGGCCTTGGACACGGTATAGGAGACGAAATTCGGAGTCAGGCGCCAGACCCGCTGGTCCAGCATGTTGATGACGTTGCCGTCCGCGTCCGCCGGCAATTGCCGCGCGAAATGCTGGATCAGGACGAACGGCGCTCGCAGGTTGACGTCCAGGTGCAGATCCCAGCTCGCGCGGGTCGCGGTCTCCACCGTGTCGTTGTCGAAGGGCGAGGCGTTGTTGACCAGGCAGGTCAGCGGTCCCAGTGCGTCGGTGGCCCGGCCGACCAGCGCCGCGGCCTCGGCTTCGTTGGCTAGCGCCGCCCGCAGCGCAACCGCGTGCCCGCCGGCCGCCGCGATCTCCTCGACCAGGGTCTGCGCGGCGGCCTCCGAACGGTGATAGTGGGCGGCGACCCGCCAGCCCCAGCCGGCGAAGGCCAGCGCAATGGCGCGGCCGATCCGCACGGCCGCGCCGGTGACCAGGACCGTGCCGGGATTGGTGGCGGCGGGGGATGGTGCGACGGACA
>JBDZUN010000321.1:0-3139 GCA_040255145.1 Hyphomicrobiales bacterium | reverse complement strand
GCATTTGCTGTATCCGTGGATTTTCGATCTGGTGATGCATCCGCGCATCCTGGACGCGGTTGAGGACGTGCTGGGCCCCGATATCCTGTGCTGGTCGACACAGTTCTTCGCCAAGACGGCGCGCGACCCGAGCTTCGTGTCCTGGCATCAGGACGCGACCTATTGGGGCCTGTCGTCGCCCGACGTGGCCACCGCGTGGCTGGCGCTGACCCCATCCACGCCGGAGAACGGCTGCATGCGCGTGGCCCCCGGCACGCACCGGGAGCAGATGCCGCACGACGACACGTTCCGGCCCGACAACATGCTGAGCCGCGGCCAGGAGGTGCGGGTCGCGGTCGACCCGGCCGACGCGGTGGACGTGGTGCTGGCGCCGGGGCAGATGTCGCTGCACCACGTGCTGCTGGTGCATGGGTCGGAGCCCAACCCGTCGGGCGGGCCGCGCATCGGCCTCGCCATCCGCTATGTCGCGACGCATGTGCGCCAGAAATCCGGCGCGCGCGACTATGCCACCCTGGTGCGGGGCCAGGACCGCTTCGGCTATTTCGACCACGAGACGCCGCCGCGCGTGGCGATGGGCGCGGCCGAACAGGAACAGCACCGCGCGATCGTGGAGCACCAACGCGCGATCCTCTATGCCGGCGCGGCGCAGGCCGGCAAGCGCGCGGAGTAGCGCCCGGACGCCAGACGTTATTCCCCTGACGGGGCGGCCGCCCCCCGGCCGCCCGAATAGTTCAGGAGCGTCGGTATGCAACGGAGCATTGGGCTTCGCAGCCTGCTGGGCGGCGCCGTATTGATCGCGGTGCTGTCCGTCTCGGGCTGCGTCTATTACGACCCTTACGACCCGTATTACGCGCCGCCCTATGGCTATCGCGACGGCGGCTATGGGCGGGGATATGACGGCTATTACCGCGATTATCCGCGCGGCAACTACTACGGCGACCGATACTATCGGGGTTATTGAACGGGATCAGGGCTCCAGCGGCGCGCCGTCGAGGAAGGCGGCGACCGCCGGGTCCGCGCGCAGAGCGGCGAGGTCGTCGGCCTCGGGCAGCCGGGGCCGGTCGCGCTCGGCATTGACCATGCACAGGAAGCCGAGCGGCTGGCCCTCGGTCGCGCGGAACTGGTGCCAGGTCCAGGCCGGAATGGTCACCAGGTCGTGCGGGCCGACCGCGCGCACCTGGTCGCCGACCAGGCAGTGGCCGTGCCCGCGCAGGATCATCACCGCGTGCATGTGCTGATGGCGCTCCAGGGTGGAGTAGCCGCCGGCGTCCATCTCGAAATAGCGCAGCTCGCAACCGAGGTCCGGCTCGCCGAACAGGGTCTGGCGCGAGATCGCCTTGAACGGTGCCGCGCCGTCGTCCTTGTAGGGCAGCAGCGCGACGTCCTGCCAGCGATAGTCGGGCGTGGCATGGCGGAAGGCCGGCTTTTCCGTGGTCCCGGTCATTAGCTCACCGATAGGAATGGTCGCGCACCGCCGCGACGAAGGCCCGGCTTTCCTCGACCAGCCGGTCGCCGGCGGCGAGCAGGTTGCCGCCGATCAGCAACATGCAGTCGGATCCGTAAAAATCAAGCATCTCCGCCACGCGGTCGAGCCGCATGCCCCCGGCCGGGACCGGCATCGCCGGCCGGATGCCCGGCCACGGCGCCAGCGCGGCGTGGGCGAGGTCGCGGCAGGTCGCGGGCGAATAGCCGAAGCGGCCGCCGTGATTGGGAAAGACCACCGCATCGGCCCCGATCATTCGGAACAGCTTGCCCAGCAGCAGCGGCGGCGCGATCCGGCTGGCCCCCGCCATCGCCGGATGGGCCATGAAGGCGAGGTCGGGAAATTCGCGGATCAGCGCGTGCGCCGACGGCAGGCCGAGGATCATCGGCGCGATCAGCACCGCCTCGATGCCCACCGACCGGGCGATGTCGGCCTGCCGGCGCAACTGGTCGAGATCGCCCGACAGGCTGGGCAGATAGCGGGTCCGGCCGCCGGTGGCGGCGTTGGCCGCCGCGACTTCGGTGGCGCAGGCGCGCGCGCGTTCGGCGAACGGGCTGTAGGCCTGGTCGGCCAGGCCGTGGTCGTCCTTGATGTAGTCGAGACCGCCGCGCGCCAGCCGGCCGGCCAGATCGGCCAGGGCTTTCGGCGACAAACCCTGCGGCTTCAACGCCGAGCAGGTCAGCGCCCGTCCCTGCTCCGCCCCGGCCAGGCGGCGCAGGCCGGGGGGGCCGTGGCGCGGCCCGGCGAAACCGGAAAGCTCCGCCGGGAACGCCACGTCGCACAGCGTCACGTCGTCGTGGATCGAGCTGTTGCCGAACAGCATGTTGAGCAATTGTCCGATCTCGCACCCCGTGGTCGCGAGCGCGAGCCCGATGCGCACGTCGAACCCGCCGTCGCCGCGATCCTCGATCGCCTCGACCCGGCCGACGACGTCCGACAGCACGAAGGCGTCGTCGATGACGTCGACGGGCATCTCGACGCTCTGCTCGACCGCCAGCGCCTGCGCCCGCGCGGCGATGGTCTCCGCGTCGCCGCGAAGCCGATAGGTGACTTTCAGCCGTGCCGCCACGATGGGGTCGATCCTCCTCCGGTCATCGCGCTTCAGCCCGGCGCGGCCTTGCCGCCGTCCCGCCGCTTGCCGGCCGCCGCGCGTTTACCGCGGCTCTGCGACGCCGACCGGCCGGCACCCTCGGCCGAATGCTTGGAACGCGCTTCGATCCGCTGCTTGATCTCTTCGATCTCCTCGTCGGTCAGGTGCTCGACGCCGACGATCGCGTCGTCGCAGCCGAGGAACTCGATGATCTCATCCAGCTTCGCCTGCGTGGCCGCGCCGTCGCGGTTCTGCGTGTTCTGGATCAGGAACACCATCAGGAAGGTGACGATGGTCGTCCCGGTATTGATGACCAGTTGCCAGGTGTCGCTGAAGCCGAAAACCGGCCCGGAAACCGCCCAGACTACGACCAGAAGGCAGCACAGTGCGAAGGTGATCGGATTGCCCGTGGCGCGCGCGATCGCGCTGGCAAATCTGGTGAAGGTCTCATTCATGTCGATGTGCCGCGCCAGGAACTCGGAATTGCCCTGGAAGAACGCGCGAGCAGCATGCATATCCGCGCGGATTGCGCAACGTGGACGAAGAACCCGGATGGCGGAAAAAAC
>JBDZUN010000320.1:0-3139 GCA_040255145.1 Hyphomicrobiales bacterium | reverse complement strand
GCGCACTACTTGGAACGCACCGCGCCGTGGGTGGAGCGGGTCGGCATCGCCTATGTCCGGCAGCGCGTGGTCGAGGACGAGGCCGGCCGCCGCGCCCTGCACGCACGGTTCCTGCACGCCCAGCAATTCCTGCAGGACGATCCGTGGGCGGCGCGCGTCGACGGCGCCGAGGCGAAGGGCTTCACGGCGCTACCCGCGCTGGCGGACGCCTGACATGGCGGTTGCCTGGAAGAATATCGGGCCGCTGGCCAACATCCCGGCGCGCGGCGCGCGGCGCGTATGCTTCGGCCATGCCGGCAAGCCGATCGCAGTGTTCCGTACCGGGACGGATGCGGTCTTCGCCCTGATCGACGAATGCCCGCATCGCCAGGGGCCGCTGTCCGAGGGGATCGTCGCCGGCGAGACGGTCGCCTGCCCGCTGCACGACTGGGTCATCGACCTGCGCGACGGCGCGGCGCTCACCCCTGACGAGGGCGTCACGCAAATCCTGCCCGTGCGGGTGGTGGCGGGCGAGGTGCATGTCGGTCTGCCGGCGCCATCCGCCGAAGCGGGTTCATGACCGCGCTGCGGACGACCTGTCCCTATTGCGGCGTCGGCTGCGGCCTTAGCGTGATCGACGGCGTGCCGCGCGGCGATCCGGCGCATCCGGCCAACCATGGCCGGCTCTGCTCCAAGGGTGCGGCGCTGAAGGACGCACTGGCGCTGCCCGACCGCCTCACGGCGCCGATGCTCCACGGCCGCGCGGTCGGCTGGGACGCGGCGCTCGATTTCGTCGCGGCGTCGTTCGCGCGCATCCGCGCGGCGCATGGGCCCGACGCCATCGCCTTCTACGTCTCCGGCCAATTCCTGACCGAGGACTATTACGTCGCCAACAAGCTGATGAAGGGCTTCATCGGCTCGGCCAACATCGACACCAATTCGCGGCTGTGCATGGCGTCGTCGGTCGCCGGCCACGTGCGCGCCTTCGGCGAGGACGTGGTCCCCGGCTGCTATGAGGACCTCGAGGAGACCGACCTCGCGGTCCTGGTCGGCAGCAACATGGCCTGGTGTCACCCCGTGCTGTACCAGCGCCTGGTCGCCGCGCGCGAGAAGCGCGGCACGCGGATCGTGGCGATCGACCCGCGGCGCACCGCGACGGCCGAGGCCGCCGACCTCCACCTGGCCGTGGCGCCCGGCGCCGACGTGGCTTTATTCAACGGCCTGCTGGTCCATCTGGCCGATGCCGGCGCGTTCGACACCGACTGGATCGCGGCCCATGTCGCGGGGGCGGACGAGACGCTCGCGGCGGCGCGGGACGAAGCCCCGTCCTTGGACGCGGTCGCGGCGGCGACGGATATCCCGGCCGGCGACCTCCTGCGCTTCTACGACCTGTTTGCGCAGACCGAACGCACGGTCACGCTCTACTCGCAGGGGGTCAACCAGTCCGCGAAAGGCACGGACAAGGTCAACGCGATCCTCAACTGCCACCTCGCCACCGGCCGGATCGGCCGCGCCGGGATGGGACCGTTCTCGCTG
Organism: Hyphomicrobiales bacterium; assembly: GCA_040255145.1. Taxonomy (GTDB): domain Bacteria; phylum Pseudomonadota; class Alphaproteobacteria; order JBDZUN01; family JBDZUN01; genus JBDZUN01. The sequence continues at coordinate 1,624 of JBDZUN010000320.1, read as the reverse complement.
ACCGGGCAGCCGAACGCGATGGGCGGGCGCGAGGTCGGCGGCCTCGCCAACCAGCTCGCCGCGCATATGGGATTCGCGCCCGACGAGGTCGACCGGGTGCGCCGGTTCTGGAACGCGCCGGCGACCGCGACCCGGCCGGGCCGCAAGGCGGTCGACCTGTTCGACGCGGTCGCCGACGGCGCGGTGAAGGCGGTGTGGATCGCCGCCACCAACCCGGCCGACAGCATGCCGCGCGCCGGGCGGGTGCGCGACGCGCTGGCGCGATGCCCGCTGGTCGTCGTTTCCGACGCCTGGCCGACGGATACCGGCGCGCTGGCCCATGTCGTGCTGCCGGCGGCGGCCTGGGCCGAGAAGGACGGCACCGTCACCAATTCGGAACGCCGCATCTCGCGCCAACGCGCCTTCCGCGCCCCACCGGGCGAGGCGCGGCCCGATTGGTGGATGTTCGCCCAGGTGGCGCACCGCATGGGCTGGGCCGACGCCTTCGCCTATACCGGGCCGGCCGATATCTTCCGCGAGCACGCCGCGCTCAGCGCGTTCGAGAATGACGGGCGGCGCGTGTTCGATATCGGCGGGCTGACGGCGCTCGATGCCGCCGCCTATGACGCGCTCGCGCCGACCCAGTGGCCGTGCCCGGCGCCCGGCACACAAGCCCGCCACGCCGGGGCGCGCCTGTTCGCGCGTGGCAACTTCCCGACGGCGGACGGCCGCGCGCGGATGCTGCCGGTCGGGAAAGACGATGCGTGGGGCGATATGTCTGCGGACTATCCGCTGACCCTCAATACCGGACGCGTGCGCGACCAGTGGCACACCATGACCCGCACCGGGCGCATCCCCAACCTGGTGGCCCATGTCGCGGGCCCGTATCTCGCCGTGCACCCGCGCGACGCGGCGCGGTTCGGGATCGTCGACGGCGGCCTGGCGCGGGTCGAAAGCCCGCACGGCAATGCCGTGCTGCGCGTCATGGTCGATGACGGCCAACGGCCCGGCGACGTGTTCGTGCCGATGCACTGGAGCGACCAGTTTTCCTCCACCGGGCCGATCGACCGACTGGTCCATGCCGTGACCGATCCCGTCTCGGGTCAGCCCGACCTGAAGGGCACCAGGATACGCATCGACGCCGTGACCGAGGCCTGGCGTGGCCTGCTGCTGCGGCGCGCGGACGGCCCGCTGGGGGTCGATGACGTGTACTGGTCCAAGGCGCCGGCCGCCGCGGGCTTTGCCTATGACTTGTCGGGCCTGACGCCGCTCGACCAGTGCGTCGATTCAGAGTGGGCCTTGCGGGAGTTGCTTCGGGTTTCCGAAAGCGCCGAGCTTCTCTCCTATTCCGATCCGAAGCGATCCGTGTTCCGCTATGCCGGGCTGGTCGCGGGCCGGCTCGAGGCCTGCATCTTCCTGGCCGAGGCGCGCGCAGCCTTCCCCGAAGCGCAACAGGCAGCGCTCCTGCTCGGCCAGGCGATCGCGCCGGCCGACCGTCTGGCGCTGCTCGCCGGCCTCAGGGCCGGCGCCGAGGCGGGCGCCGACCGCACCGTCTGCGCTTGCCTCTCGGTCGGCGAGGTGGCCTTGCGTCAGGCGATCCGCACGCGAAACCTGAAAAGCGCCGCGGATATCGGCGCGGCGCTCG
>JBDZUN010000319.1:0-3155 GCA_040255145.1 Hyphomicrobiales bacterium | reverse complement strand
GTGCGTGAGGCGCGGCTCGCGATGGTCGCGCTCGGGCGGCGCAGCATGGCCGCGCTGACGCCGGAACAGCGCATCCGCCTCAACGAACAGTACGATCGGGCCTGCGCCGCCCATATCGCGGCGATCCGGGTCTATGAAAGCGCAAAGCACGCGGCGGCCGAGGCCGACCGGCTGCTCAACGATATCGTCGCACAACACGATCCGCGCTCACGCCGATAGCGGCGCGGGCGTCGTACGTCCTGTGCCTGCGCGGTCGCGGTGCGCGCGCATCGGTGCTATTGCTCCGCGCGGGGTTTCGTTGGGGCGCGGCGGCATGGCGACACGGGCGGACACGCACGACGGGACAGATGCCGCCGGGGGGCCGGCGGCGGTCGGGCGCGGGGATGCGCTGGCCTTTTTCACCGCGATCATCTGGGGCGCGACGATTCCGCTATCGAAGCCGATCGTCGACGTGGTCGATCCGCTGGTCTTCGCCACGGCGCGCTTTGCGCTGATCGCGGTCTGCCTGATGGCCTGCGCCGCGCTGAGCGGCCAGAGCTTGCGCCTCAAGGCAGCCGACCTGCCGTCGCTGATCGGCCTTGGCTTCATCGGCTTCGGACTGGCGCAGACGCTCAACGGCGTCGCGTTGTCCCTGACCGCCGCATCCAAGGGTGCGGTGCTGTCGGCGACCATCCCGGCCTTCGGCGCGCTGTTCGGCTGGATGCGTGGGGAACGTTCAACCGTCGCGTTGTGGGTCGGCATCCTGATCGCCTCGGCCGGCATCGTGCTGGTCATCAACAACAGCCTGATCCGGTGGAACTTTGGCCACGGCTCGCTCGCCGGCGACCTGTTGTTCCTGCTGATGTCGGCCTTGTTCGCGCTCTACACCGCGCTGTCGCGCACCGCCCTGGTCCGCCACGGGCCGGTCAAGGCGGGCGCATATCTCACCTTGTTCGGCGCCATCACCATGCTGCCGCTCGGCTTCTATGGCGCCTGGCACGGCACGATCCTGCCGGACCGGGCTTATCTGTGGGCCAATTTCGCCTTCGTGGTCCTCATTTCAGGCACGATCGGCTTCATGACCTGGTATTCGGCGGTGGTGAAGCTCGGCGCCTCGCGCACCCTGGTCTACTTCTATCTGGTCCCGGTTTTCGCGCTGCTCGGCTCAGTCCTGTTCCTGCGCGAGGTGTTTTCCGCGATTCAGATCGTCGGCAGCGTTCTTGTCCTGGGCGGCGTCGTGGTCGCCCGTCGCGGCGTCGCGCCGGTGGCGCCGCCGATCCCTGAATAGCGCGGGAGAGGGACCGATGGCCGAGGCGACACCGGTCGAGATGATCGAGAGCCACCCCGAACCGGAGCCGCCCGAGGACCTGCCGCCGGACATGAGCCTGCCGCATGATCCACGGACGGTGTTCCTGGGTGGCCTGTTCCTGCTCGCGGTGCTGGCGGCATGCTGGGTGGCGAAGGAGATCGTGCTGCCGATCGTGCTCGCCTTCGTGCTCAAGCTGTTGCTGCAGCCGGCCCAGCGAGTCCTGGAACGGGTCCACATCCCGCGCGCGCTCGGCGCGCTTCTCCTGATCGGCGTGCTATTCGGGGTGGTGGTCGGTTTCGGCACCGTCCTGTCCGGGCCGGCGACCCATTGGGCGACCACGCTGCCGGAAGGCCTGCCGCGACTGCAGGAGCGGATCGGCTTTCTGCGCAAGCCGATCGCCGCGACGCAACGTTTCCTTGAGCACGCCGAAGGCTATGTGACGAATAGCGGGGCCGCGCCGGCGGAAGGCGGCGAGGGGACACCGGTGAAGCCCACATCCGCCCCGGCGCCAGCCTTTGGCTCGCAATTCCTGGAAAGCCTGTTCGTCAGCACCGGCGCCTTCGTCAGCGGGCTGTTCACCACGGTGCTGATCCTGTTCTTCCTGCTGATGTCGGGCGACGTCTTCCTGCGGCGGCTGGTCGAAATCCTGCCGCGCCTCAGCGACAAGAAGGCTGCGGTCGAAATCTCGCAGCGGGTGGAGCACGACATCTCCGCCTACCTTGTCACCATCACGATCATGAACACGCTGGTCGGCCTCGCCACCGGCCTCGCGATGTGGGCGTGCGGGATGGCCGACCCGGTCCTGTGGGGCGCGGTTGCGTTCTTCCTGAACTACGTGCCGATCCTGGGCCCGGCCATCGGTGTCGTCACCTTCCTGTTCGCCGGCCTGCTCGGGCTGGACGGCGGGTTGCTGCCGTTCCTGCCGGCGGTGCTCTATCTCGCCATCCACCTGGTCGAGGGCGAGACGGTGACGCCGATGCTGCTGGCGCGCCGCTTTACCCTGAACCCGGTCCTGGTCATCCTGGCGCTGATCTTCTGGCACTGGATGTGGGGCGTGTCCGGCGCGGTGCTGGCGGTACCCATGCTCGCGATCGTGAAGATCATCTGTGACGGCGTCCGGCCGCTTGCCGCGTTCGGCCATTTCCTGGAGGGATAGGCTGGCTTTTAGGGAATAGGCCGACCGGCCGGCGTGGACGACCGACGGCCTGACCATCGACGGAGGATTTTGCCCATGACCGACAATACCGACCTCGCGCGCAATGACGCCCGCCTGGAAGCGCGGCTGCAGGAACTGGCCGACAAGGCCGCCATCGCCGACGTGATCCACAACTATGCCACCGGCGTCGACGGGCACGACTGGACCCTATTCCGGTCGTGCTTCGCCGACGAACTGGACGCGGATTTCACCTCGCTCAAGGATATGGGGCACTTCCGCGGCTCGTCCGACGCCTGGGTTGCCGCGGCCAAGACCTTGATGGAGAACCTGGATGCGACCCAGCACCTGATGGGTAATATCCAGGTGGATCTGGACGGCGATCGCGCGGTCGCGCGCAACTACCTGCACGCGCAGCACGTGCGCAACGACGAGTTGGGCGAGCGCCACTACATCATCGCCGGCCATTATCGTCACGAGATGGTGCGCACCGACAAGGGGTGGCGCATCGCCAAATATACGCTGACCGCGCAATGGACCAGCGGCAACCGCGCCGTCATGGTCAACGCCCTGGCCAGGGCGCGCGGCAAGAAATGACGAAATAGGCGGGGGTGGGCCGGCTGTCAGGCCGGTCCGCGCCGCCGGCCGCTTTGGGAATGGTGCCAGGGGCGTCATCACATACTTCTCTTAACCTTATGGTATTCAATATTAATT
>JBDZUN010000318.1:0-3169 GCA_040255145.1 Hyphomicrobiales bacterium | reverse complement strand
CCGCCCGGCCTGTACGATCGCGTGCTGCGCGAGCTGGAACGGCCCCTGCTCAGCATCTGCCTGGGCGCCACCCGCGGCAACCAGCTCCGCGCCGCGCACCTGCTCGGCCTCAACCGCAACACCTTGCGCAAGAAGATCCGCGACCTCGACCTGCCGGTCGTGCGCGGCGGGCGATAGCCCGTTCGTCGCATCCGGACGTTTGCGAAGGTGGAGTGATGCCGACTTGTCACACGTGTGATAGGTTTGCGCGTCGCTTTCGCGATTCCGAGGTCTCGATGACGTTTCGCGCCCGGCCCGCATCGATGTTCATCGACAAGCCGCGGATCGCGCCGCACGCCGCACGGCCGTGGTGACGCGCGTACCGGCGGCGCCGGACCGCACCGGCGCGGACAGGCCGCGCCGATGGGCCGGCCGCGTCTCGGTGGCTGTCCGCCGTGCCTGGGCGGCGGCGGGCGCGAGCATGCTGGCGGCGATGGACGCCGTCTGGCCTCGCCTCGGGCGCTGGATGCGGCGCGGCGGCATCGGCGCCAAGCTCGCGATCGGCCTGGCGTTCGGCGCGGTCATTTCGGCGATCGTCACCTACGGCACCATCACCGGCGCGACGCCGGCCCGGCCCAGCCTTCGCCTGATCTGGATCCTGTTCGGCGTCAACGCCGTCCTGGTCCTGGCGCTCGCCGTCCTGGTGGCGCGGCGGTTGCTCTCGTTGTGGGCCGCCCGGCGCAGCGGCCATGCCGGCTCGAAGCTGCACCTGCGGCTGGTCGCGCTGTTCAGCATCGTGGCCATCGTGCCTGCGATCATCGTCGCGGTGTTCTCCGCGGTACTGATCAACGTCGGCATCCAGGCATGGTTCTCGGAACGGGTGCGGACGGTGGTGGAGCACTCGGTCCAGGTCGCCGAATCCTACGTCCAGGAGCACCGCAAGGTGATCCGCGCCGACCTGTTCGCGATGGCCAACGACCTGAACCGCGCGGCGCCGCTCTATGCCCAGGACCCGAAGCGGTTCGAGGAGGTCGTCGCCACCCAGGCGGCTTTGCGCTCGCTGTCCGAGGCCTATGTCATCGACAGTTCCGGCCACATCCTCGCCCAGTCGAATTTCAGCTTCTCCTTCGCCTTTCAGCCGCCGCCCCCCGACGCGATCGAGGCGGCGTCGCGCGGCGAGGTCGTGACCCTGACCAACGACTATGACAGCAAGGTCCAGGCGCTGATGCGGCTGGACCAGTTCATCGACGCCTATCTCTATGTCGGCCGGTTCGTCGACGCCCGCGTCCTCGATCACGTCCGCCGCGCACGGGAGGCGGTGGCCGAGTACCAGCGGCTGGAGGGGCGCAGCTCGCATCTGCAGCTCACCTTCGCGCTGACCTATTCGGTCATGGCCCTGCTGATCCTGCTGGCCGCAATCTGGTTCGGGCTGTGGCTCGCCAATCGGCTGGTCGCTCCGATCACCAGCCTCGTCAACGCCGCCGAACGGGTCAGCGGCGGCGACCTTGCCGTTCGCGTCGACGAGAAGCCGGGCGGCGATGAGATCGCCACCCTGTCGCGCGCCTTCAACCACATGACCGGCGAACTGGAGCGCCAGCATGGCGAACTGATCGCCGCGAACCGGCAGGTCGACGACCGAAGACGCTTCATGGAAACGGTGTTGTCAGGGGTGACCGCCGGCGTCATCGGGCTCGACCCCGCGGGCCGCGTCACCCTGCCGAACCGCACCGCGCTGCAATTGCTGGTGCTCGAGGTGGAGGAGATCATCGGCGAGGATCTCGCCGCCTGCGTGCCGGAAATGGCCGAGCTCCTGGCAGACGCGCGCATGCGGCCCGAACGGGTCGTGCAGGGCCAGGTCACGCTGACCCGCGCCGGCCAGACCCGGACGCTGCTGGTGCGCGTGGTCAGCGAGCAGGGCGCGCGCGTCCAGGGCTATGTCGTCACCTTCGACGACATCACCATGCTGGTCTCGGCGCAGCGCTCGGCGGCCTGGGCCGACGTGGCGCGGCGGGTCGCGCACGAGATCAAGAACCCGTTGACCCCGATCCAGCTTTCGGCCGAACGGCTGCGCCGCAAGTACCAGAAGGAGATCGTCTCCGACCCCGAGACGTTCGAGCGCTGCACCCAGACCATCATCCGCCAGGTGACCGACATCGGCCGCATGGTCGACGAATTCTCGACCTTCGCGCGCATGCCCGGCGCCGTGATGCGCGAGGAGGACGTGACCGACATCGTGCGCCAGGTCGTGTTCCTGCAGCACGTCTCCGATCCGGCCATCAGCTTCGAGACGGAGTTCCCGGACGGAGCGCTGGGCATGCGCTGCGACCGGCGCCAGGTCTCCCAGGTCGTGATCAACGTGGTCAAGAACGCGGTCGAATCGGTCCAGGCGCGGCGCGCCGAGCAGGAAGCGGCGGGCGCCGCCGTATCGCCCGGACAGATCGTGGTGGGCGTGTCCCGCCTGGCCGACGGGCGCACGGTGATCGAGGTCCTCGACAATGGCCGCGGGCTGCCCGCGCAGGAACGTGAGAAGCTGACCGAACCCTACGTGACGACACGGACGAAGGGGTCGGGCCTCGGGCTCGCGATCGCGAAGAAGGTGATGGACGACCACGGCGGCGAGCTCAGCCTCGACGACCGTGCCGATTCAGGCGAGACCGGGGCGGTGGTCCGGCTGATCTTCCCCGCGACCGCCGCTTTGAGTGAACCCGGAACTAAGCGGGAGGAAACGCTGACCCATGGCGCGTGACATTCTGATCGTCGACGACGAGGCCGACATCCGCGACCTCGTCGCGGGCCTGCTGGAGGACGAGGGCTATGAAACCCGGTCGGCGGCCGATTCCGATTCGGCCCTGGCCGAGCTGGCGCGGCGACGGCCGTCGCTGGTCGTCCTCGACATCTGGCTTCAGGGCAGCCGCCTCGACGGGCTGGAGGTCCTGGATTGCATCCGAAAGGACGATCCCGACCTTCCCGTCGTCATCATCAGCGGCCACGGCACGGTCGAGACGGCCGTCTCGGCGATCAAGAAAGGCGCCTACGACTTCGTCGAGAAGCCGTTCCAGGCCGACCGCCTGATCCTGGTCATCGAGCGCGCGATCGAGGCGACGCGCCTCAAACGCGAGAATGCGGAGCTGCGCATGCGCGCCGGCGGCGAGGTGGAGCTGATCGGCGCCTCCTCGGTGATCGGGCAGTT
>JBDZUN010000045.1:0-17207 GCA_040255145.1 Hyphomicrobiales bacterium | reverse complement strand
CCGCGGCCTGCCCGCGGCACGGCACATCATCGAAAACTGGAGGATCGACTACAACGACCACCGGCCGCATACCAGCCTCGGCGGCCTCACCCCGAACGCGTTCGCAACCCGGTCCCGCGGGGACAACAACGAGAACAGAGGCCAGCTATAAACGAGGGCAAAGACGGGGCAACGTCATGGTGAGCAAAGATTTGCGCTTGTCGGTAGAGCGGCAGGTGGTCGGCGTATTTGGACACCCGCACCTGCGCCACCATGGCTTCAGTCGGCAGGCCGCCTTCGATCAGCCGTGCCGGGGCGGAGGCCTGCACGACCACGTCCTGACATGTCCGACAGGCATATTTGGGCCGGCGCACCACGATCACTCGGAACTGGGCCGGCACGATATGGATCCTCGCCGATCCGGTGCAGCGTGCCCGCGCAGTTCGGACAGGTGGTACTTTCGATATCGGCGAGCGTCTCGGTCCGCGGCAGATGTGCTGGCAGCGCACCGCGCTTGGCCCGGCGCTTGACGGCGCGTGCCGCGCGATCGGCCGGACGGGCTTGGTTGTTCGCGGCCTCCGCGTCGGCCGCGGCCAGCTTTAGGGTTTAGATCACAGCCCATCGCATTTCGCGAGCCGTGGTTAACAAATTATAGACAAGAAATCGCATACGCTTCGGCATTTTTTCAATCCTAACGCCCGGCTTTAGATATTGTAATCCGCCAGGATAAGCCAGTTTACTGACGTTTGACCGGATAAGTATGTCGGTCCAGGCTGCTGTCGGCGCGTTATAGCCGAGTTTCTCCCGTCGCCACGCAATCTCCGGCATGCCATGTCGATCAAGGTATCGGCGCACGACATATTTAGTCCATCCGCCGTGGAGCTTGTACCTCCAGTCGAGCGATAAAGCGAATTCCACGAGGCGACGATCGAGAAAGGCAGGGCGGCTTTCCAGGCCGAATGCGGCAGCTGTCCGGTCGTCATAACGCAAAAGGTGCCTCAGTTGTTGACCGCAGATTTCTTGCAGCTGCAGATCGAACTGTGTTTCAGGAAGCATAGCTGGGTATCCTTCCAACGCGTCAATCAGCGTTTCCTTAAACACAGTCCGCGCTTCCCGCCGATATCGCCAATTACGGACAAACGGCGACGAAAAATACACATAATAGGCCAACACTTCGCTAAGGCTAAGTCGCGAATTGCGCGATATTTCTGCGAATGCCCTGGGCATTGACCAGGGATCCTTTGCTATCATATCAAATAAATAAGGAACATAGTATCGCTCATATCCTAGAAACAGCTCGTCACCGCCTTGTCCATTTAAGAATAATGCTATGTTGAATTTAGATATTTGCTTCATAACCATCCAATTAACGAGAAGAGAAAAACTTCCGTACATCAACTCCTGGTGTTTGGATAGACGTCCCTCTTCATCAGAAAGATTTTCTAGGGAGGGTTGTACTAACACATGCTCAAATCCCAACTTTCGTGCGACGGATTCCGCATATTTGGTTTCATCGATTTTGGGTTGATTGGGAAAATGTGACGTGAACGCTCGAACTTTCATGCTGCCTACGCGTGAAATTGCAACGGCAATTGCGGAACTATCGATACCGCCAGACAGCGTTAACGCCACTTCGCGGTCGGCACGCAACCGCAGGTGGACAGCATCCTCGAATAATTCACTGAATTTTTCCAACGCTGCCTCATGGGATCCTTCGAACCGACTATGTCGATCAGGCAGCCAATACCTCCATTGCCGCATTTCGCCAGTTTCGAGATTTACCAGCGCACTCGAGGCTGGATTGAGTTCAAAAACTCCTTCATAGATCGTTCGTTCCGAATCCTCTGCGCAATGTAGGACTACGTGCCGCGCTAATTCCCCTATGTTGATCTTTGGATTAACGTTAAGATAAGCGTTTATTGCGCTAATTTCCGATGAAATGAATATAAAATCATGGTCAGCTCGGTAATATAGTGGCTTTATTCCGAAATGATCTCGGCTCAGGAATAATTCTGGCCGGCCTGCACTCCGATCGAGCAGTATAATTGCCCAGAAGCCGTTAAAACGATTCACACAGTCGGGTCCCCACTTATCATAAGCGGCCAAGATAACCTCGGTATCGGTCCCAGTACGAAACATATAGCCGCAAGCTTCAAGTTCATTGCGTAATTCTGGCCAGTTAAACACCTCGCCATTATAGACAATCGTGCGTCCTCGACCATCCTCCATCGGCTGATGTCCCGCCAGCGAAAGATCGAACACAGCTAAACGGCGATGCCCCAGCACGACCTCTGTGCCGCCTTCTATTAATGTGTAGTGGGTGCCGGTGCCGTCCGGGCCACGATGCGCGATCGCTTCGAGAGCGTGATCAAACCGACGGCGATCGATCCACCGCCGCTTGAAACCCACAGCCGCTAGGATGCCGCACATTCGTAATCTTTCCCCGTCCGATCGGTGTCAAGTTTCAAGCCTATCCCCAAAGTGTAGATCGACCGGCTCGTTATCAGTCGTGCGCATTCGAGATACTAGCCCAAGTCCCATTCCCAAAGAAAATATCATAAACCGGTCTGTAATTGTACCTGAAACCATGTTCGCCACGATGGCAGTCACCATGAATGCCGACCACACAGCGGCATGTTCCAGCATTAGACGCTGAGCTCTAACCAAGGTGAGATAGATAGTCGTGCCGACAAACGACGTATAGAGAATTAATCCAATGAGACCAGTCTCGGCTAGAATTTCAAGAAAGATATTATGCGGATAAATTCCAAGAGATTCGATGTTGAGCGCCGTAGAATGAAAGCTGCCGAAACCAGCTCCGAATATTGGATGTGCGGAAGCCATTAGGAGAGCTTTGTTGAACAGCCACGTACGGCCCGTCGTGTCGGTAAACGTGTCTGTGAAACTCATTAGACGCGTGAGTGTTCGTAATTGCAGCTGAAAACCTAGGTAGATTAGCACAATGCCGAATCCCACCGTGATCACGCTCCAGATCAGTAATTTTCGGGCCTGTCGCGATTCTCCACGGGAGGATAGCCGTACGAACAAGAGCACCAATATCGCCATTTCAGCAACGCCGGCACCGATCGCGGCACTGCGCCCTCCGCCCGCGAGGGTCCCAATGCCCAAGAAAGCCCATCCCAGGATCTGGATGGTGGTCGCAATAGGAGAAGCGCGTGAGGTCAACATCGAAACGAAGAACAGCGCCCCGCCGACGCCAACGGCCATCGTGATCGGCTGGTAGCCAGATGCGAATACAATGACGGTATCTTTCGAAAGATGGGACGTAAGTGCGGCCGTCCCGAGTTCAGCGAATGTCAATGCTGCGACACCAGCGAGTAAGGCGATGACCTTGATCGCGAAGATAAGACTATTGAGGGCGGACTCCGAATATCCCACTAAAAGGCCTAAAAGCAGAAACGTAGGATTGATGGCGAAAAATAGTGCTAGCTTTGGACCTACAACTCCGACAGACGTCGTCCAGCTCACGGCCAGCGTCGACCAAGCAACGTAGGCGGCCCATATCCATACTGCCGTAAAAGCACCAGAGTCGAGCTCAAGCTTGTAAATAACGCGTGCGCCCACCGGAGCTGCTAATAGGATCGCGATCGCGATGAAGCTCTTTCCTAAGATTGGCGGAAAATGCAACGAAATAAATAGAACGAGCTGTAGCGCACCCGAATATAAAGTGCAAGCAACAAACACTCCAAGCAAGGACTCATAATTCACGCTATTCCGCAGTCGTGCGGCCATGCCGCGCATCGTTACATTTCCCTGCTTCATGGGAGCTGAGGTAAGCAAGCGCCGCTGTTGCCAGTATCAGGAGGGGTACAAGCGAACCAATCAATGTCAGGAGACGCGGTGGATAATTCGGCTCAAGCGGCGCATAAGGCTGAGAAATTACGACCGTCGCAACATTAGCGCCGGATTGAAGTACAAGTAATGATCTCTTGACGGAGTCCAGAATACTGTAAAGAACAGTGCGCTCCATGCTATCGGCAGTGGACCGCAGCTGCACAGCCCCATATTCCCATTCGCGCGAAAGCTGATCGAGCTCCGATCTCCTCAAGATATCCTCAACGTCAATCCGAATGCGATTTAGTAACGTTACACCGCCGACTGCCGAAGGATAGTGTATCTGAATGTTCCATGTGTCAACGTCGATGTCCTGTTCTGCGGTGATGTGAGTGAGCAGCCATTTGTAAATCGCAGCCGTATCTTGCTCTTCTGTCGATGTGACGTTATTTCCTCGCCGGAACATAAACAGCCGGCTGATTAAGCCCGCATCTTTTTCTTTCTTGACAAGGTCGACGATCGTAGGTTCTTTAGCTAACATGCGCGCCAACTCTGGACTCTTCAACAAACGGAGGAACGCACCTAATTGCGTCGGTGGCTGCTGGCCAAGCTGAAGCGGCGTGCGAACGGACAATCCCGATGTCGCAACAAGATTGGATGGATCACTGAAGGTGGTGGCTATCGGCAAGACAATCATCGACACGAGATATTCCCGAGGACGAAGCATCGTGTAAGAGAGCGCAAGCGCGACAGCTATGCTGTAGAGCACAATTGTAGTACGCCAGTTCTTAATAGCCCACAGCCGCATAGTGTTAAATATGTCAAGCATCGTCACTGGTCGGCGTCCCATGTCATCAGCATGGTAATCCGGCGTGGCTCGATTCCATCCGCCACGCTCCCGTAACATGAGTCGGTGTTGGAAAACAAAGATTGCATAAATACTGGACTGCGAAAATCGTTATCGCATTTTGCGGCGGGTATAGCTAGTTGATATCTGTACATCACTTTGAAAGTCTCTCCAACGTGATCCGTAATTTCTCTTGCATAACTTGGCTGTTCTGGACGCAAGCCTCACGCCTGGCCGGGGCGCAGATCCGCTTTTCCTGCCAACCCGGCCAACGTCCGGGCGCTCCTAGATAACCGGGGTAAAACTCCAGCCGCGACATGCGGCCTGATTTTAGGAGTTCGACGTCTTTACCAAGCTCGCGTTCAAACAGAGCTAATGCCCTCGGAGATCCGCAGTGGGAGGTCCCGCGCGGTTCGCACGACACATAGTCGTCCCGATCATAGGGGTAAATCCCGCCCACAATCTGAGCGTGTGGAAACCACCCCTTTATTCGATCGATATCCCCCGACAGCGAGTCCGCGTTAGCCCGATAGCCTCGATAAAAATGGACGATATCGACCTGGGCACGCAATGCGGCCGGGAATAGGTCTCCAGCAAAAAAATGTGAATCAATTTCCGTTTCATAAAGTGTGATACCGAATTTCAGTGCGGGATTAGCGAAGTGTGCATTAGTGATGGTTTGTGTGAGAATGGATAAAGCATCAGCCTTAGACGTATTTACCACAAGGGCTTTATATTTCTCGATAAAATCATCTATTCCGATGGAGTAAAGCCATTGATTCGTTAAGCTATAGCGGCTATATTCTAAGGAAGAAACGGGCGCCTTTGTGTTTAGTGGAAAAGACAATATCACACGTTGAATATTTCCGCTTCCCACTTTCGTGTTAAGATAAGTAATGCATTTTGGTGGTTGTGAGTCGCAGCCTTCCCGAGTGGCTTCGATATTCAGAGATTCGTTCCAACCCGGCGCATCGCTAGTCGCGCCCCAGCCGATCATCCAGGGTAGCGAAAATGCTTCTGCCGAGATACTGCGTGTGGTTACGGGCAGAAGCAACAATACACTCACGACAAGGCAGATCATTCTGCGGAGGATGTGTTGTCGATGCGAATGAAGCCTCTGGCCTGAAACGATGTAAACTCTAAAGCAGCGTACCATTACCTATCTTTGCGATTTGGAGGCGCACCTGAGTGATATTGAGTTGATGCTCGTTAACCAACGCTTTCCAACACGGCTTCGATGATCTGATCTTGGGTCGATTGGTTGATATATGGATGCATAGGCAAACTGATGACAGATCTTGCGAGTTGGTCGCTCACAGGTATTTCAACAGATGGAAATTTTGAATACGCCTTTTGGAACGGCAAGGGAAGTGGATAATACACGGCTGTGGGAATGCCTTTGGACATCAAGTCTGTCTGGAGTCTATCACGATTGGAGACCTGAATCGTATATTGTGCCCAAGTTGATTCTGCGCCTTTAATCACACGGGGTATCCTGATGGAATTGGACGCGCCTAGAGCATCATTATAGCGCCGGGCTACGGCCTCCCGCATCTCAATTTCTTCCGGGAAGATTTTCAATTTTTCAAGCAAAATTGCAGCTTGGATCGTATCGAGCCGGGAATTCATCCCTATGCGTACATTCTCGTATTTATTCGAGCCCTGACCGTGTACCCTAATGGAGCGGATCATAGCCGCGACGCTATCATCGTTCGTGAAGCAAGCTCCGCCGTCTCCGTAGCAGCCGAAAGGCTTCGCCGGAAAGAACGAAGTCGATGCCGCATCGCCGATACCTCCATTAAGCTTGCCATCAAGCCGCCCGCCGAAGCCTTGAGCGGTGTCGCACAAGACAAGTAACCCCTCACGCTTAGCCACTGAAAGAAGAGATCGGTAATCGGCAGGTTGCCCAAAGAGATCCACTGGCATGACGACACGAGGTCTCAATTTTTCATTGTGGCGGGTTAGGTCAATCGCTGCGCCGAGGCTTGCCGGATCCATGTTGTAGGTGCCGTCCAGGACATCCACGAACACTGGGCTTGCGCCCACCAGAGCAACTGCTTCGGCAGATGCGGCGAAAGTGAACGCCGGCACAAAAACCGCATCGCCTGAACCGATACCCCAAGCCCGTAACACGAGGACGAGTGCATCAGTTCCGTTCGCACACGCTAAGGCATGTTTTACGTTGGCGAATTCTGCGAGCCGATCCTCTAGCTCGTGGACCTGAGGACCCATAATCCACCGGCCGTCATTCATAGCGGCGGTTACAGCGTCAATCAGTTTGTTCCCGAGACGCCGCCGCTGGGCTTGAAGGTCGATAAATTGAATCGGTGACACGCGGTGCTCCAAATGCGGTAAGCGAATCTTATAAAAGAGGCTTTTGGCGGGAGCAAGCTGCGAAGAGACAGCGGAACGTTAGGCTTATTGGGTTTTTTGCAGCCTGTCGAGTTGGTTGATTTCGGCACAATCCAGGCAACGCATGTCGCCGCTCCAGCGGCGCCTTCTCGACATGGGTGGGGGCAATACCCGAACAACGTTCGCGAGCGCACCTGCCCGACTTGGCCGCGCTCGACGGCCAGATGGTCGAGATTACAGGCGCCTCTACCGCGGCGCCCGAGATCATCGTCAAATCCGCCGACCAGAGATCCCGCTGAAACCGCCTATCGCCGTGCCCTCGGGGTCAGACTTTTTGACGGACTGCGTGACGGAAGAAGAAGGATGTTGCTCCTCGTTTCCTCTCCGCCATTTCTCCTTTTCGGCGTATCGCGCTAAAATCCCCGCCAAATCGGGCCGAAGTGGCGGACAGGCCTTGGAGAGGGATGCATGAAGCTGACCGAAGAGCAGCTCAAGGAATTCGACGAGCAGGGCTGGCTGTTCCTGCCGGACTGCTTCAACACGGAGGAGGTCGCGGTGCTGCGCGCCGAGGCCGCCCGCATCTATCGCACCGACCGGCAGGAGGTGTGGCGCGAGAAATCCGGCGCGCCGCGCACCGCCTTCGCCGCGCACACCTATAACGAGGCGTTCCGCATCCTGGGTGCGCACCCGCGGTTGGTCGAGCCGGTCGAGCAGTTCTTCGGCGAGCAGCTCTACATGCACCAGTACAAGGTCAACGCCAAGGCGGCGTTCGACGGCGACCTGTGGCAGTGGCACCAGGATTACGGCACCTGGGCGCGCGACGACGGCATGCCCGAGCCGCGGGCGATGAACATCTCGGTGTTCCTCGACCCCGTGCTGCCGATCAACGGGCCGCTGATGCTGATCCCGAAAAGCCACAAGAAGGGTGTGCTCAAGGCCGCGCACGACAAGCAGACGACGTCTTATCCGCTCTGGACGCTCGACCACGACACGGTGCGGCAGATCGCCGACGAGGGCGGCATCGTCGCGCCGACCGGCGGACCGGGCTCGGTGCTGATGTTCCACGGCAACCTGGTGCATGGCTCGTCGGCCAACATCACGCCGTATTCGCGCACCATCGTGTACCTGACCTTGTGCGCCGTCTCGAATCACATCCGCACGCCGACGCGGCCCGAATGGATCGCGCATCAGGATTTTCGGCCGATCGTGCCGGTGGCCGATGACGCATTGCTGGTCTATGCGCGGTCGTATCGGGCCGCGGCGGAGTAAGATTGCGCACCGGCTCCGCGGCGCGGCATCCTGGTCTATGGTCGTCCTATTAGCGGAGAGGGCGGGACATGACGATCATGATGCAGGGGCTCTATAACGCGCTGATCAGCGTCGGCGCCGACAAGGAGCTGGCCGAGGCGGCGGCTATAGAGGCGGCGGACCTCGATACGCGGTTCACCAAGCTGGAAACCGCCGTGCGCGAAGGCTTCTTGGGCCTGGAAACGGCGATGGAGCGCCGAGTCGGGCAAGCCGAGACATCGGTGGAACACCGGATCGGCCAAGCGGGGACCGGGGTGGAGCACCGCATCGGGCAAGCCGAAGTCGGCATGGAACGCCGCGCGAGCGGGGTGGAGCAGCAACTCTCGGTGGTCAAATGGATGTTGGGGGTGGTTATCGCGCTCAACGTCGCCGGATTTGGCTGGATGACGAGCCTGTTGCTCAAGGTTATCGGATGAAATTGTCAGGAGACCGTCCATGAACCTCCATCGCCTGTTGCAGGAGCGCGCGGCCGGGGGCCGGCCGGTCCGGGTCGGGATGATCGGCGCCGGCAAGTTCGGCTCGATGTTCCTGTCCCAAGTACCGAGCACGCCGGGGCTGGAGGTCGCGGTGATCGCCGATCTCGACCTCGACCGGGCGCGCGCGGCGTGCCGGTCGGTCGGCTGGGACGAGGCCCGCATCGACCGCACCGAATTCGTCGAATCGGGCGCCGACCTGTGCCGGCATCCGGCCGTCGAGGTCGTGGTCGAATCGACCGGCGCGCCGGCGGCCGGCATCCTCCACGCGCAAGGAGCGATCGAGGCGGGCAAGCACATCGTCATGGTCAATGTCGAGGCCGATGTGCTGGCCGGCGCGCTGCTGGCCGAGCGGGCGCGGGAGAAGGGCGTCGTCTATTCGATGGCCTATGGCGACCAGCCGGCGCTGACCGCGGAGCTGGTCGACTGGGCGCGCGCCGCGGGCTTCACGGTCGTCGCCGCCGGCAAGGGCACCAAGTACCTGCCGGCCTATCACGCGGTCACGCCCGACGACGTGTGGGGCCATTACGGCCTGACGCCGGAGGAGGCGAAGAAGGCGGGCATGAACCCGCAGATGTTCAATTCGTTCCTCGACGGCACCAAGTCGGCGCTGGAAATGGCGGCGATCGCCAATGCCACCGGCCTGGACGTGCCGGAAGACGGCCTGTCGTTCCCGCCGTGCGGGGTCGACGACCTGGCGCAGGTGCTGCACGGGCGCGATGCCGGCGGGCAGCTTCACCACGACGGCATGGTCGAGGTGGTCTCGTCGCTCGAGCGCGACGGCCGGGCGGTGTTCCGCGACCTGCGCTGGGGCGTCTATGTCGTGCTGAAGTCGCCGAACGACTACGCCGCCGCCTGCTTCAAGCAATACGGGCTCAAGACCGATACGACCGGCCGCTATGCCGCGATGTACAAGCCGTTCCACCTGATCGGGCTGGAGCTCGGCATCTCCGTGCTGTCGGTCGCGCTGCGGGGCGAGCCGACCGGGCAGACCCGCGGCTTCCGCGGCGACGTGGCGGCGGTGGCCAAGCGCGCGTTGGCCGCCGGCGAGGTGCTGGACGGCGAGGGCGGGCACACGGTCTGGGGCAAGCTGATCCCGGCGGAGCGCAGCCTGGCCGAGGGCGCGCTGCCCATCGGGCTGGCGCACAAGGTGACGCTGAACCGCACCCTGCCGGCGGGCCAGATCGTGCGCTGGGCCGACGTCGCCGTGCCGGATTCGGAGGCCGTGCGCGTGCGCCGGGCTATGGAGGCGCGCTTCGCCGGGCTGGGTGCGGCATCCACCCGCGACGCGGCGGAGTAGGGGCCGGCCCGCATCCTTCGCGCCGCGCATTTCGCCGCGTGTGGTGCGAGGCGTTTTCAAATGCTTTAGGATCGCGCCAAACGACGGAATCGGGAGGCGCGTATGGCTCTGCCGCTGGAGCAGGAGATGAAGTTCGGCATCATGGGGACGGGGCCGAGCTTCGCCGCCCTCCGCCGCAATGTCGAGCTGGGCGACCGGCTCGAATACGATTCGCTTTGGACCGGCGACCACATCGCCTTCGCGCAGCCGATCCTCGACCCGTTCATCCAGCTCGCCCAGGCGTCGGCGCTGAGCAGCCGGCTGATCTTCGGCATCTCGGTCTACCTGCTCCCCCTGCGCCACCCGACGCCGGTGGCCAAGCAGGCGGCGAGCTTCGACGTGCTGTCCGAGGGGCGCTTCATCTTCGGCGCGGGCGTGGGCGGCGAGTTCCCGCGCGAATTCGAGGCCTGCGAGGTGCCGGTCAAGGAGCGCGGCGCGCGGCTTTCGGAAGGGATCGAGGTGCTGCGCAAGCTGTGGTCGGGCGAGAAGGTCAGCCACCAGGGCCGCTTCTACAATTTCCCCGAGGTGCGGATGCTGCCGAAGCCGGCGCAGGCCGGCGGCCCGCCGATCTGGCTGGGCGGGCGGTCGGACGCCGCCTTGCGCCGCACCGGGCGCCAGGCCGACGGCTGGATCTCCTACGTCGTCACGCCGGACATGTACCGCGACGGGCTGGAGAAGATCGCGGCCGCCGCCGAGGCGGCGAAGCGCGAAATGACGCGCGGTTTCGGCACGGCGCATCTTCTGTTCATGCGCATCGACGACACGTTCGAGGCGGCGCACGAGCATGCCACCGACCATTTGAGCAAGCGCTATGCGATGGATTTCCGCAGCGCGGCCAAGCGCTATTGCGCACTGGGCCGCCCGGCCGACGTCGCCGAAAAGCTGAACCAGTTCCGCGAGGCCGGCGTGCGCCACGTCATCGTCGACTGCACCGGACCGGCGGCCGACCGCGAGGACCAGCTCGAACGGTTCGCCAACGAGGTGCGGCCGCTGCTCGGCCGGGCCGCGGCGGCCTAGAGGGTGGTGTGTCTGGGGCCAGTCACACATCCGTTGTCATTCCGGTCAAGCGCGGGGGAGCCGTGCGCGAGCCGGAATCCAGTAAACTGCGGGTCCGGCGGGTACGCTCGGTAGACGGAGTTTACTGGATTCCTGCCTGCGCGAGGATGACATCGGTGTTTATGGCGGGTCATCGCAATCCTTTCGGCATCACATAACCATCTGTCCACGGAGGAATCGACATGAAGTTCGGCGTGGTGATCGCCCCGCGCATCAGCGACTGGCAGATTCTGCAGTACGCGGAAAGCCTGGGCTACGATCGCGGCTGGGTGCCGGATTCGCAGATGATCTGGTCGGACTGCTACGCCGTGATGGCGCTGGCGGCCTGGCATACCTCGACCATCGAGCTCGGCACCGGCGTCGCCATCGCCGGCACGCGCATCGCGCCGGTCACGGCGAGCTCGATCGCGTCGATCAACCGCATCGCGCCGGGCCGCGTCTTCCTCGGCCTGGGCGTCGGGCATACCGCGATGCGGGTGATGGGCTTCGACCCGATGCCGCCCAGCGAATTCCGCGAATATGTCCGCATCACCCGCGCGCTGCTCGACGGCGAGGAGGTGGAGTTCACCTATCGCGGCAAGACCAAGTCGATCAAGTACCTGCACGAGGAGCTGGGCTTCTTCGACTTCGCCCACCGCATCCCGATCTACGTCGCCGCCGACGGGCCGAAGGCGTTGCAGGTTGCCGGCGCCTATGCCGACGGGCGCATCTGCGCCTCGACCGAAAGCCCGCAGCGCCAGGAGGAGACCTATCAGCTGATGCAGAAGGGCGCGCAGTCGGTCGGCCGGACCCTGCCGAAGGACTTCTCGCGCTCGACGCTGACCTTCGCCTGCGTGCTGGAGCCGGGCGAGAAGCTGACCTCGGAGCGGGTGGTCGAGGAGACCGGCTCGCAGGTCACCATGCTGTTCCACTATTGGTACGAGTGGTACCGTAAGACCGGCAAGACCGACATGGTCGACAAGAACGTGCTGAACGAGTGGGATCGCTACCTCGAGCACGTCAAGAAGATGGACGTGCCGGCCGAGAAGCTGCACCGCGCCATCCATCTCGGCCATTGCACCTACATGATGCCCGAGGAGCGGTTCCTGGTGACGCCCGCGGCCATCCGCGCCACCGGCGGTTTCGTCGGCGAGCCGGACGCGATCATCGCCCAGATCCGCGAGCAGGAGCGGGCGGGGCTGGACGAGATCGCGCTGATGCCGCCGATGGCGGTCGCGCGCCGGAACTTCAAGGACTTCGCGGATAAGGTGATCGCGCGGTATTGAGGCGGGGGCCGTCGCTGACAGTGAAGGCCCCCCACCCGGCCGCTGGCGCGGCCACCCTCCCCACAAGGGGGAGGGAAAGGGGGAACGTCATTGCGAGGAGCGAACGCGACGAGGCAATCCACCTGTTTATTGTCATCCCGGCCAAGCGCGGCGGAGCGAAGCCGCGCGCGAGCCGGGATCCGGTAAACTGCGATCTCTGCGCGTAATCTCCGTAGCCTGTGTTTACTGGATCCCTGCTTCCGCGGGGATGACAGCAGAGTGTGCAGGCGGCCCACCGTGATTTCGTCGTGTAGCTAAGCGCCGTCAGGCGGCAGCAAGACAACAAGGAGACGTGACGACATGAAATTCGGTGCGATGATCGCCCCGCGCATCAGCGACTGGCAGATCCTTCCCTATGCCGAGAGCCTCGGCTATGACCGCGGCTGGGTGCCGGATTCGCAGATGATCTGGTCCGACTGCTATGCGGTGCTGGCGCTGGCGGCCCAGCACACGTCGAGCATGGAGCTCGGCACCGGCGTCGCGATCCCGGGGACGCGCATCGCGCCGGTGACGGCGAGCTCGATCGCCTCGATCAACCGGCTGGCGCCGGGCCGGGTGTTCCTCGGCATCGGCACGGGACACACCGCGATGCGGGTGATGGGTTTCGACCCGATGCCGCCGAGCCAGTTCCGCGAATATCTGCGCGTCGTCCGTGCACTGCTGAACGGCGAGGAGGTCGAGTACACCTATCGCGGCCAGACCAGGTCGATCAAGTACCTGCACGAGGAGCTGGGCTTCTTCGACTTCGCCCACCGCATCCCGATCTATGTCGCCGCCGACGGGCCGAAGGCGCTGGCCGCGGCCGGTGCGTTCGGCGACGGCCGCATCTCGGCGTCGAACGAGCCGCTCGACCGCCTCACCGCCAATATGGAACTGATGAAGCAGGGCGCGGCAGAGGTCGGCCGCGAACTGCCCAACGACTTCAACCGCTCGACCCTCACCTATGCCTGTGTGCTGGAGCCGGGCGAGAAGCTGACCTCGGACCGGGTGATCGACGAGGTCGGCTCGATGGTCACAGCCGTCCTGCACTACTGGTACGAGTGGTACGTCAAGACCGGCAACGCCGCGGTCGTGCCCGATTTCGCGCAGAACGAGTGGGACGCCTATCTCGAATACGTCAAGCAGATGGAGACCCCGGAGGAGAAGCGCTACCAGCAGGTCCATACGGGCCATTGCACCTTCATGGTGCCGTCCGAGCGCCGCTTCGTCACCGAGAACACGATCCGCGCCGCCGGCGGCTATGTCGGCGAGCCGGACCGGATCATCCACGACATCCGCGAGCACGAGAAGACCGGCCTGAACGAGGTCGCGCTGCTGCCGCCGATGGCGCACGCGCGCAAGAACTTCAAGGATTTCGCGGAGAAGGTGATCGCCAAGTACTGAGCGGTGCTGGAATAGGGAGGTCGCCTTTCGTCATTGCGAGGAGCAATAGCGACGAAGCAATCCAGGCTGAGGTGCCGTCACCCCACCCGGCTGCTGACGCCTGACGCAGCCACCCTCCCCATCGAGGGGAGGGGGAAAGGTGGATTGCTTCGCCTTCGGCTCGCAATGACGAAGAGGGTTGGCCTTCGTGGATTAAGCGGCAGGACTCAGGCCAAGTGACCCGCTAAGCTGACCGCGAACAAGCCACGGCAAAAAGGGGCGGCGGGATGGAAACGCGGGTCATTCATTTCTGGAGCGAGGGCTCAAAGCTCGAAGGCGACTATTTCCTGCCCGACGGCCTGAAGGCGGGCGAAAAGCGGCCGGCGATCCTGCTGTGCCACGGCTATAGCGGCATCCGCTCGGTCATCCTGCCGGATTACGCCAAGCATTTCGTCGCGGCCGGCTATGTCGTGATGGGCTTCGACTATCGCGGCTTCGGCGGCAGCGAGGGGCCGAAATGGCGCATCATGGCCATGGAGCAGATCGACGACATCCGTAATGCGCTGACCTGGCTCGAAGCGCAGGCAGAGGTCGACCCGGAGCGGATCGGCATCTGGGGCACCTCCAACGGCGGCGCGCACGTGGTGCAGGCGGCGGCCGTGGACAAAAGGGTCAAATGCGCGGTCGGGCAGGTCGGCTTCGGCGACGGCTGGCGGCTGATCATGGATTCGCGCTCGCCCGCCGAGCGGGAGGAGCTGCTGGCGCTGCTGGCCAAGGACCGGCGCGAGCGGGTGGTCGAGGGCACCGGCGGGGCGGCCGGCATCGCGACGCTGCTGCACAGCAAGCAGACGCGCGAATTCATCGAGCCGGCGCTGAAGGTGATGCCGGATTTCTACAGCGAGATCCCGTGGGCGTCGGCCGAGTCGACCATGGAGTACCGGCCGATCGACGTGGTGCACAAGATCGCGCCGCGCGCGCTGATGCTGATCGGCGCGGAGAAGGACGACCTGTGCAAGATCGACGGCTACAAGGAGATGTTCGACAGAGCGGGTGAGCCGAAGCGCTGGCTGTCCTATCCGATCACGCATTATCAGATCTACGAGCCGGAATGGGCGGCGAAGTCGGCCGCCGCCGCGCTGGAATTCTATGACGAACATTTGAAGGGGTAGGCGGCGGGGCGTCCTGCCGCCCCACCCGGTTTCGCGCGGTCGCGCGAAACCACCCTCCCCACGAGGGGGAGGGTGAGCGCGCCGTTGCGCGGCGCGAACGCGGCAAAGCAATCCAGGCGGCGGCGCAGCGAGGGTGGATTGCTTCCCGCTTCGCGATGCTCGCGGTCGCGATGACGATGAAGGGACGGCGATGCTTCGCTCTGCCCGCGACGGCGCGGAGGGAGCGGGCGGCGGCGGGAATTGCGATTCCCGCCGATTCGCGGTATCCGGCCGGTTCCCGTAAAATGGGTGCGATGCACAAATCAGGCGCGAAAGCGGCGGCGCGCAACGGTCGGGCGGCGGAGACAGGCATGGCGGGCGATACGAAGAAGACCCTGGGCGACTGGCAGGCCCTGGCCGAGAAGGACCTGAAGGGCCAGTCGGTCGACGACCTGGTCTGGAAGACGCCCGAGGGGCTCGACGTCAAGCCGCTCTATACCGCGGCCGACCTCGAAGGACTGGAGGGGCTGGACAGCCTGCCCGGCTTCGACCCGTTCACCCGCGGCGTGCGCGCGACCATGTATGCCGGGCGGCCGTGGACCATCCGGCAATATGCCGGGTTTTCGACCGCCGAGGAATCGAACGCCTTCTACCGCAAGAACCTGGCCGCCGGGCAGATGGGCCTGTCGGTCGCCTTCGACCTGGCGACGCACCGCGGCTACGATTCCGACCATCCGCGCGTCGTCGGCGACGTCGGCAAGGCCGGCGTCGCGATCGATTCCGTCGAGGACATGAAGCTCCTGTTCGACGGCATCCCGCTCGACAAGATGTCGGTGTCGATGACCATGAACGGCGCGGTCATCCCGATCATGGCCAACTACATCGTCGCGGCCGAGGAGCAGGGCGTACCGCCGGAGGCGCTGTCGGGCACCATCCAGAACGACATCCTCAAGGAGTTCATGGTACGGAACACCTATATCTATCCGCCCGCGCCGTCGATGCGGATCATCGCCGACATCATCGGATTCACGGCACGGAACATGCCGCGCTTCAACTCGATCTCGATCTCCGGTTATCACATGCAGGAGGCCGGCGCGACGGCGGTGCAGGAGCTGGGCTTCACCCTCGCCGACGGCATGGAATATGCGCGCGCGGCGATGCAGGCGGGGTTGAAGGTCGACGAATTCGCGCCGCGGCTGTCGTTCTTCTTCGCGATCGGCATGAATTTCTTCATGGAGGTGGCGAAGCTGCGCGCAGCCCGCATGCTGTGGTCGCGCATCATGACGGATTTGGGCGCGCAGAAGGCGGGATCGCGCATGCTGCGCACGCATTGCCAGACGTCGGGCGTGTCGCTGACCGAACAGGACCCGTACAACAACGTGGTGCGCACCGCGTACGAGGCGCTGGCCGCCGTTCTGGGCGGGACGCAGAGCCTGCACACCAACTCGCTGGACGAGGCGGTGGCGCTGCCGACCGAGTTCTCGGCGCGCATCGCGCGCAACACGCAGCTGATCCTGGCCAACGAGACCGGGGTGACGCACGTCGTCGACCCGCTGGGCGGGTCGTATTACGTCGAGGCGCTGACCCATTCGCTGGCCGCCGCGGCCTGGGACCTGATCCAGGAGGTCGAGGCGATGGGCGGCATGACCAAGGCCGTCGAGAGCGGTATGCCGAAATTGCGCATCGAGGAGGCGGCGGCGCGCCGGCAGGCGCGCATCGACAGGGGCGAGGAGGTGATCGTCGGCGTCAACAAGTTCCGCCTCGACCATGAAGACGCGATGGAGACGCTCGACATCGACAACGCACAAGTCCTGGCGCAGCAGGTCAAGCGCCTGGGCGAGGTGCGGGCCAAGCGCGACGAGGCCAGGACACGCGCGGCGCTCAGCGCACTGACGGAAGGCGCCAGGGGGGATGCGAACCTGCTGGCGCTGGCGGTCGACGCGGCGCGGGCGCGGGCGACGATCGGCGAAATCTCCGACGCGATGGAGCAGGTGTTCGGCCGCCACCGGGCCGAGATCCGCTCGATTTCCGGCGTCTATGGCGGCGCCTATGAGGGCGACGCCGGCTTCGAGCGCATCGTCAGCGAGGTCGAGGCGTTCGCCCGCGAGGAGGGCCGGCGGCCGCGCATGCTGGTGTCGAAGATGGGTCAGGACGGCCACGACCGCGGCGCCAAGGTGATCGCCACCGCCTTCGCCGATATCGGCTTCGACGTCGATATCGGGCCGCTGTTCCAGACGCCGGAAG
>JBDZUN010000044.1:0-17231 GCA_040255145.1 Hyphomicrobiales bacterium | reverse complement strand
GACGCCGAGAATCCGCACGTGACTCGAGAAGAACTCCAACTCCTCCAGCGCCAGCCGCACATTGGTCTCGGCCGGATGGCCCTCGATGTCGGCGTAGAACTGGGTGGCGTTGAACGAGCCTCCGAGCTGATAGCTCTCCAGCTTGCGCATGTTGACGCCATTGGTGGCGAAGCCGCCCATCGCCTTGTAGAGCGCCGCCGGCACATTGCGCACCTGGAACACCAGGCTGGTGATGGTCGGGCCGGCCTCGACCGGCGGCTCCTCCGGATCGGTCGCCATGATGACGAAGCGCGTCGTGTTGTGCGCCGCGTCCTCGATATCGGGCATCAGGACGTCCAGCCCATAGATCTCGGCAGCCAGGGTCGAAGCGATCGCCGCCTCGTTCGGATCGCCCTGCTCGGCGATGAAACGGGCGGACCCCGCGGTATCGGCGGAGACAATTGGACGCAGGCCGAGCCGGTGGATCACGTTCCTGCACTGGCCGAGTGCGGCGGCGTGACTGCGGACCACCCGGACGGCGTCGAGACGCGCGCCCTTGAGCCCAAGCAGTTGCTGGCGCACGCGCAGGAAGTGCTCGGCGACGATATAGAGACCCGATCCGGGCAGCAGGTGATGGATGTCGGCGACCCGGCCCAGCACCGAATTCTCGATCGGGATCATCGCAAGCCGCGCCGCGCCCTCGGCGACGGCGGCGAAGGTGTCCTCGAACGTGGCGCATGGCAGCGGCACCAGGTCCGGATAGGCCTCGTGGCAGGCCATGTGCGAATAGGCGCCGGGCTCGCCCTGGAAAGCGATCGCGCGCTGGGGATCGACGGCAGCGTCGGTCATCGGTCCCCCACACCGGCGAGCAGGGCGCGCGCCCGCTCCAGATCGGCCTGGGTGTCGACGCCGAGCGGTACCGTGTCGACCAGCACGGCGTCGATGCGCATGCCGGCTTCCAGCGCGCGCAGTTGCTCCAGCCGCTCCCGGCCCTCCAGCGGCGACGGCGGCAGGTGGACGAAACGGTCCAGCGCGGCACGCCGATAGGCATAGATGCCGATGTGGTGATAGTGCGGGCCATCGCCCCAAGGCGCCGGGTTCCGGGTGAAGTAAAGCGCCCGGCCGGTTCGGGCACTGGGCGGGAACGATACGACCGCCTTGACGACGTTGGGGTCCTGGACCTCGCGCGGCTCGGTAATCTCAGCGACCAGGGTGGCCAGGTCCGCCTCCGAATCGCGCAGGGCCTCGACGACGCGGCGGATGGCGGCCGGGTCGAGCGTCGGCAGGTCACCCTGGAGGTTGAGCACGATGTCGTGGGTCCCATCCGGGTCCAGGGCGCGCACCGCCTGGTGCACCCGGTCCGAACCCGAGGGCAAGGCCGGGTCGGTCAGCACCGCCTCACCCCCGACCGCGCGGATCGCGACGGCGATTGCCTCGTCGGCCGCCGCGACCACGATGCGGCCGATGGCCGCTTCGCACGCCCGGCGCCAGACATGCACGATCATCGGCTCCCCGTGGATATCGGCGAGCGGCTTGTCCGGCAGCCGGGTCGAGGCGAGCCGGGCCGGAATGGCCACGATGGCGGCGGCGGGCAAAGGTGAAGCGACGGCGAGCACGGCGCCCTTATACGGGTTGCACCCGCGCGCGGGAAGCGGCTAATCTCCGCGCCGCTTTTGACCGCCGGACTCGGCTCGATCTCCGACCTTTCTTCTGCCGGCACGACGTCACGAAGGTGAGCGCGAATGGACTCGTTTGAATTCAATAAGATCGCGGGTGGGATACTTGCGGCGCTCCTCGTGGTGGTCGGTCTCCGAATCGTCGGCGAGGGCGTCTATAGCGTCGAGCCGCTCAAGCAGCCCGCCTATTCCGTGCCGGGCGTGGAAACCGAAACTGCCGGGGCCAAGCCGGCCGCCAAGCCGGCGGGCCCCAGCTTCGAGGAGGCGCTGGCCAAGGCCGACATGGCCAAGGGCGAGACGATCTCGCACAAGTGCAAGACCTGCCACACGATCATCAAAGGCGGTCCCAACAAGATCGGGCCGGACCTTTGGGGCGTGGTCGGACGGCCGGTCGCCACGCACAGCGGCTTCGGCTATTCCGATGCACTGAAGAAGATCGGCGGCAATTGGACCTTCGAGAAGATCGAGCACTTCATCACCAAGCCGCGCGACTTCGCGCCCGGCACCAAGATGACCTTCCCCGGCCTGCCCGACGTGCAGGACCGCGCGGACATCATCGCCTACCTGAATACCCAGAGCGACAGCCCGCTGCCCTTGCCCAAGCCCCAGGCCAAGCCGGCCGCCGCCCCGGCGAATGGCGGCGCCGCGGCGCCTGCCGCCGGCAAGGAAGCCGCCCCGGCGGCGAAGCCGGGTAACGGGACCGCGGGCGGCAACGGCGCCGGGTCTCAGACCCAGCCTGCGGAAAACGCTATTCCTGCACCGGCCGCGAAGGCACCGGAGGGCTCCGGCCACAACCAGAACGAAGTCAAGCCGGAAAAGCAGCAGGAAACGCACCCAGTCCGTTGAGGGGCGGCTTGGCGCGCGGCCTGTCCCGGCCACCCCGCTTCCGCGATGTTCGCGGGAAGCGCGATGCGTTCGGGGAGAATGACGGGATGCGGGCGGGTCGGAGGACGATCGACCGGGTAGGACGCGGCGCGATCTACGCGGTTGTCGCCCTGCTGCTCGCCACCGTCGGCGCAATCGCCGCGCCGCAGCCGACGCACGGCCTGTCCTATTTCGGCGAGCTGAAATACGGCCCCGACTTCAAGCATTTCGACTACGTCAATGCCGATGCGCCGAAGGGCGGCACGCTGCGCATGGCCGCGATCGGGACCTTCGACTCACTCAACGGCTTCGTGCTGAAGGGCAACCCCGCCGCAGGACTGGGCCTGATCTACGACACCCTGATGACGCCGAGCAGCGATGAGCCCGGCGCCGAATACGGCCTGGTCGCGCAGTCGGTTACGGTGCCCGCCGACCGCTCATGGGTGGAGTTCGCGTTGCGGCCGGAGACGCGGTGGCATGACGGCCAGCCGATCACGCCGGAAGACGTGATCTTCAGCTTCGAGACGCTGAAGCGGCAGGGCCGGCCTTTCTTCCGCATGTATTACGCCAATGTCGCCAAGGTCGAGAAAACCGGGCCGCATTCGGTCCGCTTCACCTTCGAGGGCACCGGCAACCGCGAGCTGCCGCAGATTCTCGGCCAGCTTCCGATCCTGCCGAAGCATTACTGGACGAAGCACAAGTTCGACGCAACGACCCTGCAACCACCGCTGGGCAGCGGTCCGTATGAGGTCGGCCAGGTCCAGCCCGGCCGGTCGATGACGTATGTCCGCGTCAAGGATTATTGGGGCCGCAACCTGCCGGTGAATGTCGGCCGCTACAATTTCGACGCGATTCGCTTCGACTACTACCGCGACGATTCCATCGCGCTCCAGGCGTTCAAGGCGGGCCGCTTCGACCTGCGGGTGGAGACCGGCGCAAAGAACTGGGCGACCGCCTATGACGTTCCCGCGGTGCGGCAGGGCCTGATCCGGCGCGTGGTGCTGAAGACCGCGCTGCCCGAGCCGATGCAGGCCTTCGTGCTGAACCTGCGCCGCGCGAAATACGCCGACCCGCGCGTGCGCGAAGCGCTCGACTACGCCTTCGATTTCGAGTGGACCAACAAGACGCTGTTCTACGGGCAGTACACGCGGGTCGAGAGCTACTTCGCTAATTCCGAGCTCGCCGCCACCGGCCTGCCGTCCGCCGGCGAAAAAGCACTGCTGGAGCCGTTCAAGGCCGATCTTCCGCCGGAACTGTTTGAGCGACCTTATGCCGAGCCGCACACCGACGGCTCCGGCACCAACCGCAAGAACCTGCGCGTGGCGCAGGTCCTGTTGAACCAGGCCGGCTTCCAGGTCCGGGACGGGGTCCTGGTCGACAAGGCCGGCAACCCCTTCACGATCGAATTCCTGCTCGACAATCCGGCCTTCGAGCGGGTGATCGCGCCGTACCAGGAAAACCTGCGCCGGCTCGGCATCCGCAGCACCATCCGCGAGATCGACTCGGCGCAGTACGAGAACCGCCTGCGCGATTTCGACTTCGACTGCGTGGTCGGCAACTTTCCCGAATCGCTGTCGCCGGGCAATGAGCAGCGCGCCTATTGGGGATCGGCTGCGGCCGATCGGCCGGGCAGCGAGAACATCGCCGGCATTGAGGACAAGGTGGTCGACGCGCTGATCGACAAGATCATCTACGCCCACGATCGCGATGCGCTGGTCACGGCGACCCACGCGCTCGATCGCGTCCTGCTGTGGCGGCACTATATGATCCCGCAATGGTACATGGACGGTACGCGCGTCGCCTATTGGGACCGCTTCGCGTTCCCCGAGCCGCCGAAATACGACATCGGCCTGCCCGATCTGTGGTGGTTCGAGCAAGCCAAGGCCAAGGACATCGAGCGCCGGGCACCCGCCTTGACCAAGCCGGACGGGCAATGACGTCAAGAAGGGCGTGGCCGGTCGCGGCCGTATTCGCCGCGGCCATCCTTGTCATCCTGTCGGGCGCCGCGCGCGGGGGCGCGACCGGCGCGCTGGTCCACAGCCATGGCCTCTCGGCCTTCGGGCCGCTGAAATATCCAGCCGATTTCCAGCATTTCGACTACGTCAATCCCGGCGCGCCGAAGGGCGGCAGCCTCGCCATGACCGGCATCCAGGCCCAGAACTCCTTCGACAGCCTGAACCCGTTCATCGTCAAGGGCGTCCCGGCCGAGGGCATCGACCTGACCTTCGATACGCTGATGACGCGCGCGATCGACGAACCGGACGCGGTCTACGGCCTGGTCGCCAAGGCGGTCACCTATCCGCCCGATAAAGCCTGGGCGGAATTCGAGCTGCGCCCGGAGGCGCGGTTCAGCGACGGATCGCCGGTGACCGCTGCGGACGTCGTCGCCTCGTTCGACCTGCTCAAGCACCACGGCGCGCCGGTCTATCGGCTGATGCTGCGCGACGTCGCCAAGGCGGAGGCGCGCGGCCCGCATACGGTGCGCTACACGTTCACCGGCGAGGTGCGGCGCGACCTGCCGCTGATCGTCGCGACCCTGCCGATCCTGTCGAAAGCCTATTACGCCAAGCACGATTTCGAGAAGACGACGGTGGAGCCGCCGCTGGGCAGCGGCCCCTACAAAGTCGGGGACGTGAAGCTCGGCCGTTCGATCACCTACACGCGCCGCGCCGACTATTGGGCCAAGGACCTGCCGGTCAATCGCGGCCGCTTCAATTTCGACACGATCCGCTACGATTTCTTCCGCGACCGCAACGCGCAGATGGAGGCGTTCAAGGCCGGCGTTTACGACCTGCGTGAAGAATTCACCGCCAAGACCTGGGAGACCGAATACGACTTTCCCGCGGTGCGCGACAAGCGGGTGGTCAAGGCGGTGCTGCCCGACCGCACGCCCTCGGGTGTCCAAGGCTTTTTCATGAATACGCGGCGGGCCGAATTCGCCGACCGGCGGGTGCGCGAGGCGCTGGACCTCGCCTTCGATTTCCGCTGGATCAACAAGACATTGTTCTACGGCCAGTACACCCGCACCCGCAGCATCTTCGAGAATTCCGACCTCACGCCGCACGGCACGCCGTCGGCGGCGGAGCGAGCGCTGCTCGACCCGTTCAAGGCCATCCTGCCGCCATCGGTGTTCGGCCCAGCCTATACACCACCGGACAGCGGCGGCACCAACGACAACCGGGCCAACCTGCGTAAGGCGGTCGACCTGCTGCGCCAAGCGGGCTGGACGATCCGGAACGGCACGCTGGTCGATGCCGCGGGCAAGCCGTTCCAGATCGAGTTCCTGGAATTCGACCCGTCGATCGAGCGGGTGATCGGCCCCTACACCCAAGCCCTGGCGCGGCTCGGGATCAAGAGCAGCATCCGGCTTGTCGACATGGCGCAGTACCAGCAGCGTCTGGTCGATTTCGACTATGACGTGATCACCGCGCGCTTCAGCCTGCCCAACACACCGGGGCTCGAGCAACGCTCCTACTGGTCGAGCGCCGCGGCCGACGCGCCCGGCAGCTTCAACTACGCCGGGGTGCGCAACAAGGCGGTCGATGCGCTGGTCGAGGACGTCGTCTCCGCGCGAAGTCGGGCGGAGCTCGCCACCGCGTGCGCAGCACTGGATCGCGTCATCATGGCCGAACGCTACCTGATCCCGCAGTGGTACAAGCCAACCCACTGGATCGCCTATTGGGACAAATTCGGCCGGCCGGCGCCCAAGGCCCTGTACGATCGCGGCATCGTCGACCTGTGGTGGGTCGATCCGAGCAAGGCGTCGCGCCTCACCCGCGGCGCGTCATAGTCGGCAAAATCCAGGCATCATTTCCAGCGTCGCGAGCGTATCGGGAACCATGGCCGCCTATATCCTGCGCCGCCTTCTGCTGATGATCCCGACGCTGCTCGGCATCATGGTGGTGAATTTCACCCTGATCCAGTTCGCACCCGGCGGGCCGATCGAGCACATCCTGGCCCAGATCCAGGGCCAGGACATCGCCGCGACCGCGCGCATCGGCGGGGCCGGCGGCGGCGAGGTCGGCATGGCGTCCGGCCAGGGCAACGCGCTCGGCGCCAGCGCGACCGGCGGCAAATATCGCGGCGCGCGCGGCCTGGACCCCGAATTCATCAAGGAGCTGGAGCACCAGTTCGGCTTCGACAAGCCGGCCTATGTCCGGTTCGGCGACATGATCTGGAACTATCTGCGCTTCGATTTCGGCCAGAGCTATTACCGCGACACCAGCGTCATCAGTCTGATCGGCGACAAGCTGCCGGTGTCGATCTCGCTCGGCCTGTGGACCACCCTGATCACCTACCTGGTGTCGGTGCCGCTCGGCATCGCCAAGGCGGTGCGCGACGGCAGCCGCTTCGACGTCTGGACCAGCGCGGCGATCGTCGTCGGCTACGCCGTGCCGGGCTTCCTGTTCGCGGTGCTGCTGATCGTGCTGTTCGCCGGCGGCACGTTCTTCGACATCTTCCCGCTGCGCGGCCTCATTTCCGACAATTGGGCGCAATTGTCGTGGCCGATGCGCATCGCCGACTATTTCTGGCACCTGGTCCTGCCGGTGACGTCGATGGTCATCAGCGCCTTCGCCACGACGACCCTGCTGACCAAGAACTCGTTCCTCGACGAAATCCGCAAGCACTACGTCGTGACCGCGCGCGCCAAGGGCCTGACGGAACGCCGGGTGCTGTACGGACACGTCTTCCGCAACGCGATGCTGATCGTGATTTCCGGCTTTCCCGGCGCCTTCGTCGCGATCTTCTTCACCAACGCGCTGTTGATCGAGACCATCTTTTCGCTCGAC
The DNA here is from genome assembly GCA_040255145.1 of Hyphomicrobiales bacterium. Classification (GTDB taxonomy): domain Bacteria; phylum Pseudomonadota; class Alphaproteobacteria; order JBDZUN01; family JBDZUN01; genus JBDZUN01. Next base: position 9,922 of record JBDZUN010000044.1, on the reverse strand, counting down.
GGGCTCGGCCTCCTGTCGTTCGAGTCCGTCATCAACCGCGACTATCCGGTAGTGTTCGCGACGCTCTATATCTTCTCGCTGATCGGCCTGGTCATCGGCCTCATCAGCGACCTGACCTATACCTGGGTCGATCCGCGCATCGATTTCGAGACCCGGGCGACCTGATGGCCGAAACCGCGCCCGAGGGCTACGAGGAACACCTGCCGCGGGGTACGGCCGTCGCAGACCGGCCGGCCTATCGGATACTGGGCCTGGGCGTCACGCCGCTGACCTGGCGGCGCTGGCAGAATTTTCGCGCCAACCGGCGCGGCTTCTGGGCGTTGTGGATCTTCCTGCTGATCTTTTTCCTGACGCTGTTCGCGGAGTTCGTTGCGAACGACAAGCCGCTTTTGATCCAGTTCCACGGCCACTACTACACCCCGATCTTCCATTTCTACCCGGAGACCAAGTTCGGCGGGGTGTTCGAGACCGAGGCGGTATATCGCGATCCTTACGTCCAGAAGCTGATCGCCGATGCCGGCGGCTGGATGGTGTGGCCGCCGATCCGCTTCAGCTACGACACGATCAACATGGAGCTGCCCGTGCCGGCGCCGGCGCCGCCCTCGTCGGTCAACTGGCTGGGCACCGACGACCAGGGCCGCGACGTGCTGGCGCGCCTGATCTATGGCTTCCGGCTGTCGGTGCTGTTCGGGCTGGTGCTGACGCTGTTCTCGTCGCTGGTCGGCGTCATCGCCGGCGCGGTGCAGGGCTATTTCGGCGGCTGGACCGACCTTCTGTTCCAGCGATTCATCGACGTCTGGACCAGCATCAACAGCCTCTACATCCTGATTATCCTGGCGGCCGTGATCGAGCCCAGCTTCTGGATATTGCTGGGCATCCTGCTTCTGTTCAGCTGGGTTTCGCTGGTCGCGGTGGTACGGGCGGAATTCCTGCGCGCGCGCAACTTTGAATACGTGATGGCGGCCCGTGCGCTGGGCGTGTCGAACGTGCGGATCATGTTCCGCCATCTGCTGCCCAACGCGATGGTGGCGACCCTGACCTTCCTGCCGTTCCTGCTCAACGGCGCGATCACGACGCTGACCTCGCTCGATTTCCTGGGCTTCGGCCTGCCGCCGGGCTCGCCGTCGCTCGGCGAATTGCTGGCGCAGGGCAAGAACAATCTCCAGGCGCCCTGGCTCGGCATCACCTCGTTCCTGGCCATCGCCCTCACGCTCAGCCTGCTGGTCTTCGTCGGCGAGGCGGTACGCGACGCCTTCGATCCCAAGAAAGGGGTGTGATTGATGCCCCCCCTCCTCCAAATCCGCGACCTTTCGGTCGCCTTTCGTGGGCGCGAGGGCGACACGCTGGCTGTCGACCGGGTCTCGTTCGACATCGCCGCGGGCGAGACGTTGGCGCTGGTCGGTGAATCGGGGTCGGGGAAATCCGTGACCGCCCTGTCGATCCTGCAATTGCTGCCCTACCCGCCGGCCTATCACCCGTCCGGCTCGATCCGATTCCAGGGCCAGGAGCTCCTCGGCGCGAACGAAAAGACGCTACGCGCCGTCCGCGGCGACCGGGTCTCGATGGTCTTCCAAGAGCCGATGACATCGCTCAACCCATTGCACACGATCGAGCGCCAGGTCGGCGAGGTGCTGAACCTGCACCGCGGCCTGCGAGGAAAAAGAGCGCGCGCCCGGGTGCTGGAGTTGCTCCAGCAGGTGGGTATCCAGAACGCCGAGGAGCGGCTTGACGCCTATCCGCACCAGCTTTCCGGCGGGCAGCGCCAGCGCGTGATGATCGCCATGGCGCTGGCCAACGAGCCGGACCTCCTGATCGCGGATGAACCGACCACCGCGCTCGACGTGACCGTGCAGGCGCAGATTCTCGACCTGCTGGCGGCGCTCAAGGCCCGCTCCAATCTGGCGCTGCTCCTGATCACCCACGACCTCGCGATCGTGCGCAGGCTGGCCGACCGCACCTGCGTGATGACGCAGGGGCAGATCGTCGAGACCGGCCCGACCGAGCGCATCTTCGCGGACCCGCAGCACGCGTACACCCGCCACCTGATCGCGGCACAGCCCAAGGGCCGTCCCCCCGCCCCACGCCCGGACGCGGCCGAGGTGATGCGCGCCGACAACGTCCGGGTCTGGTTTCCGATCCGGCGCGGGTTCATGCGCAAGGTCGTCGGCCATATCAAGGCGGTCGACGGCATCTCGGTCACGGTCCGCCAGGGCGCGACGCTGGGCGTGGTCGGCGAATCCGGCTCGGGCAAGACGACATTGGCGCTGGCGCTGCTGCGGCTGATCCGCAGCGACGGCCCGATCGTGTTCCTCGGCCAATCCATCCAGGGCCTGGCGGCGAAGCCGCTGCAGCCGTTGCGCGCGGTCATGCAGGTGGTGTTCCAGGATCCCTATGGCTCGCTCAGCCCGCGCCTGTCGGTCGGCCAGATCGTCGCCGAAGGACTGGACGTCCATGGCGCGAAGATGACCGCCGACACCCGGCGACGCCGTATCGCCGAGGCGCTGGACGACGTCGGCCTCGACGGCCAGCTACAGGACCGCTATCCACACGAATTCTCCGGCGGCCAGCGCCAGCGCATCGCCATCGCCCGCGCCATGATCCTGAAGCCGAAATTCGTGGTGCTGGACGAGCCGACCAGCGCCCTGGACATGTCGGTCCAGGCGCAGATCGTCGACCTCCTGCGCGACCTGCAGGCGCGCCACGACCTCGCCTATCTGTTCATCAGCCACGACCTGAAGGTGGTGCGCGCGATGGCCAACGAGATCGTGGTCATGAAGGACGGCAAGGTGGTCGAACAGGGGCCGGCCGACCAGGTGTTCGATCACCCGCGGCACGACTACACACGCGCCCTGATGGCCGCCGCCTTCGAGCTGCGCGCGGCCGGCAACGAAGCCGTGCGCGCGTGACCTCCGGTCCCGAAACGCTTGCCGCGCCGCCGCGCCCCGGCGATAACGGGGGCCGGAGCGCCATTCCATGAAAGACGACACCCGCATCATTGCCGCCGGACGGCAGCCGCATGCCCACAACGGCATCGTCAACCCGCCGGTCTATCACGCATCGACGGTGCTGTTCCCGTCGGTGCAGGCGCTGGAACAAGCATCGAAACCGCCCACGGAGCGCAAGGTCGTCTATGGGCGGCGAGGCACGCCGACGGCGTGGGTGCTGGAGGACGCGATCGCCGAGTTGGAAGGCGGCGATTCCTGCGTGCTGTGTCCGTCGGGGTTGGCGGCGATCACGACCGCCCTGCTCGCGATCCTGAAGGCCGGCGATCACCTGTTGATGACGGATTCGACCTACGGCCCGACGCGAACGTTCTGCGATACGATGCTGACAGGCTTGGGGATCGAGACGACGTATTACGACCCGTGCATCGGCGCGAACATCGCCGGGCTGATGCGCGGGAACACCCGGGCGGTATTCACGGAATCGCCGGGGTCGCTGACCTTCGAGGTCCAGGACATTCCGGCCATCGCGCAGGCGGCACATGAACGCGGTGCGCTGGTTCTTCATGATAATACATGGGCTTCGCCCCTGTTCTTCAAGCCGTTCGAGCACGGCGTCGACGTCAGCATCCAGGCCGGCACCAAGTACATTGTCGGCCATTCCGACGTGATGCTTGGCGCGATCACGACGCGATCGGATTTGGGCAAAACACTGCGCGGGGCGCATGGCACGCTGGGCATGCATGTCGGCCCGGACGACGTCTACCTGGCGCAGCGCGGCTTCCGCACGCTCGGCGTCAGGCTGGGACGCCACCAGGAAACCGGGCTAACCCTGGCGCGTTGGCTGCAAACCCGACCGGAGGTCGCGCGCGTCCTGCACCCCGCGCTGCCGGACGATCCCGGCCACGCGCTGTGGCGGCGCGACTTCCTGGGCGCCTCCGGCCTGTTCGGGATCATCCTCAAGCCGGTCCCGAAACAGGCGGTGGCCGCCATGCTCGACGGCCTGGCGCTGTTCGGCATGGGCTATTCCTGGGGCGGCTACGAAAGCCTGATCCTGCCGGCCGATCCGCGCCCGATCCGAACCGCGACCCGGTGGAACGCCGCGGGACCGCTGCTGCGGCTGCATGCCGGCCTGGAAGACCCGGACGACCTGATCGCCGACCTCGAAGCCGGCTTCGCACGCCTCAACGCCGCCGCGGGAGCGCAAGCATGACGGCCGCAGCGGGGACTGGGGCGGAGGCCGTGCTTGCCGCGCTCAAGCCGGATGCGAACGGGCTGGTGCCAGCCATCGCGCAAAGCCACGACACCGGCGAGGTGCTGATGCTGGCGTGGATGAACCGCACTGCGATCGAGGAGACGCTGCGGACCGGCCAGGTCTGCTACTGGTCACGCTCCCGCCAGGCGCTGTGGCGCAAGGGCGAGACTTCCGGCCAGACGCAGCGCCTGGTTGAGCTGCGCGTCGATTGCGACGGCGACACGCTGCTGCTGCGGGTCGAACAGAAAGGCGTCGCCTGCCATACCGGCCGGCCCACATGCTTCTACCGCGCGGCGCGCGACGAGGGATTGGTCGAGATCGCCCCGGTCGCAATCAGCCCGGAGGAGCTGTATGGCCGGCGCTAGGGCGTGTGCCCTGGCGCTCCTGGCCTTGTGCGCGGTGTACCGGCCGGCCGAGGCACTGACCAGCCGCGTGACGGTGTTCGCGGCCTCGAGCCTGGCACAGCCGCTGGAGACGGTGATCGAGGCCTATGCCGCGCGGTCGCCGGACATCGTGCGCGGCATCTATGCCGGCTCCGGCACGCTGGCCGACCAGATCGTCGCCGACGCACCCGCCGACATCTACATCTCGGCGCACCCATCTTGGATGGCGTCCCTGCGCCAGCGCGGCCTGGTGACGGAGGCGAGCATCCGGCCGCTGGCCGGCAACCGGCTGGCCCTGCTGGGCGGCGCCGGGGTGAAGCTGCCGGACGACCTACGCGCGGCGCTGAACCAGGTCCGGCCGCGCCGTATCGGCATCGCGAACCCGGAACAGGTCGCGTCGGGGCGCTATGCGATGCAGGCGCTGCAGAAACTGGGGCTGGCGGGCGCGATGAAGGACGACCTGCTGGTCGCGGCCAACGACCCGGCCGCCGTCGGCATGGTGAACCAGGGCGAAATCCCGGTGGCGTTCGGCTACACGACCGACGCACTCGGCGCCGCGGCCGTGCACGTCGTCACCGTCGTGCCCGACAACCTGCACGATCCGATCCTCTATTCGGCCGCCATCGTCACCGGGCACGAGGCGGAGGCAAAGGGGTTCTTCGATTATCTGACCGGGCCGGACGCGCTCCGCATCCTCGAACAGCTGGGCTTCCTGCCGCCGCCGGTTCAGCAGCCCACGGTGGCGGCCGCGCCAGCGCATTGAGGGCTTGGCCCGGGCAAGCGGGTAGCCCAGATGCAGCGGAGCGCAATCCGGGATGCAGGTCGGCGTCACACCCGGATTTCGCTGGCGCTCCATCCGGGCTACTCACTGAGAAACGCGAACCTCAGCGGGTCGGGACCGGCTTGTCCCCGCGATAGTCGTAGAAGCCCCGATTGGCCTTGCGGCCCAGCCAGCCGGCCTCGACATACTTCACCAGCAGCGGACAGGGCCGGTACTTGGAATCGGCGAGGCCCTCATACAGTACCTGCATCACCGACAGGCAGGTGTCGAGCCCGATGAAATCGGCCAGTTCCAGCGGCCCCATCGGATGGTTCGCGCCGAGCCGCATGGCGACGTCGATCGCTTCCACCGTGCCGACGCCCTCATAGAGGGTGTAGACCGCCTCATTGATCATCGGCAGCAGGATGCGATTCACGATAAAGGCGGGGAAATCCTCGGAATTCGCCGCCTTCTTGCCCAGTTTCAGTACGAAATCGCGCATTGCGCGGAAGGTCTTGTCCCCGGTCGCGATGCCGCGGATCAGCTCCACCAGCTCCATCATCGGAACCGGGTTCATGAAATGGACGCCCATGAACTGTTCCGGGCGATCCGTCGCGGCCGCGAGCCGAGTGATCGAGATCGACGAGGTATTGGTCGCTACCATTGCGTCCGGCCGCAGCGTCGGACAGACATGATTGAAGATCTCGCGCTTGACCTGCTCGTTCTCCGTCGCCGCCTCGATCAGCAGATCGACGTCAGCCATGGCTTCGATGGTCACGGACGGCTTGATCCGGGCGAGCGTCGCGACCCGCTCGTCATCGTGAATGCGGCCGCGCGCGACCTGGCGCGACAGATTGAAGTCGATGGTTTCGAGCGCGCGGTCGAGCCGCGACGGGTCGATGTCGTTGAGCACGACATCGTAGCCGGCCAGGGCGCAGACATGCGCGATGCCGTTGCCCATCTGGCCGGCGCCGACCACGCCGACCTTGCGGATCGGCGGGGTCTCACCGGTGTCGCCATCGCCTCGGTTCAACGCACGTCCCCTCGGTTCCATCGTTCGGAGGGACATCTCAGCGACCGCCCTGTCCGAGCTCTTTCTCAAGCTCGGGCAGGACCTTGAACAGGTCCCCGACCAGGCCGTAATCGGCGACCTGGAAGATCGGCGCCTCTTCGTCCTTGTTGATCGCCACGATGACCTTGGAATCCTTCATGCCGGCGAGGTGCTGGATCGCGCCGGAAATGCCGACGGCGATATAGAGTTCGGGCGCGACGACCTTGCCGGTCTGGCCGACCTGGTAATCGTTCGGCACGAAGCCGGCATCGACCGCGGCGCGCGAGGCGCCGACCGCGGCGCCGAGCTTGTCGGCCACCTTCTCCAGCAGATGGAAATTGTCGCCAGACTGCATGCCGCGACCGCCCGAAATGACGATCTTGGCAGAGGTCAGTTCCGGCCGCTCGGACTTCGACAATTCCGCGCCGACATATTCGGACAGGCCGGGCTTCTCGGCCGCCTCGACCTTCTCGACCTTGGCGGAGCCGCCCTCGCCCACCGGCTTGAAGGCGGTGGTGCGCACGGTCATCACCTTGATCGGGTCGCCCGACTGCACCGTCTGGAGCGCGTTGCCAGCATAGATCGGCCGCACGAAGGTGTCCGGCGACTGGATCGCCAGCACATCCGAAAGCTGCGCCACGTCGAGCAACGCGGCGGCGCGCGGCAAATAATTCTTGCCGTTGGTGTTGGTCGCCGCCAGGACCGCTTCGTAACCCCGGTCCCGCACCAGCTTGACGATCAGGTTGGCCATCGGCTCAGCCAGCGCGTGGGCGTAGGCCGCGTCGTCACACAACAGGACCGTGGCGACACCTTCGAGCTTGGCGGCGGCGTCGGCAACCGCAGCACAGCCCTCACCGGCCACGAGGACATCGACCTCGCCACCCAGTTCCTTCGCCGCGGCGGCCACCTTCGCCGTCGAATCCTTCAGCACCTTGTTGTCGTGATCGGCAACGATCAGGCTTTTCATGAGATCACTCCCGCTTCGTTGCGCAGCTTTTCGACCAATTCCTGCACCGATTCGACCTTGATGCCGGCCTTCCGCTTGGGCGGCTCCTCGACCTGCAGCACCTTGAGGCGCGGCGTGACGTCGACGCCGTAATCGGCCGTGGTCTTTTCGTCGATCGGCTTCTTGCGCGCCTTCATGATGTTGGGCAGCGAGGCGTAGCGCGGCTCGTTCAGGCGAAGGTCCGTGGTCACGATCATCGGCAGCTTGAGCCGCACGGTCTGGAGGCCCCCGTCCACCTCCCGCGTCACGTCGGCGGTGCCGTCGGCGAGCGCGACCTTGGAGGCGAAGGTGCCCTGCGACCAGCCGAGCAGCGCCGCCAGCATCTGACCGGTCTGGCTGCAATCGTCGTCGATCGCCTGCTTGCCGAGAATAACCAGCTCCGATCCCTCCTGATCGACCACCGCCTTCAGGATCTTGGCGACAGAGAGCGGCTCGACCTCGCCTTCGGCCTTGACCAGGATGCCGCGGTCGGCGCCCATGGCCAGGGCGGTACGGATGGTTTCCTGCGCCTGCTGCGGGCCGATCGAGACGACCACGACTTCCTCGGCCTTGCCGGATTCCTTAATCCGTATAGCCTCTTCGACGGCGATCTCATCAAACGGGTTCATCGACATCTTGACATTGGCAAGCTCGACGCCCGTCTTGTCCGCCTTGACGCGGACCTTCACATTGTAGTCGACGACCCGCTTTACGGGCACCAGGATCTTCATTCGCGCTCCACTTCCGCCGCAAGGCCGCCGGGCGCCGAGACAGCCCCACGCGGCGTTCCAGCCTCATTTTTGTGCGTTGCGAAAGCTAAGACCGGCTTGGTGGCCTGTCAACGAAGCGTCTGGCCCGTCAGCGATGGGCGCCCGGCACCCAGAGCACATCGTGCGCCCCGTCGCCGTTGGCGTGGCGCGCCAGTACGAACAGCAGGTCCGACAGCCGGTTCAGATAACGCAGCGCCTGGGGGTTGATCGCCTCGCGCGCGGCCAGGGCGACCACCTCGCGCTCGGCCCGGCGCACCACCGTCCGCGCGAGATGGAGATGGGCGGCGCAGGGCGAGCCGCCCGGCAGGATAAACGAACGAAGGGGCGCAAGCGCCTGATTGAGGCCGTCGATTTCCGATTCCAGCCGGTCGACCTGGGCCTGGGTGACGCGCAGCCGCGGCGGCGCATCTGGCCCGGCATCGCCGGTATCCGGGACCGCGAGGTCGGCGCCGAGGTCGAACAGGTCGTTCTGGATGCGGCCGAGCATGGTGTCGACCGCGCCGTCGGCGTGCAGCCGGGCGAGCCCGACGACCGCGTTGGCTTCATCCACCGTACCGTAGGCGGCGACGCGCAAGTCGGTCTTCGGGACTCGGACGCCAGAGCCGAGCGCGGTGTCGCCCTTGTCGCCGGTACGCGTATAGATGCGGTTCAGCGTGACCATTCCGGCGGACCTTAGTGGTGGCCAGTGAAATACAGCGTCGCCATGATCAGCACGATCGCGACGAATTGCAGGATGACGCGCAACCGCATCAGCTTGTTCGAGTACGAGCGGTTGAAGTCGCCGCCGCGGAACAGGCTGTAGATACCGATGCAGAGCGTGATGAACACCGCGCCGAGCGCGATCGGGAGCAGGTAGTTCAGCGCTGATTCCATGCCGCACTATACGCCGGCGCGGTGCGCGGGCCACCCCCGTCGCGCACCTTCGCCGCGGCACGTCGGCAAGGCGCAGGGCGCGCCTCAGGCAATCTGGTCGAAGGCGATCGCCGCCGCGCCGCGGGCCGGCAATGCCCCCGCGTCGCCATAGGCCGTAAGCGGCTCGCGCTGGCGCGCCACCTCCTGGCCGAGCGTGCGGACGAGGCCCTCGACCACGGTGCGCCGCGCCAGGATCGCCCGCAGATAGTCAGCGAGCAGCGCCCGCAAATCCTGCACCGCGGCGCGCAGGCGCTGACGCGCCGAGGGACTGGCCGCATCGATCCATGCCCGCTCCTTCGCCAGGAAGCGCATCTCGTTGGTGTAAAGCTCAGCCAGCGCCTGCTTTTCCGGAAGCATTTGCTCCAGTTCGCGCGGCCGGCGGTTGGCAAAGCTCGCCCGCTCCCGCTCGATCGCACTGGTAAGCCGGCCGACGATCGCGACGAGTTCGGCGAGGCGGGCATCCGCCGCCGACGTGTCGCCCGAACGCGGATGGGTTCCATTCATGAATGCGTCTCCTGAATGCGCAGCATCTCACGATAGACCGCGTCGGCGATGCCGATCCCGCCGGCCTTGCCGATCGCTTTGCCGTATTGCTGGTTGAGCATCGAACGGTAGATGCCCTCAGCCGGTCCGCCGGAGAACGGGCCGTCGGTCTTGACGCCGGACGTCATGGTCTCGAGCATCTGGGACAGGAAGACCGCCTCGTATTCGTCGGCGGCGGCGCGGAGCCGGCTGTTGCCGCCGCCCGGGGCCTGTGCGACGCCCACGACCTGGGCCGCGCCGGCCAGCGGGGCCGCCATCCCGCCCTGGCCGGACACCGCCATCAGATCACCTCGATCTCGGCCTGCAGCGCGCCGGCCGCCT
>JBDZUN010000043.1:1366-17270 GCA_040255145.1 Hyphomicrobiales bacterium | reverse complement strand
GGACGGCGCCGCCGCCGCGCCGATAAAGCCCTTGAACTGGCCGGGATCGACGAGCGCCGTCCGGCCGCCGCCGTCGAGCGTGGCCACAAGACCGCCGTCCTGCACCGCATAGGCTGCGACGGCCTGGTGCGACGCGCCGGCGAGCGGGACCGCACTGTCCAGGAAGTCGCGCGCGAACGCGATGACCTTGGCCCCGCGCACCGGGTTATAGGCGTCGCCCTTGGTCGCGCCGTCGGTCTCCGGGATCACGTCGGTGCCGTAGAGCGCGTCGTAGAGGCTGCCCCAGCGCGCATTGGCGGCGTTGAGGGCATAGCGCGCGTTCATCACCGGCACGACGAGCTGCGGGCCTGCCTGCAACGCGACCTCGGGGTCGAGATTCGCGGTCTCGATCGTGAAATCCGCCGGCGGCGGCGCCAGATAGCCGATCTCCTCCAGGAATGCGCGATAGGCGCCCGGGTCGAAATCGGCGCGGTGCTCCTGGTGCCAGGCGTCGACCCGGCCCTGGAGCGCGTCGCGCCGGGCGAGCAACGCCCGGTTGCGGGGCGCCAACTCGTGGGCGGCGGCGTCGAAGCCTGCCCAGAACGTCGCGGCATCTACTCCGGTGCCGGGCAGCGCCTCCTCTTCCAGAAACCGCGCAAGGTCGGCGGAGACGCGCAGGCGATGACGAGAGACACGGTCGGACATGGAGAGACGGTTCCTGTCGTTGGCGGGTGCGGCGGCGGCCACGACGGGCCGCGGCCAGGATGGTTATCGCATTTTCCCGGCAGGAAATCGCGGGCCGGCCGCTTTCGGCGCGTGTCGCGCGAATCGGGGGATCGGTGATGCGGTGGCCGCAGATATGACGCCCCCGACGCCGGAATATAGGGGACGAATGACGGAACAGTTTCTCGATGGAAATATGAGAAGTGGTGTTTCGTGAAATCTTGATGGCCGATCCATGAACACTTGCACCAGAAATAATCCGATACCCAATAGTGTAAAATCACAATATCCGCGAACATAATATCAATTGACACGAATGAGTACGATAGGATGATGGGATTTTGGGATGATGCACGATTATGATAGATGAGGGAATCACGGGTGATAGGAATCGTGCGACAAGAAGTTAACCAATGGTGAATTGACGACGGCCTTGTTGCGGAATCGAGCCAAGTGATCCTGCTGGGGGGTTGCGAAAAAGGGGGGCATAGCGATGACGAACGATCCAAGTCCACAGATCGAGCTTTGGCGCGATCATCTATTGGCGTGGGGCCCGCGGATTCTTGCCGCCATAGTGATCCTGGTCATCACCCATTTCCTCGCGAAGGGTATCAAATGGGCGATCATGCGCGTGACCGACCGCGTGCCGGCGTTGCAGCGGCATAGCACTGCGCGCCCTGAGGATACGCTGGGCGGACAACTCGGCACGCTGGGCTATTGGCTGATCTGGCTGGTCGGCCTGATCGTCGCCTTGCAGCCGCTCGGGCTGGCGCAGGCCCTGACGCCGATTCGGACACTGACGGACACCGTGTTCGTCTATCTGCCGCGCGTCGTGGGCGCGGGCGTCATCTTCTTTGTAGGGGTGCTGATTGCCCGTATCGTCCGCAACATCGTCGAAACGGCGCTGGCCGCCGTCAACATCGACGGCTGGCTGGCGAAGGCGGGCGTTTCCGCCCAGGCGGGTGAATTGCCTGCGGCGGACGGCCGGCACGGGGCGATCGGCCGGACCGTCGGCGTCATCGTCTTTGTGTTGATCGTGATCCCGGTGGCCATTGCGGCGCTTCAGGCCCTGGGCATCTCCTCTATCGTCGATCCGGCGGTGACGGTCCTTCAGACCGTGCTGAACGCCATTCCGCACGTGCTGGCGGCGGCGATCCTGCTTGGCATCGCTTGGTTCATCGGGTGCTGGGTGCGCGGGATCATCGAGCAGATCCTGCCGTCCCTTGGCTTCGATCGGGCGCTGACCAGCTTCGGCGGCTTCGCGCCGACCACCCAGCCGTCGCGCGTGGTCGGCGCGATCGTACTGACCGCGATCATGCTGTTCGCGGCGATCGAGGCGGCGCGCCTGCTCGATTTCGACGCCGTCTCGCGCATGCTGGTCCAGATCACCGACCTGGGCGGCCGCGTCATCTTCGGCAGCGCCATCATCGTGGTCGGCGTCATCATGGCGCGCATCGTGACCAAGCTGGTGGGCGATTCCATCGGCGAGAGCGGGCTGCCGTCGATCCTCAAATACGCGATCATCGCATTGGCGGTCGCGATCGGCCTCCGCTTCATGGGGCTCGCCAACGAGATCGTGAATCTCGCATTCGGCCTGATCCTCGGCGCGGCGGCCGTGGCGGTTGCGATCGCTTTCGGCCTGGGCGGGCGCGCGACGGCGCACAAGCTGCTCGAACGCTGGACCGGCACGAAAGGCGAGTAAAAACCGGCCCCGATTGGAAAACGCACACGCCCGCATCTGGTCGGGCGTGTGCGCCACCGCGTCTCGGGTGCCTTCCGGGCGCCGCGTGGCAGGCGTGGCGGCGGCGTCGGCGCGCCGCTACAATGCCCGCGCAAGCGTGGTGCAGGAAACCGGCCGATGCCGGCTGGGACGTGCGTTGGGGTGCGGGCCGCGCGGACAAGGGAATGCGCCATGAAGATCGCGTCGGATCGCTGCGGCCTGGCGACCGGGACCAGCAGCGAGGCCATCACCAAGCGCCGGATCATGGCCTACGCCGCCGGGATCGGGGCGGAGCGTGACGCCTATCTCAACGACCTCCGGCCCGACGGCGTCCTGGCCTCGCCGCCATTCATCGTGGCATTGGAGTGGACTACCGCCAACGGACCGGAGTTTCGCACGGCGCTCGGCGCTGATCAGGACACGATGCAGGCCTCGGTCCATGTCCTGCAGGACACGCGGTTTCATCGCCCGATCCGCCCGGGCGACCATCTGACCACGGAAAGCCAGATCGTCGCGATCCGCCCGACCAGCGCGGGAACCTATCTGGTTAGGCGCTTTCGTACGACGGCGGCCGACGGCGCCGTGGTGGCCGAGACCGAATCGGGCGCGATCTTCCTGCGCGTACCGGTCGACGGCGCTCCGCAGTCCATCATCGACTTGGCCGAACTGCGGCCCGACCGCGACCTGCCTGACGAACCCGATTACGAGGAAGCGATCCCGGTCGCGCGCACCCTGCCGCACATCTATACCGAGTGCGCCGCCATCTGGAATCCGATCCATTCCGAACTTGCGGAAGCGCGCAAGGCGCAGCTTCCCGACATCATCCTGCAGGGTACCTGTACCTGGGCGCTGGCGGGCGAGCGGCTGATCGACCGCTACGGCCGGGGCGACCCGGCGCGATTGAAGCGGCTTGGCGGCCGATTCCACGGCATGGTCATTCCAGGATCGCCGATCCGACTGCGCGCCCGGGAGATGGATCGCCGCGATGGCGTCGTTTCGGTGGCCTACGCGGTGGAGAACGGCCAGGGCGAACTCGCGATCACCAACGGCATTGCCGAATTCGCTGCGTAACGGATCCCTCCTAGCGGCGGTGGATCAGCCAGCCGGCGACATAGCCCACGGCTAAGCCAGCAGCCAACGACCACAGCATCGGATAATCCGGCTGTCGCGTGACGGTTCGTCTCAGTCGGCGCTGCGTCTCGTAGAGGTCGTGGCCGATGTCCCGCACGTCAGGCAACGCGCGTCCGCGAATCATCTCGCCCGCACGCGCCGCGCGCCGCCGCGCTTCCTCGGTCAGGTTGCCGACGGCATCGCCCGCGTTGTGCAGGGCCTCGCCGAACGCATCGCCAGCTTGCTGAAGTCTCGACACGGGTTTCCTCTTCATCGTGAAATCCTAAGGCGTTCCCGGGCGCGGCGGACTGTGCCGGCCAAAAACGCGGCAAGGTCAAGTTCGATGCGGCCGGATTCGATACGAGCGGCCGCTATTTGACCAACGGCCGCTCGTACGATCGGGTTCACGATGGCCCGCAACCATCCGCGGGCGGCTGCTCCGGTCAGCGGTAATAGGCGGGTCCGCCGCTGCCGCCGGGCGGGTAGGCGCCGGTTTTCGGCGGAGTCGGCATGACCGGCGACGGAGGAGGCGGGGGCGGCGCCGCAGCAGGCGACGCGCCGCTACCGGCGCTGGCCTGGCCCGGATTGGACTCGGGCTGTCCTTCCAGGGCACCCGGATAGACCGGCAGCAGGAAGGCGTTCAGGCCCTGCACGATGCCGTTGTCCGCGGTCAGATCGGGCGCGACGATCGCGGCGCCGTTCAGCGTGACGTAGTTGTTTCCGCGGCCGATCTGCAGCGTGTTGCCCTGCAGCGTCCGCACCGGTTCGGCGGCGCGGACTAGGTCGGCGACACGGATCGTGCCGTTGGCCAAGTGGAACCGCACGAACGAGATCGCGGTGGACCGGCTGTTCAGCATGTTCCGGATCGTTCCCTGCGGTAGCCGCTGGAACGCCGCGTCGGTCGGGGCGAACACCGTGTACGGGCCGCCGCGGTGTAGCGCGTCGGTGAAGCCGGCGACGTCCGCGAGTTGCAGGAAGATGCTGAACTGGCCGGCCTGCTGCATCGCCTGGACAAGGTCCGGCCCGGCCGGCGCCGCGGACGGCGGCGGCGCGTATTGGCTTTGCGGCGGCGGGGCGCCTTGCCCGGACGGCGGTGGGCCGTCATAGGTGGCCGGCGGCGCGTAGGCGGGGTTGGCGGTCGGTGGGCTATAGGGTACGGGCGGCGGGCTCTGCCCATAGGACGGCTGCGGTGCCTCGCCGCCATAGACCGAAGTGGCGTCGCCTTGATAGGGCGAGTATGGGCTTTGTGCGAAGCCCGGCTGCGCGCCGACGGCCAGCATGGGCAGCGCGGCGGCAAGCGCGACGACGGTTCGGGTGGCGCTCATCGTGTCCTCCGGCATGATCGATTCGTTCGATCATATCGCGGAATGCGTCTTTCCCTAGGCAATGGGCGTCAGGGCGGCGACCAGTCGGCGGGCGCCAATTCGAAGAAGCGGAAATCGAATGCCGGCGCCACCGTGCAGCCAACCAGGCTCCATGCGCCGAGGCTCTGGGCCGCCTGCCAGGCGCCCGGCGGCACTACGCCCTGCGGTTGCGCGCCGGTGGCTAAATCGCACCCCAGGGTGACAATCCGCCTGTCCTGGTCGTCGGCGATCTGCAGCGCGAGCGGCGCCCCGGCGTGGAAATTCCAGATTTCGACCGCGTCGATCCGATGCCAGTGCGACCGCTCGCCCGCGCATAGCAGATAGGCGATCGAGGTGCACACGCCGCGCGCGCCGGCCGTCGCCGGGGATCGGTACAGCTCGCGGAACCAGCCACCTTCGGGATGGGGCGCAAGGCCGAGCCGCGCGATGATCTGCTCCGCCTCCACAGCGGCCGGTGATGTCAGAAGGAATCCTTGCGCCGGCGCGTCTCGGCGAAGATCGCGACCGGGTCCGCGTCTGCGAGGCCGACGGTACGCGCGAGCGACGCGCTGGTCGGGCGCAGGAACGGGTTGGTCGCGCGCTCGAGGTCGATGGTCGACGGGATGGTCGGCTTACCGTCGGCGCGCAGGCGATCGACGGTGCGTGTCCGCTCGGCCAGGACGGCATTGTCCGGCTCGACTGTCACGGCGAAGCGCGCGTTCGCCTGCGTGTATTCGTGGCCGCAATAGACCCGCGTTTCCGGCGGCAGCGCCATCAGCTTCTGGAGCGAAGTCCACATCTGCTCCGGCGTGCCCTCGAACAGTCGGCCGCAGCCCATCGCGAACAGGGTGTCGCCGGTGAAAACCGCCTGGCTGGCGGCGAACCAGAACGCGATGTGACCCCTGGTGTGGCCGGGAATGTCGAAGATGCGCGCGTCCTCGCTGCCGAAGGTCCAGGTGTCGCCCTCGCCGAGTGCAACGTCGATCCCCGGAATACGCTCGGCGTCCGCGCGGGGGCCGACGATCTGGGCGCCGCTGGCTTCCTTGAGTGGCAGGTTGCCGCCGGTATGGTCCCAATGGTGGTGCGTGTTCAGGATGTGCGTCAGCGTCAGCCCACGCCGCTCCAGCGCGCGGAACACCGGCTCCGCCTCCGACGGGTCGACGATGCCGGTCGCGCCGGTATCGGCGTCATGGATCAGGTAGGCGTAATTGTCCTGAAGACAGGGAACGAGGTCGATCTGCAGCTCGGCCATGGGAATTCCTCCTGGACCGAAGCCTAGTGCATTCGCCCGCGTCCTGTACACCGCGCGTGGCGGGCAGTTGCTAGCCGGTCGGGCCGCCCGCCTTGGACGGCGCCAGGCTCGGTTTGAGCGCGGCCGTGCGCGCCTTGCTGGCCACGTACGATTCGTGAATCTTCGCTGGAATCCACAGGCTGGCAATCAAGGCCAGGGTCAGGGCCGTCTTGGTTGCCTGGTCGAACGGACCCCATGCCCAGTCGCCCCAGACCACCAGATAGACCAGCACGACGTGGTAGGCGTAGACCTGCAGCGAATGCTTGCCGATGAAGTTCAGGAACCGCCAGGCGAATAGCGTCCGCAGTGCCTGGCCGACGCCGCGCGCGACTCGCGAGCTGGCCTCGGCGCCCGAGATCATCAGCCAAGCGATCGCATAGCCGGTCGCCACGAAGTTGACCAGATAGATCAAGCTCAACTCGTTGCGCACGTCCATCGCCATCGCGCGGCGCGCCAGCGCCGGCGGCAGGAAGTGCCAGTTGGTGCCCAGGCGGTAATAGGCGAACAGCGCCATCAGCCCCAGGCACAGCCAAAGCGGCCCGGTACGATGGGCGGGAAAGACCCGTTTCAGGTCCATCTTGCCCGCCTGAACCATTGCGCCGATCACCAGGCCGCTGACGAACACGATCTGCCAGGCCAGCGGATTGAACGCGGTGCGTAGCCGGAAGCCGGGCGCCCCCGCGCCGACGAGCTGCTCGATATGGTGCACGAGGGGGATCGGCAGGCCGACCTGGACGACGAACCACAGCGCGAGGCTGCCGCCCATCACCTCGATCCACCGGCCGCGCATCACCGCCCACACCAGGAAGGGCGAGATCACGATGTACAGGATGTATTGCGGCAGGATGTCCATGAAGGTCGGCTGATACAGCATCAGCAGCGCGGAGATCGAGCGCACGGCGGGCTGGTCGTAGACGCCGAGCATGTGGCCCCAGAAGGCGCGCGTATGCGGCAGTACGAAGGCCAGCCCAATGACGATGCCGATGACGATCGAGTTGTAGATGACCAGGTCGAGCGCGCGCGACCGCGCCTTCTCCCAGATCGGCCAGAGGCCGCCGCGCTCCGCCATCCGGGTATAGAGCAGGCCGATGATCAGGCCGGACAGGAACACGAAGCCCTGGGCGTCCTGGACGTAGCCGAGCTCGGCATGGTTGAAGTGCCTGAGTATCAAGTCACCTGAGAAGATCAGGTGATTAAGCAGCATGAATACAAGGAAATAGCCGCGAAGCCCGTCAAGGATCTCGTAGCGCGTCTTTTTCATGTCGCCGTTCATGAAGGGGGCACCCAAGGGGGGGCGGCGGTACCCTACGCCGTCGGCGGGGGCCCAAAAGCCCGGTTCCGCGTATTGCATAAACAAGGCGGAAGCCGCGTTTATTCCGTCACAATTCAACCGTTTGGCCCAACCTGCCGCAGCCCTTATACGGGCCTGCAACGAGGGACTGCAATGGAACGCTTCATCATTGACGTGAGTGACGAGCGGCTCGCCCGCATTCGCGCGCGGGTTCGCGACTATGAGTGGCATGAGGCGCCGGAGGATGGCAGCTGGGCGTTCGGCGCCGACTTCGATTATATGAAGACGCTATGCGCCTATTGGCTCGATCGCTACGACTGGCGCGCGCAGGAAGCAGCGCTCAACGCGCTTCCGAACTTTGTCGCGGAAGTGGATGGAATAAGGCTGCATTTCATCCATGAGAGGGGCTCCGGGCCCGCACCGCGGCCCTTGATCCTGATCCACGGCTGGCCTGGTTCGTTCTACGAATTCGCGCATGTGGTGGAGCCGCTCGCCCACCCGGAGCGGTTCGGCGGCGACGTCGCCGACGCCTTCGACGTGATCGTGCCGTCGCTGCCCGGCTACGCATTTTCGGGCAAGCCGCGCCGCCCGATCGGCCCGCGCGCCGTCGCCCGCTTGATGGCCGAGCTGATGACCGACACGCTCGGCTATCGCCGCTACATCGCCCAGGGCGGCGACTGGGGTAGCTCGATCGCCGGCTGGCTGGGTTTCGAGCACGCGCCCGCCTGTGCTGCGATCCACATGAACATGTACGGCCTGCGCGGCTCGGAGGTCGTGGCCGAGACGGAGGCCGAGCGCGATTGGGCCCGGCGCCACGCTGCGATCTTCGGCTTCGAGAGCGGCTATTTCCGAGTCCAGTCGACGAAGCCGCAAAGCTTGTCTTACGCCATGATGGATTCGCCGGTTGGCGTCGCCGCTTGGCTGGTCGAGAAGTTCAACGCCTGGTCCGATACGCGCGGCGATGACGTCGAGTCGCGGTATAGCAAAGATCAGCTTCTGACTAACGTCATGCTGTACTTGGTCACGCGTTGCTTCAATACCGCGAGCTGGCTCTATCGTGGGCTGATGGACGAGATCGCTGGCGATTCGCGGTTTCCACGCGGCAGCCGGATCGATGTGCCGGCCGGCATCGCCAACTTCCCGAAGGATTTCGCCGGCTGGCCGCCGCGCAGCCAGGTGGCGCGGACCTACAACGTCGTTCACTGGACCGATGCACCGCGCGGCGGACATTTCGCCGCGATGGAGGAGCCGGCTCTGTTCGTCGCCGACGTGCGCGCCTTCGCCCGAAAACTCCCGGCATTCTGAGGGTCTGAGGCGGCGTTCCAGCGGACGAGACGTCACTGTAATTGCTATCTCAGATAGATTAAAAGTCTATGTTATTTGAATCTGAATAGTTACCAAGTTCCTTAAGGAATTTGGTAAAGCAGATGATATTAACCGCATAGTAACGATTTTGTTGCCAGTGTTGCGCCATGATTTGCAAGCTATTTATGGTGTCTTGCGGTCATCGTATCGTGACGTCCCCGGTTGGCGGATAAATCCTTGCGACAGGCAGGGGAATCTGGCTAGCGGTGCCGAACGACGCGCATCGGAGCGAATCGACGGAGGAAAGCTTGCGGGAACGGCGCAACGAAGTTGTCGAACCCCCCGTTCGCAAGGCGGCGTGGCGGGTGGCGATCCTCGCCGACGGACGCAACGGCGCGGTGGGTGAACGACTGCTCGTCGGACTCAGCCATTCCGGACACATCCGCGCGCGGCTCGAACATTGGGATTCCGAGGTGCCGCGGGCGCTGCGCGTCGACGCGGTGGTCGTGCCCGCGATGGACGCGCCGGACGAGGCGGTCCGTTCCATGCGGCTCCTGGCTGAGCATCGGCCCAAGCTGCCGATCATCGGTGTCTTCGCGTTCTATGACGCGTGTCACGCCCGCGAAGCCGGCATTGTGACCCGTGGCCGCGCCCACGCGATCTTCTGGGACGGTATGCCGGACGAGCGGCTTTCGGGCGAGATGCTGAGCGCGCTGGACAAGGCGCGGCCGTCGCGCCGTTCCGCGGCGGCGGGCGAGGGGGCGCGGCCGTTGCTGCTCGAGGCGCTGTCGCTGTCTCCGGTCGCGCTGTGCCTGACGACGCTCGACGACGAGATCGTCGAGGTGAACGATTCGTTTGCCGACCTGATCGGTCGTCCCGCGACGGAGCTGGTCGGCCGGATGCTCGCCGAGGTCATGCCCCGTCGCCGCGACGACTCGCTCGCGGTGGTGCTGGAGGAAATCGACACCGCCGGCAGTATGATCGGCCGGGCGCGCCTTAAAACATGGTCGGCGGCGGCGCCGCGCATGCCCGGCCTGCCGGCGACCGCGGCGCTGGCCGACGGCACCCTGGCGCCGGACGATCTCGCCAAACTGGAGGCCCACGATCTTGTCGTGCTGTCGCGCGACGCGGTCACCGGTCTGGCCAACCGCCAGGCGTTCCTGACCCAACTGGCGCGCCGGGTGGTCGATGCGCAGCCGGGCGATGCGTTCGCATTGCTGTGCATCGATCTCGACCGCTTTACCGAGGTGAACGACAGTCTCGGCCATCCGATTGGCGACCAGGTGCTGAAAGTGGTGGCGGACCGCCTGCGCCGGCGCCTGCGCGCGCTCGACGGCGTCGCGCGGCTGGACGGCGACGAATTCGCGGTCCTGCTGGGCGGCCTCGCGGCCGACGACAACCCGCAGGTCGTCGCGCAGCGGCTCAGCCGCGCCGTGGAGCAGCGCATCATCATCGGCCCGCACGAAATCCACCTCGGCTGCAGCATCGGCATCGCGCAATACCCGGCCGACGCGACCGACGCCACGGCGCTGCTGCGCCGGGCCGACCTCGCCCTGAACGCCGCGAAGCGCAGTGGCCGCGGCACCGAGCGGATGTTCGAACCCTCACTCGAAGAGCGCATCCAGGTCCGACGCCGGACCGAGAGCGAGCTCTATCGCGGCATCGAGCGCAAGGAATTCGTGCTCCATTACCAGCCGATCGTCGAGCTGCCGTCGCGCCGGGTGATGGGCGTCGAGGCGCTGGTCCGCTGGAACCACCCCGAGCGCGGGCTGATCATGCCCGGCGACTTCATCCCGCTGGCCGAAGCGACGGGCAGCATTCGCGCGCTTGGCGCCTGGGTGCTGCACGAAGCGTGCCGCGCCGTGGCGTCGTGGCGGGAGCGCCGTCTGCCGCGGCTATGGCTCGCCGTCAACATCTCGGCGGGCCAATTCGGCAGCGGCGACCTGGTCAACCTGGTCGATTTCGCCCTGACCAGCTCAGGCCTGACGGCATCCGAGTTGGAACTTGAAATCACCGAGACGGCGGTGCTGGAATCCAGCAGGCTCGATACCGTGAACCAACTCGCCAAGCTGAAGGAGCTGGGTGTCACCATCTCGGTCGACGATTTCGGGACCGGCTACGGCTCCATGGTCTATCTGCGCAACTTCCCCGTCACCAAGATCAAGATCGACGGCAGCTTCGTCAGGGCGGCGCCCGATCATCCGAAGGAAGCGGCGATCGTGCGCGCCATCTGCGGCCTGGGGCGCGACTTGCACATGCGCATCCTGGCCGAGGCGGTCGAGACGGAGGCGCAGTTCTCGTTTGTGCAGCAGGCCGGCTGTACCGAGGCGCAGGGCTTCCTGTTCGCCAAGCCGCTGCCGGAAGCGGCGCTGATGGCGCTGCTCGAACGGTCGTCGGCGTCGGACGATGGCGGGGTGGCGACGCATACCGATTGGGTGTTCCCAACCGGGTCGGGGGGACAGCCCGAGGAATGAACGGCCCCGGCGGCTGAGGCCGCCGGGAACCGCCCGGCCGGGAGTGGCCGCCGCGTCAGAATGTGTAGGTGGCGATGCCCATCACGCGCGCATCGCACCAGTCCAGGCCGCTGAAGCACTCGTTCTTGCTGAGGTTGGTGTCGATGTAATAGACGCCGAGCTTCAGGCCCTGATAAGTCGCCGATACGCCCAGCGACCAGTCGGCATAGGACGGCGCCCCGAACTTGTCGTTCTCGTCGATGGACTGATGGCCGATATGGCCTTCGATGGCGAAATACTGCAGGAACGGATAGCTGATATTGCCCTGGACGTAGAGGCCATTGCCGCTGGCGCCATAGAAGTCGTTGGCCCAGTCGATGTTGGCGTTCAGGGCGAAGCCCGCCAGCGTGCCTGACACGGTGCCCTGAAGCTCCCAATAGTCATAGGCGCGCGCCCGGGCGCCGTGGACCCCCGGATACAGGTAGTACAGGAACCGGCCGCTGAAGGTGACGCCGTTCCAGGTCTTGGCATAGCCACCGTAGAGATCCCATTCGATCGAGGCGTTGTTGCTGTCGCCTTCGTCGAAATCGACGCTCGACGCCCAGGTACCCAGGAAGAAGCCGCTGTCGTGGTTGTAGTCGAGGCCGCCCTGAACCGCGACGTGATCGTCGGAATTGCTGATGCCGCGGAAGATGTAGTTGGTGGTCAGGCCGACATTGCCTGTCAGATGACCGTTACCGATCTTGATGTCCGCCTTGGCCGTGGACCAGGTGCTTCCCGCCAGGACCAGGGCCGCTATCGCCGGTAGAATACGTCTGATCATCGCAACCGTTCCCCTTCTTTGTTGCGCGCCCGCCGTGCTGCGGCTGTCGCCCGCGCCGCGCCGGCCTTCGCAACATTGTGAAGCAGGAATTGCGCCAATCGGAGGTGGGGGACGCCGATGGGTTGGCCCGCGGTCGGCACCGATCGGCCGATGGGCCGTCGGACGCGCGCCGTGCATGGAATAGCGGCAGCAATGCCGCCGAATTGGACGGGAGCCGGTTCTTCAGTCCAGGCCGTGCTGGCCCATGGCCAGGAACTTGGCCTGGCGTGCGCGCAGCAACGCGTCGCCGTCCTGCCCGCTCAGGGTGTCGAGCGCATGGGCGAAGCCCTCGGCCAGGCTGGCGATGGCTTTCTCGGGCGCACGGTGCGCGCCGCCGACGGGTTCTGGGATGATGCGGTCGATAACGCCGAGCTGCATCAGATCGGCGGCGGTCAGCCGCAGGGCGGCCGCGGCGTCGCGCGTCTTCTCCGGACTGCGCCACAGGATCGAGGCGCAGCCTTCCGGCGAGATCACCGAATAGACCGCATTCTCGAACATTAGCACGGTATTGGCCGCGGCCAGCGCGACCGCGCCGCCGGAGCCGCCTTCGCCGACGATCGCCGCGACCAGCGGCACGGTCAGGGTCAGGCATCGTTCGGTCGATCGTGCGATCGCCTCGGCCTGGCCGCGCTCCTCCGCGCCCTTGCCCGGATAGGCGCCGGGCGTATCGACCAGGGTCAGGACCGGCAGGCCGAATCGCTCCGCCAGATTCATCAGCCGAATCGCCTTGCGGTACCCTTCTGGCCGCGCCATGCCGAAATTGTGCTTGAGGCGCGTCGCGGTGTCGTTGCCCTTTTCGTGGCCGATCACCATGACCGAACGGCCCCGGAACCGACCGAGGCCGCCGACCACGGCCTGATCGTCGCTGAAGGCGCGGTCGCCTGCCAGTGGGACGAAGCCGTCGATCAGGCCGGCGACATAATCATAGAAGTGGGGTCGGTCGGGGTGGCGCGCGACCTGAGTCTTCTGCCAGGGATTGAGCCGCGCATAGGTCGTCGCCAGCAAGGCGTCGGCCTTGGCCTCCAGCCGGGTGATCTCGTCGCCGATGTCGACGGCCTGGCTGCCGGGACCCCCGGCGAGCGAGCGCAACTCGCCGAGCTTGTTTTCCAGCTCGGCGATCGGCTTTTCGAAGTCGAGATAGGTCCGGGCCATCGGTTCCGGTCAGCCCCCGCAATCGTATGCAACAGTCGTTTCGTGGACGGCGGCACCATTCCGGCCCGGTCGCAAAATGTCAAATCGCATCGCTCGATTGTCACAGACCGCCGCCCGCCATCGTCTCCTCTCGTGGAAGGCGCGATGGCCGCGCCTGAGGAGAGAGTGCAAGACCTTGAACAAGCGAATCGTATGCCTGGTCCTGGGCGTTCCGATGGCCGCCAACGGCATCTGGATGCTGGTGGACCCGGCCGGATGGTACGCGACGGTGCCGGGCCCGTCCGACACCGGGCCGCTCAACCTTCATTTCGTGCGCGACATCGGCGCCGCGTATCTCACCGCCGGCGGGGCCATTGCCTTGGCGGCATTCACCCGTGCCGCGGCGGTGCCGCTCATGGCGACCGGGGGCGCCTTCCTCGGCATCCACGCCCTGATACACGGCTGGGAGCGGGCCGCCGGTATCCATCACGGCGCCCACGACCTTGCCCCCGAACTGGCCTCGGTCTGGCTGCCGCCGATTCTGGTGCTGGCCGCGGTCTACTGGCTGTATCGACGCGCCAAGGAGGGACTCCATGATTAGCGCATTGATGGAACGCCGCTTGGTCGCGGCGGAACGGGAGACGGGCGAGGGGCTCGATTTCATACGGGACATCCTGCGTGCGTCAAAGACCGTCTTCCTGAAGTTTCTCGCGTTCGTGCCGCTGGCGCAGCACCGTGCCGCGCTGCCCGCCGACGCCTATTTCGTTGCGCGCCTCGCGGCGGTGCGGCACGAGGATTGCGGGCCCTGTGTGCAGACCGTGATCCGCTATGCTCGTAAGGCGGGCGTCGATGCCGGCGTGCTGCGCTCGGTGGTCGAGGGGCGGGAGACGGCGCTGCCTCCCGACCTTGCCGAAATCCATCGTTTCGCCCAGGCCGTGGTATCGTGCGATCCCGCCTGTACCGAGCAAAGCGAAGCGCTGCGCCAGCGCTATGGTGACGCGGCGATGGTCGACCTCGCTTTCGGCATTGCCACAGGACGCGTGTTCCCGACGGTCAAACGGGTGCTAGGCCATGGGCAGAGCTGTGCAGCGATCGGATTCCACTATTGAAGTCGCGACCGGCGACGCCGAGACCTTCGAGCAGCACCGTGGTGCGCTGTTCGGGCTGGCCTACCGCCTGCTCGGCTCGGTCGCGGAGGCCGAGGACGCGGTGCAGGACTGTTACCTGCGCTGGCGTCGTGTCGATCCGGCGACTGTCCATTCGGCCCGCGCCTGGCTGCTGACGGCGACCAGCCGGCTGTGCATCGACCGGCTGCGCGCGGTGAAGGCGCGGCGCGAGACCTATATCGGCCCCTGGCTGCCGGAGCCGCTGATGACCGAGCCGGACGAGACCGGCGCGCTTGCCTCCAGTCTGTCGACGGCGCTTCTGGTCGTGCTCGAGCGGCTTGGCCCGGCAGAGCGAGCGGCGTTCCTGCTGCGCGACGTGTTCGACTGCGACTATACCGAGATCGCCGAGACGCTGGGGCGCAACGAAGCCGCCTGCCGCCAATTGGTGCGCCGGGCGCGGGCGCGCGTTGCCGCCGCGCAACCGCGCTACGACGCTGATCCGGACACGCATCGCAGCCTGCTCGCGGCGTTCGGGGCGGCGGTGGCGGGCGGCGACGTCGCCGGGTTGAAGGCGATGCTGGCGCAGCAAGCGGAGGCCTGGACCGACGGTGGCGGCCGCGTGCTGGCGGCGCGCAACGTCATCCACGGCGACGACAAGGTGGCGCGCTTCCTGATCGGCATATGGCAGAAGGGGCACCAGCATCCGGATACACTTGAAGTGCGCGCGGTGAACGGCGCGCCCGGCTTGGTCGGCCGGCTCGACGGCGTCGTGACCTTGGTGCTGTCGCTGAACGTCTTGGACGGCTTGATCCACGGCGTCCATATCGTGACCAATCCCGACAAGCTGCGCCATCTTCAGGCGGCGGACCGCCCGGCCGGGTGAGACGGCCCGAAGGTGCGTGGCGGCGGCCGTCGACTGGCGGCCGCCCGCCTTACCCTATGCGCGGGCTGCTGCCGGCTGGTCCTCGCGTCTGGCGATCAGTTCCGCCTGCTGCACCAGGGCCTGGGCCTGGCGGATCGAGGCGATGTCGATCAGCCGGCCGTCGAGCGAGGCCGCGCCCTGGCCGCCCTTCTGCGCGTCGTCCATCGCCTGCAGCACGCGGCGGGCATAGCCGACGTCATCGTCCGACGGGGTGTAGACCGCGTTGGCCAGCGGCACCTGCTTCGGGTGGATCGCCCACTTGCCCTCGCAGCCCAGCACGACTGCGCGGCGCGCCTGGGCGCGGAAGCCGTCGTCGTCGGAGAAGTTGCCGAACGGGCCGTCGATCGGGCGCAGGCCGTTGGCGCGCGCGGCGATCACCAGACGGGCGATCGCGTAATGCCACATGTCGCCCCAATGGACTTCGCGCCGGCCGTTGGCGTCGGGATCGGTCAGCACGCTGTAGTCCGGGTTGGGGCCGCCGATATTGACGGTGCGCGCCCGGGTCGAGGCGGAGAAGTCCGCGACCCCGAAATGCAGCGATTCGTTGCGTTTGCTGGCCGCCGCGATCTCGTCGATATTGGCCATGCCGAGCGCGGTCTCGATGATCAGCTCGATCCCGATGCGCTTCTTGCGGCCGATCGCGGTCTCGATCTGCGTCAGCAGCATGT